>DDEW01000016.1 GCA_002336935.1 Candidatus Saccharibacteria bacterium UBA1944
AGACTTAACTAGTAATTGGTGTTTACGAACACCGCACGTCAACTTTACAATTCTTACCGTGACCATCGACATCGAAGCGAGGTTTTGGCCCACTGATTCTGCGATTAATCAGCCCAAAGACGCACAAAACCTTACTTCGGTGCCCATGGCNNCACGGTGCCGAATTATATAAAAGCCATCCGAATAGGATGGCTTTTATCTTTTTGGCTAATAAACATAAAAATAGATGACAATAATAGGTGTACACTAAAAACCCGTCTCGTAGGCGGGTTATTTTAGTGGTGGATTCTCGGATCTCGCAGAAAACGAGAAACCATTTGTTGTGGTGAACCTTATGGTTTTTATAAGATTCAAACAGGTGCATTTCTTATGATATCGCACCAGCAGCATAAGTGCAATACCCGTTAAACCATAAAAAAATCATTTGTAACCATTGACATTTTGTAATGTTTGTGCTATTATTAAATCATACACATAGCATATGTGAGGTAAAGCGAGGGTTTTGACGATCTGTAACAGGGGTAGTCGAGACCCTTTTAATAATAAGGAGTCATATCATCATGGCAGGTACCAAAGCTGGCGGCCTTAAGGCTGCACAAAAAAATTTGGCTAAAGACCCTAACTTTTACGCTAAGATTGGCGCAAAGGGTGGTCGCAATGGTCACACTGGTGGTTTTGCTGCTAACCCAGAGCTTGCACGTATTGCAGGCGCAAGGGGTGGCCGTATCTCACGCCGCACGAAAAAAGCTGATAAATAATCAGTTTAACCTATAAATAACCCTCTCAATGCGAGAGGGTTATTTGTTTATATAGCGTTTTAGTGTACATGTTCGTGCTTCGTTGGATGTCCAGGTGCTACTACACGCAAGACAAAGATAGCGGTTTTTGCCTTTTTCTATACCAGTAGCATTGCAGGTGGGGCAGGTAGTTCGGGCATGCAGCCAATCTCGGTACGAATCAAGTGCATCCTCAATGGTAGAATCGTCAATTGTGATACCTAGCTCCTCGCCAATTTCTTTGGCCTTCTGCCAAGCATCCCGTTCCATGGTCAAAAGGTGGACTGATGAATCATAAGAAGAGTGACTAAGGCTCGCATGACCGGCCTCATGAAGCAAGAACGCTGCCGCCGATGGATGAGTGGGACTGTAAAGGATGCATGAGCTAGTATGATCCCACGTAAAAGTGTCGCCTCGGCGAAAGGTTACGTCAGGCAGCTTATGTTCGAGCTTTTTTTGTAGTGAGGTAATCTTTGCCATAATAATAACACCCATAAATCACAGCTTCTTCGGGATGCTGCGCCTGAACGATTTTTGGACAAGCAATATGGGGTGGGAGGTGCTCTTTAAGAATACCCTCCAAATATTCACTATATCGGTCAAAATACGTACCAACTGAACCGCCGATGATAATAACATCGGGTTGTAAAATAGGAACAACAGCAAGGAAGCCGCGCGAAATTCGGTCGGCAATCTGCCGCCACGTACGCTTGCTCGTGATGTCTCGCGCAAACTTTTTATAAACATCGACAATTGCATGCCCAGAAGCGAACTTTTCCCACTCGCGCACTTTGCCGTCATATTCAATCAAAGCACGCCCTGCCTCACTATATCGTGTGCCGGGGTCGATGTATCCATTGGTGCATATGCCCGATCCAATACCGGTGCTGATAGTAATATAGAGCGAGCTTACCGGAACGGGGTTGAGTGCACGTGTCTCAGCCAATCCTGCTAGGTTGGCATCATTTTCCACTAAAAAAGGAACATTAGGAAGCAGGTCTTTTAGCTGAGCATGCGCATCAAAGTTCTGCCAACCTAGGTTGTTGCACCATACTGCGACACCGTCCTTTACGATTCCTGGTAGCGCAAGCACGATTGCATCTACATCATCGTGGCCGAAGTTTTCTCGCACCATTTTCTTTAGGGTCGCAACGTATTCTTTTGGCTGTGTCGGAGTAGGGAACTTAATCGATTTGCCCATCTTGCCGTTCCTACTGAACGAAGAAATAAGCGTTTTTGTCCCACCGGTATCGATTGTTACTATCATGTCATTAGTGTACCATAATATTCACGTTGCTTTTTATCGGTAAAAGAGGTATAATAAACGATAGTTATTTAAAGAGGTACAGCAATGTCACACCGAAAAGAGCAAGGAAGCATTATCGGGTACGTGCTGGTGGGAGTACTGTTGACCGCACTCGTTGTTGGTGCTATTTATGTGGTTCGCAATCAGCTTGCCAAAACGAACGGTACGTCGACAACCGATTCTGTCGCGTCCGATGCTACTACCAACCAGACGAATAATCCTGATACAAACAAAAACGAGAACAGCGATGACCTAAAAGCCGCCCTTGAGAAGCAGGCCGCCGAAGAGAAGAAAGCTCAGGAGCAGAAGGCTGCAAGCGAGGCTGACTCAGGTGCAACCTCTACCAGTACTACGGGACAAAATAATCAGAGTGCAACCTCGGGTGCATCTGCCACTTCGACGACAACTACGCGCAGTCTTCCTACCACGGGCCCCGAGGACGCGGTTTTACCGCTCGTCGGTGCAATGCTTGTTGTCGGCACGAGTGTTGCCTACGTTCGATCACGCGAGCTTATCTAGACTTTCTCTGTTTACTAGTGTATAATGAATCACAATCTAGGTGTGTGCCTTTTTGGTTGCGCCGAGGAAATATCAATTTTAAGAGAGGAGTTTTGGTGTATTTTTCCGCCATTTTGCTGTGCGGAAATCCACTAATAAACTTATTTATGGCAAAAGCCACTATAACAATGGACGACCTGCTTGCAGGTGATAATGTAAAACAACTTATTGCTGGAGAGGTCATCAGCGGTCAGGTATTGAGTGTTAGAAAACACGAAGTGCTCATCGATCTTGGTGCGCAGGGTGTTGGCTACGTGCCTCGCCGCGAGGTAGGGTTTAGCCGGCAGCTCAATGTAGGCGATGAAGTAACGGCTAGCGTCGTTGATGCCGAGCTTGATAACGGCTATTCGCTCTTGAGCCTTCGTAAGGCAGCAAAAGATCGCGGCTGGGAAGAAGTGAGCGCGAAAATGGAAGCAGGTGAAATTATCGAGGTTTCCCCATACGATGCCAACCGTGGCGGTATGCTTGTTGAATACGAAGGTGTGCGCGGCTTCCTGCCTGTATCACAGCTTTCTGCAGAGCACTATCCGCGTGTTGGTAGCGCTGACAAAGACGAAATCTTGGCTCGCTTGAATGCACTCGTTGGACAGCCCCTGAAGGTGCGAATCCTTGATTGTGACCGCAAAGCGAATAAGCTAATCTTTAGTGAAAAAGAAGCCATTAAGGATGGCCTGGCTGCGCGATTTGAGCAGCTTAAGATTGGTGACACTGTCACTGGCGTTGTCACTGGCGTTGTCGATTTCGGTGTATTTGTTAATGTAGACGGCATCGAAGGCTTGGTGCACATTAGCGAAATCAGCTGGGAGCGTGTTAATAATCCTGCTGATTACGTCAAGGTTGGCCAGTCTATCGAGGCAAAAATCATCAGCATCGATAAAGAGCGACTCAGCCTCAGCATGAAGCAGCTAACAAAGGACCCATGGCTTGACGAAGTCGAGCAGTTTAGTAAGGGCGCAAAAGTTGAAGGCACCGTTACACGTATCACACCATTTGGTGCTTTCGTACAGATTAGTCCGGCTGTTGAGGCGCTCGTACACATTAGTGAGCTCGGCGGTGGTGAGGGTGTAGACCCAGAGAAAGTATTTACCCTGAACGAGCGCAAAGAGTTTGTCGTGCTTGATGTCGACAAAGACAATCGCAAGATCTCACTGAGCCTTGCTGACAAGAAAAAATAACCATGTAGTAATGGATAGTTGTCCCCACCGAGCTGGGGCAGAAAGGAGCAACCAATGAGTCAACCAGAAAAAGTATTGGTCATTGCAGATTCAATTACCGTCGGTGAACTCGCAGGGACCCTTAATCTGCCAGTTACCCAGCTCGTAGGAGAGTTATTCAAAAACGGCATCGTCGCTACGATTAATCAGCGGATAGATTTTGAGACCGCACAGATTATTGTCGAGGAGCTTGGGCTTGATGTAACACTAAAGCGCAAAGAAGCCGAGTCACATACCGTACAGCGCCTCCATACACCTTCTGATAAAGCTGTAGAACGCCCACCCATTGTTGCCGTGATGGGGCATGTTGACCATGGCAAAACCAGTTTACTCGACGCTATTTTGAATATGAAAACAGTCGCCGGTGAAGCTGGTGGTATCACGCAACACATTAGTGCGTATCAAACCGTTCGCAACAACCGTCCAATTACCCTGCTTGACACTCCTGGCCATGAGGCCTTTGCTGCACTACGTCAACACGGTGCAGCACTAACCGATGTGGTAATCATTGTGGTAGCGGCAGATGACGGTGTGAAGCCGCAAACGGTTGAGGCGATTCGCTTTGCTCGTGATGCCAACGCAAAAATTGTGGTTGCACTGAACAAAATGGACAAAGAAACTGCGAACCCCGAGATGGTCAAGGCACAGCTTGCGAGCGAACACCACTTAAACCCAGAAGAGTGGGGGGGTGATACTATTATGGTCCCAGTGAGTGCAAAAACAGGCGATGGACTTGATAAACTACTCGATATGGTACTGCTCGTCGCAGACCTTGAGGAATTAAAGGCAGATGTTGACACTTCTGCAGAGGGGCTCGTGATTGAAGCGCACATGGAAACGGGACGGGGATCAGTAGTTGGCCTACTCGTAGAGCAAGGAACCCTAAAGCCAGGACACTTTTTAGTGGCGGGTACGAGCTACGGTAAAGTGCGCACTCTTCTTGACTTTGCAGGCAAAACGCTCAAACAGGCTGGTCCTTCGACACCAGTGACAGTAACCGGCTTCAAAGAACTACCCCAATTCGGTGACGTATTTACCATTGTAAAAAATGAAAAAGAAGCTAGGCTCATGGTGGAACGATCTAAGATTGAGCGTGAGAAAAATGCTGCTAGCACTAACGTCACCGGGGCAGATTTGCTCAAAATGATGACACAAAAGCGTGATACTCAGGAAATGAATGTGATTGTAAAAGCTGATGTTCAAGGCTCGCTCACTTCTGTTATGGACAGCTTACGCTTGGTTGACACACAAGGCGAGATTAATTTGCGCATTATTGGCAGTGGTGTCGGTAACGTAACCGAGAGCGATGTGCGTCTTGCTGAAAGTAGCGAGGCAATTATTTATGGCTTTAATATTGACCTTCCACCCGCCGTGAAGCGTCTTGCAATGCGTGATAAAGTACAAGTGCGCTTGTATAGAGTGATTTACGAGCTGCTTGACGATGCGCGTAGCAGTATGGAGGCGATGCTTGCCCCAGAAGTCGTTGAGACTGAACTTGGAAAACTAACGATTAAGGGCGTATTCCGTACGCTCAAAGATGAAGTTATCTGTGGAGGTGAAGTAACCAACGGTAAAGTCACATCAAATGTGCTGGCACGAGTTAAGCGCGGTGATGAACAGCTAGCCGAAGTAGAAGTGGTCAATGTACAACGTCAACAACAAGAGGCAAAAGAAGTCTTTGAAGGCGAGATGTGTGGGCTAAGTCTCAAGACACACAAAAAGCTTCTTATAGAGATTGATGATAAGCTCGAATTCTTTACTCGAGAACTTGTAAAACGAACGCTCAAATAAGCGCCACGTCCGCAGCTATGCAATGCACCACCCAACGGTGGTGCATTGCATAGCATACTATTGACTTTTTATCATGTTTATGCTAATATGTAATCATAATTACAAACAAACAACATAATTAATCGCACCACCGCAAGGAACCACCACTCCATGAGCGAAAAACAACGCAAACCACAGACGGCAACGCAAGACGATCTAGAGGCACTTAAGCAACGTCTTGAAACTGAAGCTTCCGAGCAGGCAACTGCATCAGCTGAGGCGTCTGTTGCAGCTCCAGAGCCAGTAGAAAGTGTTGAAAGCGCCGGTAGCGGTCATGAGGGAGCACAGCTGAGTTTTGGTGAAGCAGTAGCTCGTCGCAAAGAGATACGAGTCTTTTTGGACCCAATTTTTGCTGCTCGAACTGCCCTCCGCGAGCGGGACGATATTCCTAAGGGTGGTTTTCGAAAAGAGTGGTTTGCTGGCGCAAAGCCATTGCTTGCTGAAGCTGGCTATCCCGTGGCAGACGAAATGAGCCAGCGTGAATTTTTTGAGATCATTGAAGGTCTAAAGGCTGAAGATCAGAAACTGAAGGTATTTGTAGAAGCGGAGCGTGCAAAACGACCAGCTCGTCAGCCACGGTCGCAAGATTCAGGTGCCCCCGCAGCACCAAAGCAGAGGGAACGCCGCCCAAATCCAAAGGGTGGTCGCCCGGTAACACAGGCAACACTTGACCGTATGGAGTCTCGTACTCGTGTCTGGGAGATTGATGCCGATGAAGATGATCTTGTAGCACGAGAGAAGGCACGTCGTGCCATGGGTCGCCGCATTCCTGTAGCTGCCGAAGAAACTGCAACCAAGATTGAAGTTACAAATGAAGATCATAACGATACAGTAGATAGCATTCTCGATGCACGTCGCGCAAAACACGTAGCAAACGGGTATGGCGCACTTGAGGACATTGTTGATTTTGATGATAACCTCGTTGCCCATCATGGCAAAGGCATGTCAGGACGCCGTTCGGGTGGATTTATGAGCAAGGCTGATCTTGAACTCATTAAGCAATATCAGGACGTGATTCGTGACGGCATGGCAGAACGCCAAGTTGAATATGCTGAGCACCGTAAGGAAGTGGTGCGCAATAAGCGTCGCCCAGTCGCTCCTTCTCCTGAGTCATTTGGCACTGATGAGAGTGGTCGTCCACTGGCGCCCGCACCTGAAGCATTTGGTATAGATGGTCGCCCGGTTGCCCCAAGCCCTGAGAGTTTTGGCACTACCGCAGACGGTAGCCGCCCAGTCGCTCCATCCCCTGAGAGCTTTGGCACGGAGGGTCGTCCCGTTGCCCCAAGCCCTGAGAGTTTTGATACTGGTGACGAAATGACCGATGAACGGCTTGAAGCACTGCAGGCTGCAGTAGCCGAAGCTCGCGACGACTATGCACGCCTGACCGCAAAAGACAGGTCATCATACTTTGGCCGTTTTCTCAAAGCAGATACGCGCTTCTCTCGCTTCCTTCGCCGTATCACCCCCATTCGTGCACTCGCCAATAAGGTAAACGATCGACAGTCTCGCGAAAAAGACGAGGCACAAGCAGCCTACGAAGGACTCGTTGATCGGCTTAACGATTCGATGTCAGCTGAGGTTGCTGGGTCAACGCCTGAGCAGCTACTTGCTATGCGAAAAGCTTGGTTGATTAATGAAAGCCTCTCACTTGAGCAACGTGTTGCTGTTTTTGCAAAAGAATCAAGCAAGAAGGCTGGCGTACTCACTAACTGGTGGATGAGCCAAGAGGGTAAGCGCTTTGGTAAGCTTAAGAAAGCAGCTGTTATTGCTCTTGGTAGCGGTGTTGCTGCAGCCGGTGTCACTGTATTAATGCCAGGTGTTATATTTGGCCTTGCAACAGGTACAATTGCCGGTGGTATGACCGGCGGCTTCATGGGGCATCGGGTGACGAAACGTCGCCAGAATGCCATTGTTGAGGGCCCCGACGGCACATTCATGCGTTTTGCCGACAGAGAAGCACTTGCAAGCCAAGCTGCTCATCGCACTACCATTGATGAGGCTGATAGCTCCAGTGCTTCAGTAATGACAGGCACAACTGAAGCAAAGAGTGATGCCGAAATGCTTCGAAACCGTAAGCGATTTAACACTGCCAAGGGAATTGGTATGGTTGCTGGTGGCTTGGCTGGATTTGGTGTTGGTCGACTTCACGAAGCGTGGGATACTCAGGCACAGCGCGCAGAGCAGGCTGATGCAGCACGTAAAACTGCCGAGCAGCGTGCAACTGATGCTGAAACTGCCCGCAAGGCCGCCGAAGAAAAAGCAAAAGCCTTGCAAGATCAACTTGACCAACGTGGTGGTACCACAGGAAGCGAAGTTCCCGCTCCGGGGCCTGAAGTCCTTAAAGCCAATACGTTTACCGTTGAAAGTGGTAATGGTCTGATTCGCGAATGGAGCCAATGGGCAACCGCAAATGGCCACCAGATTGATCCTCAAACCGCAGAGCAGCTCCATCAAGCAGTTCTCAATCGATTTGGTCAAAGTGGCGTGATTGACCTTAATGGTGTACCAACCAATCTTGAAACATATACCCAGGCTGGCGATGTGCGCATTAGCACGCCTGGAACCGCTGAATGGCGGCCTGGGGTTGCAGACTTTGCTCGTGACTGGCTAAAGTCACAGGGTAAGTGGTAAACTGATCCTAGCGTAATCAACTAACATCGACAAGGAAAAGCAAAATGACTGATCAAGAAATTATCGATAAACTAGGGCTTGGCGCTGCTAGCCCAGAGCTGCAGGCAGTAAGTGTAGAGCAAGCTAGGGAGCTCGTTGAACTACGAGTAGCTGGTATCTTGGAACGCTCAATGAGCGATGCACAAATGCAAGAGTTTGAACGCCTGAAAGAGCAGTCACCCGATGCGGTGGTAGACTGGCTTGAAAAAGAGTTTGTTACTATTGATGATTTACGACAAGAAGTTCTAGAAGACTTTGCGCGACAACTAGCCGTTGATGCGAGCCGTGATGGCACGTACTAATGTGCTATACTATAAGTAGTTAAAAGGGAGAAAACAATGTTTCAATTGGATGATAAATTCTTGCAAGATGTTGGACTTGGTAGCTTACCTGCCGACCAAAAGCAGATGTTCCTGGATCATTTTCGCGAACAACTGGAACTGCGGGTAGGCACAAGGCTGAGCGAAGGCTTGAGTGATGCGCAGCTTGAAGAGTTTGAATCGTTCATTGATCGAAACGACGAAAAGGTAAATGCGTGGTTGGCGGCCAATGTTCCTCAGTATGACCAAGATCCAATTTATCAGCAGCTAAAGAGCGGAGCGCCCGCTGAAATACCTCAAAACGTGGTGCTTGCCGAGTATGCATCGCTCAAGTGGCTGGGGCTCAACCGTCCTGATTACCGCCAGGTAGTAGCACAGACAATGGAAGAACTGAAAAATGAGATTATTGCTAACCGTGATGCAATCTTGGGCGGTGGCGAACAACAGCCGGCAGCCTAGAGCGGGTAGCCGCGCATAAAAGCTTCTGCTGATATCGTGCGCCCAGTTGGCGCAATCAGCTCATCAATAGACAAGAAAGCACCGTTGCCACACTGAAGGTCAAGCGGTGTTTTTTGGTCCATAACAACGTGTGCTTTTGTGACAATAACCGTCCATTTACCAATTTGGACACGTGTTTTGGGAAAACCCAGATGCCCGCGAATGGTTGCCTCGGCTTGGCCGGGAGTTAGTTTGGATAAGTCAAGCGGATTGGTATCTTTTGTGAGGAGTTGGCAATAGGTAGCCTCTGTATCGACTTGCGGTTCGGGAGTGAGGGAGCCATCGAGAATACTCGGGAGCTTGTGCACTAATAGGTTAGCACCGAGCTGAGCGAGGGTCTGGTAAAGCTCAGGCTTAGTCTCGGTTTGATCAAGAGCGTAGGGGACCTGAGTATAAATAGGCCCGGCGTCCATCGCCTTTGATAGCTGCATAAGTGTCACGCCGGTGACGCCATCGCGGTTGACGATCGCGGCTTCAATTGGTGAAGGACCGCGATATTTAGGCAGGAGAGATGGGTGAACATTGATGATGCCGGGAGTGAAGAGATCAATGATGGATTGGGGAATAATTTTCCCATAACTCACGAGTATACCCACTGGAGAATGAAGTTTTTTTACGAGGGGGATAATGTCCTTGATCGAAGATGGTTGCCAAACCGGGATACCCATTTGTTCTGCATATACTTTGACTGCTGGTGGCGTAAGCTTGCCGCCGCGGCCACGGATGGTGTCGGGCTTTGTGACAACGGCGCACAGTGAATAGCCGGCTTCGACGAGCGCTTTCAGCGAAGCAAGACTAAAGTCCTCAGTCCCAAAGAATACTATGTTCGACATCTTTTTCATAATCGAGCGGCTGAAGTTCTCCCTTGCTATCAAGGCGATAAAATGCATCTTTTACATCGTGGATATGGTCGACAAAAACAATACCGTTAGTATGATCGATTTCATGCTGGATAACGCGCGCCAGAAAGCCCTCAGCCTTAAAGCGAATCTCATGACCATTTGGGTCAAGTGCTTTAACGCGAATTTTTGAATGACGGGGTACTTTGCCATAAAAGTTACTGACACTAAGGCAACCCTCGTAGTCGGAAACGAGCGCGCCTTCATATTTGATAATTTCAGGGTTGATAAGCGGCACAAATTCACGAATGTCTTTGTTATCGAAGTCGCTGCGCACAATGACGACTCGTTCAAGTTTATCAATCTGGACAGCGGCAAGCGCGGCACTGATTTCGTGTGGACGTGAGTCTTCCCAGTCAAGACTGGCATCGGTCATATCCTTAATAAGCTGACGAGTCTCGTCAGTCACGATATGGACGCGCTGCGATTTAGAGCGCAGGTGCGGGTTGGGCAGGGTAATGATTGCTTCTTTTTTCACTGCGAATCAGTATAACAGATGGGGAGGAGAAATTACAGTAGTGAGCTTGCATCAAGGTCGCTCTGCCAATGAGCGGATGGTACATGGTTAAGCACATCAATAAGCGTGGCACGTTGCGATGATTTTACGATAATTTGCCACCGATAGGTGTTGTGTTGGCGTTCGTAAAATGCTGGTACGGGACCAAATATAGTGAGGCTGGAATAGGTAGCGCGGAGAGATGATGCAAGGGCTCGCGCCTGGCGGATAGCGGCAGCTTCGGTTTTATAAACACAGGTAAGCTTGAGAAGAAAAGTAAAAGGAGGGAAGTGCCCACGGCGCCGCTCTTCAAGTATTGCATCGTAGAAGGTTGCGTAGTCTTGATGTAGACCTGTTTGAACGGGCAGTGTACTGGGCTGAAACGATTGGACAATAACGTTGGTTTTGCGGTGACTGCGTCCCACACGCCCCACAACTTGCGACAATAACTGAAATGTGCGCTCGCTGGCAGTAAAGTCAGGCAATGACAACCCTGCGTCAGCTTGAACGACGCCAACTAGTCCTAAATGCGGTAAATCAAGTCCTTTTGCCACCACCTGTGTTCCAATAATGATATCAATCGTACCCTCGTACAGCTGTTGATACCGTTGATCGAGGGTGGCTTCGGACGTTGAATCGCCATCAAATCGCTCGATACTGGCCTTTGGAAACCGCTTCCGTAACTCGGTTTCTAAGAGCTTTGTTCCGATGCCTTTGTGAATAATATCGGTGCTGTGGCATTCGGGGCAAGAAGTTGGAACGGCTGATTTATTTGCACACGCGTGACACTCCAGACGATGGTGGTCTGCATGTAGAGTATAGGGAATGAAGCACCGGGGACACACTGCAGACCATCCGCACGCCTCGCATAGCGTGGTTGTAGCGCTACCGCGACGATTATGGAAGATGAGAACTTGTTGCTTATTTCCAAGTGCGGTGTCGATACTTGCAAGTAATGCATCTGACAAAAAGCGATGGCGTGTAAAGTTTGTCTTTTGAGTCATATCGACCAGTTGTATCGTAGGAGCGGTGGCATCATTCCTTGCGCGCTCAGGCAGGGTAATAATTGGCCGGTTAGCAGCCTTGGCCAGGTAATATTCTGTAACCAGTGGTGTTGCACTACCTTGTACGGTGCGGGCAACATGCTGCGCAGCCAACACGCTAGCCACTCGTTGCGCATGGTAACGAGGGGACTGATCTTGTTTAAAACTTGGTTCATGTGCTTCGTCAATGATGATGTAGCCGATGGATGCCGCTGGCATAAATAGAGCCGAGCGCGGACCAATGATTATTTGTGGCTCAGTCGCACGTAGTACCTGCTCCCATGCCCTGTGTCGCTCAGCCTCGGTTTGTCGAGAGTGGGTCAGGATGACGTGTGCAAAATGATTCTGAAATTCTGCGACAAGCTGGGAAGTAAGCGCGATTTCGGGAACAAGTACAATAACCGATTTGCCACTGGCAATGGTATGCTTGGCAAGCTCAATGTACACGGCTGTTTTACCACTTCCGGTGATACCATGCAGCAGGGCACCACCTGATGTCATGGAGAGGAGCTGGTGAACGGCAGCTGCCTGTGCATTATTGAGTAAAAAATTTGTTCGTTTTCGATGAGAAAAAAGCGGCGCTTTTTTGCTTGCTCGACGTGTTTTAGTGATACCCCTAGGGAGGACTGTTTGCAAGACTGTCGCAAGATGTGTTGCGTAGTATTCGCTCATCCATAGCGCTGTTTTTACCAGTTCGGCAGGTAAAGCAGGATAGGGGAGGGAGTGTAAAATTGCTCGAGTCGGGTAGGCCGGCTTATCGCTTTTTTCTACTACGATTCCTACTATTTCTTTTTTGCCTACTGGTATGAGCACTAAGCTGCCAATAGCGATAGTTGAGTCTGGCGTGTGATAAGTGAAGGTAGCGCTCTCTGCGCGGATTAGTTTTGTAGGAGCCACCTCGAAATACCTCATAGATGTATTATACCTGTTAGCGGCTATAATTTTCTGCTACTATAAGCATATGTATTTTGAATCACGCGCTCACGCAGGCCAGCTCCTTGCTGTCCAACTGCTTGAAAAGTATCGTTACGAGAACTGCGCTGTGGTTGCACTAAGTGACGGTGGCGTGCTGATAGGCGAACAGATAGCGGCTCAGTTGCACTGTATATTGACCATGCTTATTACTGAGGGGATAGATGTTCCAGGTGAGAGCGTCAGTATTGGCGCTGTTTCTCAAAGTGGAAATTTTACCTATAATAGTGAATTTTCTGCCGGCGAGATAGAGGAATATGCTACAGAATTTCACGGTTACCTTGATGATCAAAAGCGACAGGCGTTTAGCCGTATTAATCGACTCATCGGTGATGGCGGTCTCATTGATACGGATATGCTTAAAGAGCGAGTAGTTATTTTAGTTGCAGATGGCCTAAGCGACGGAGCTATCCTGAGTGTGGCGCTAGACTTCTTGAAGCCGATTCATATTCACCGTCTCGTTGTTGCAGCCGCAGTGGCTACTATTCCCGCAGTTGATCAACTGCACGTAATGGCCGATGAGCTCCATGTGCTGGATGTAAAAGAAAACTTTATGGGAACAAACCATTATTTTGAGGACAATACTGTTCCATCACACGAAGAGACGATTGCAAAAATAAACCAGATTGTGCTGAATTGGCGTTAATGAGGCTTGCAAATATTCATTGCTAAATGTAGAATAAAAAGCAACAGTATCATTGGGAAAGAGCAAGAAAGGGTTCGATGTTAGACGTATTCATTACATCTCGAGTGCGACGAAAAATTGTCGTTGTATACGCTAAGTATCCAGATTTTCATACCCATGTGCGTGGACTCGCTAAGCTGATAAAGGAAGACCCGGGTAACATCCAACGAGAACTGAAGCGTCTCGAGAAAGTCGGTTTTTTGCTCGGCGAGAAGCAAGGCAATACCAAGATTTATTCCACTAACAAGCAGTTTCCTATCTTTAAAGAGCTCCAAAGTATCGTTATCAAGTCGCAGCAGCAGGCAAGCAACGGCCGTCCTAAGCGCACCTCCACTGACATTCAACCATGACATTATTTGAGCAGATACTTCAGGCTCGCGGGCTCGATGGTGCAGCACGCGATATTTTTTTGCATCCAGATTATTCAAAGGGCCATGACCCATTTTTGTTACCTGATATGGCAAAGGCAGTGGAGCGGATTGTAGCAGCACGTGAGCGCCAAGAGCCAATAACTATTTACGGCGACTACGACATTGATGGATTAACGGCAACAACTGTATTAATGGATGCACTCGGGGCATTTGGCTTTAAACAGGTTACGACGTTTATTCCTAATCGTTTCGTTGAAGGCTATGGCATGACCATCGATGCGGTTGAACGAATTGCCAAGCAAGGTGCAACACTTATTATTACTGTTGACTGCGGGAGCCTGAGCGAAAAGGAAATTGTGCGGGCCAAGGAACTGGGAGTAGACGTCATTGTTACCGATCACCACAACGTCGCAGCGGTACAACCACCAGCCGTGGCGGTAATTAACCCAAAGCGGCTCTTGCAAGATTACCCGAAAAAATACAGTAGCTTAATGCTTGTTTCGCAGAGCCCTAAAAAGCCCTTGTATCCGTTTCTTGATTTGCCGGGTGTTGGGGTGGCGTTCAAACTTGTGCAAGCATTGCAGTCGCGTTTAGACGGGTTACCCTATGGGCAGGAGAAATGGCTACTTGATTTGGTTGCGCTTGGCACGGTCTGCGACGTAGTTACTTTGGTAGATGAAAACAGGACGCATGTATATTATGGGCTTCAGGTCCTTGCCAAAACGCGACGTCCTGGACTCAAGGCCTTGATGACAGTAGCTGGTGTGGACCCGAAAAAGCTTGATGCACGAAGCCTTGGATTTGCGCTTGGTCCGCGCATGAACGCTGCTGGACGGCTTGAAACAGCGGTCTATGCGCAGGAGTTGTTGTTGGCGAGTGATGGCATGGTGGCGCTAGAGAAAGCGCAGCAACTTGACGCCATGAATGCAGAACGTCGACGCGAGCAAGATAAAATTTTTAGAGCTGCGGCTCAGCAGGCAGAGGAATATACTTCTGACCCTGTGCTTGTGGTCAGTCACGCTGACTGGAATCATGGTATTGTGGGGATTGTAGCGGCCAAATTGCTTGAACGTTATAAAAAACCTAGCTACGTATTGCAAGAAATGGGTGAAGAAAGTAAGGGTTCAGCACGAAGCTATGGCGACTTTAGCGCGGCGGATGCTATACGAGCAAGTGACCATTTAATAACAAAGGGGGGTGGCCATAGACTGGCTGCTGGAGTGACGCTGCCAACGGTAAATATTGCAGCATTCAGAAAAAATCTCAACGACTACTTTGCTTCACTTAGTTTGCGCCCGCAAGCACAACTGCTGCTGCCGCACGAAGACGCGACGATAGCGAGTTTTGGCCAAATTGACGAGCAGTTTATGCAAGAGGTTGAGAGCATGGAACCGTTTGGGAATGGTAACCCAGCACCTATACTCAAGGCGACGCACGTGCTTGTGAGGGATTTGCGCCGAATGGGTGCTGAAGCACAACATTTAAAGATGGAAGTACAAGATAGACAAGAAAGAACGTTTACATTGGTGGCATTTAATGCCGATGATAGCTGGAGATGTGAGCTTGGTGATTATGTATCAGTTTGGTTCCAGCCGCTGATTAATGAGTGGCGCGGTACATTAAGTATAGAGGGAAGATTGCTGCATGTTGCTCTTGAGGAAGAGTAATATGGATGACAAGCAAGTTTATTCGTTGGCTGCTTGCGGAGGCTAGACTTATCTGTTATAATGCGGACGATATGGTACAAGTTACACGCAAAGATGAACGTGAAGCGAACGAAAACATCATTCGTCGTTTCAACCGCAAAGTACTGCAGAGTGGAGTGCTCGCTGAAGCTAAAGCTTCAATGCGCTTTAATAAGCCACTGAGCAAAACTGAGCGACGCGCGAAGGCGATTATCCGCAAAGAGCGTAAGAACGATAAACTGGCAAAAATGCGCCTGGGAATTCGTTAATTAATGGCTCTTAAAGAGCGAATCGCAGATGAAATGAAAGCCGCCTTGTTAGGCGGCAATCGTTTTGCTGGCGAAACGCTACGTAACCTTAAGGCAGCGATCCTTAACGAAGAAGTAGCGCAAGGTAAGCGAGAGAGTGGCCTGAGCGACGAAGAAATCGAGAAGGTGATTGCACGCGAAGTGAAAAAGCGAACCGAGAGCGCTAAGCTGTATCGGGAGAATGATCGTTCTGATTTGGCGGAACCTGAAGAACAGGAAATCGAAGTACTCAGTGCTTATCTGCCTGCTCAATTGGGCGATGATGAGCTGCGGGTCGTGATTCAGCAAAAGATTGCCGAGCTAGGCGCAGATGGCCCGCAAATGATGGGTCATGTCATTGGAGCGGTGAAGGCGGCGGTAGGCAACACGGCAGACGGCGCAGTAATTGCGCAACTAGTTAAGCAAGAACTAACGAAATAGGAAGGAGCGTCACGCTCATGATTCTTTTATTTGGTCCAACCGGTGCAGGAAAAAGCATGCAAGGGCAAATGCTTGCAGTGCGTCAGGGATGGAAATGGCTGAGTACTGGCGAGATGCTTCGTGCCAGTACAGATCCCGAAGTGATCCGTATCCTTAAAAGCGGAGAGCTCGTCAGTGATGAGTTAACCTATGAGGTTTTTGATAGGGCTATTCAAGACGCAGTAGAAAAGCAATATAAAAACGTCATTGTTGACGGATTCCCGCGCACCAAAGATCAGGCAGAATGGCTTGCGGATTACATGGAAAAAACGAACCAAGTCATCGACGTTGTCATTGTGCTAGAAGTACCCGAAAGTGTGATTATGGAACGACTCGATAAGCGCGGTCGCATGGAAGACACGCCCGAAACGATTGCACGGCGTATGGCAATTTACCGACAAAAAATGTACCCTGTACTAGGGATTTTTGCAGAACAAGATATGCGGATTATTCACCTTGACGGAACGGGTACTGCCGGTGAAGTGCACGACAGGATTTATGCAGAGGTGAGTGAGGTATGCCCGAATTAATTACCGGGCAGAAGACGCCTGAGCAGCTGCAGGCAATGCGTGAAGGCGGCAAAATTATTGCGCAGATTTTTGATGACATCCGAGGATTTGTGCACGAAGGCGTGAATGAAAAGCAAACAAATGATTTTGTAGCTGCTAAAATTGCCGAATATGGTGCGGAGGCCACCTATACAACAGATGAGGTCCGATTTCCGGGTGTGATTTGCATCAGTACCAATGATGAGATTGTGCACGGCGTACCAACTGATTATATATTCGCCAAGGGTGATGTAGTAGGCTTTGATCTGGTGATTACTTGTAAAGGGATGAAGACGGATGCTGCCTTCACGATGGTTATTGATGAGCAGCCAAGCGGAGCGATTAAACACCTTTTACAAACAACTGAACGCAGCTTGTATGCGGGAATCGATGCTATAAAGGGGCCGGTACGAATCGGTGATATTAGTGCTGCAATCGAAAAAGTACTGCGCGAAGGACGGCTGGGGATTATCCGCGAACTTGTTGGCCATGGCGTGGGACATAAAATGCATATGCCACCTGATGTGCCAAATTATGGACAACGAGGAACAGGTGTATTGCTGCAGCCTGGTGAGACGATTGCCATTGAGCCAATGGCGACACTCGGCGGTGAAAAGATAAAAGAACTTGATGATAACTGGACATTTGCAACGCGCGACGGCAGTATTGCGGCGCACTTTGAGCACACCATACTCATCACGCAAAATGGTGCAGAGATCCTCACTAAAAAATAAGTTATTCCGCAACAGAGCGAGTAGTGTGGCGACGTACTACCCATAGTTGTTATGGTATAATAGCCCTATATGCAAGAACAATCAAAATACGCAGTCGGTATTGATATCGGTACAACCACCGTTCGTTGTGTGGTGGGACACATTGACCCGACGACCGGTACACCGACTATCGTTGGTGTCGGACAGGCAGGCAACAGTGGTATGCGTAAGGGGAGCGTTGTAAACCTTAACGGTCCGGCGCATGCAATTGATCAAGCCCTTGGCGAAGCAGAGCGAATGAGCGGCTACGAAGTAAATGAGGCTTCGATTAGCATTAATGGTGCACATATTGTGAGCACAAAAGCAGACGGAATGATTGCTGTCGGCATGGCGGATCACGAAATTACTAACGATGACTTAGCACGCATTGAAGAGGTTGCTACTACTGGCAAGGTTCCAGCTAACCGAGAAATTCTTGAAGTTGTTCCATTTAGCTATACCCTTGATGGGCAGGGTGGTATCAAGGACCCCATTGGTATGAATGGCATACGTTTAGAAATTAGTGCAAACGTTGTTTCAGCTATGGGACCGTATGTAGGCAACCTAGAAAAAGCGAGTGAAATGGCAACCGTAGCCACCAATACGGTAGTTCCTTCAGTGATGGCGGCAGCAAAAGCGGTCCTTACGGAAAGCCAAATAGAGAGTGGCGTAGCTGTTGTGGACATGGGTGGTGCGACAACGGGCGTAGCGGTATTTGAAGAAGGCGATTTGCAATATGTTGGCGTGATACCCGTAGGTGGGGCTAACATTACGAACGACCTTGCCATTGGACTCAAAACTGACCCTGCTATTGCGGAACTAGTGAAAGTTGCCCATGCTTCAGCCCTTGTGCGTAAGGAAAGTGAAGGGGTGAGTGTAAAGCACGAGAAAGAAATACTATCGTTTAATACTCAAGATATTGATGAGATTGTAGAGGCGAGGCTAGAAGAGATATTTGAGGCTGTGCAGCATGAACTAAAAAAGGCCGGCCGAGCTGGCCAGCTGCCGAGTGGTATTGTGCTGACCGGTGGAGCGGCACGTATGAAGGGAATTGCTGAATACGCCAAAGAGCAGCTAGGACTCGCGGTACGCGTCGGCAAGCCTGCTGGGTTTGGTGGTGTTGCAGACCACATTGACGAGCCGCAATTTGCCGCTGCCGTGGGACTTATGCTGATTGATGCCGAAGACGCCACTCGCCCTGCGCGCGGAGCTAAGCATCCTGGGCAGAACACGAAGCAACTTGCGAAAAATGCCGGAGGAATCCTTAGGGGTATCTTTGGCAAATTCAAAGCGTAACTCTCTATTCATTGTCGAATAAATCCTGTATACTAGAACAAGATAGTTATTCGATGTGAATAAAGGGGAGTGAGAAGCGAATGCCAGAAGTAAAACCAAGTGAGATTCAAACTTTCGCCAGCATAAAAGTAGTTGGTGTTGGTGGAGCGGGTGGCTCTGCTGTTAACCGTATGAAAGATGCCGGTTTGGTTGGCGTACAGTTCATCGCTATGAATACCGATGCCCAGGCATTACACAATAGCAAAGCCGATATCAAGCTCCATCTCGGCCACAATACAACTAACGGGTTGGGTGCCGGTGCTGATCCAAGTGTTGGGGAAGCTGCTGCGCGTGAATCTGTTGACGAAATCCGTGATGCCCTGCAGGGTGCAGATATGGTGTTTGTGACCATCGGTGCCGGTGGTGGTACCGGGAGTGGTGCTGGGCATGTTGTAGCCGAACAAGCTCGAGATTTAGGAATCCTTGTTGTGGGTGTAGCCACTAAACCATTTAGCTTTGAGGGTGAGAAGCGTCGCACAAACGCGGAGTGGGCTATTGCGCAGCTCGGCAAACAAGTCGACACGCTTATTACAATTCCTAACGACCGTTTACTACAAACGATTGATCGCCGTACCCCGCTGCTTGAAACATTTAAAATTGCCGACGACGTACTGCGACAAGGCGTGCAAGGGATTTCTGAGCTGATTACTGAACACGGCTTAATTAACCTTGACTTTGCTGACGTAAAGGCAATTATGAGTAACGCTGGCAGCGCACTGATGGGTATTGGCCGTGCAAGCGGGGATGATCGTGCAGCACAAGCCGCACAACAAGCGATTGAGTCACCACTTATTGAAGTATCTATTGATGGTGCGAAGGGCGTACTGTTCAATGTTACCGGTGGCTATGACATGAGTATGAGTGAGATTCAGGAGGCTGCAGAAATTATTACCAGTGCTGTATCGCCTGATGCGAATATCATCTTTGGTGCGACACTGAAGCCTGAGCTAGAAGACGAACTTATCATTACCGTTATTGCTACAGGTTTTGATAGCGCTTATTTCCATGAGCAAGCAGCCGAGTTAGAAAAGCCAAGCCAGCTTGAAAAGACCGAAAATGTTGATGATGCAGTAAAAGACATCGATATGGATTTGAATCATACTGATGCAGCAAAGCATTTTGCAGAAGAACCAGCAGAAAATATCTGGAACCACCCAGCCGAATCTGAAGATGACGATGATACGCCTGCGTTCCTGCGACGACGCAATAAAAACAAGCAAACTGACGAATCATAGGAAGGGATAAGCACCCATGGCACTGAACTATAAGATAGGCGATAGCCGGGTATTAGAGTCTCGAGAGTCTGCAGATGGCATTACAATTCGCCGTCGTCGAGAAACAATGGATGGCAAGCATCGGTTTACTACCTATGAGCGCATTGAACACCCAAATTTAGCAGTTATTAAGAAGGACGGTACCCGGGAGTTATTTGACAGAGAAAAACTTACCACAGCAATTCGGCGGTCAGTTGGTAAGTTCTTTAAGTCCGAAGTTGAAGTTGAAGAAATCATTAATAATGTTGAAGAATCGTTATACGAGCTCGGTGAGAGCGAAGTGCTTTCACGGCAAATTGGTGACTTGGTGCTTGATGAACTCGCAGCAAAAAATGAAGTGGCATACGTGCGGTTTGCAAGTGTATTCCACAAGTTTAAAACGCTCGATGACTTTGTGAAGATTCTTGAGCAGCGTCGCACAAATAAACGGGAGAAGTAATATGCGCGTGGTGGTGGTATATAAAGACAATCAAGACTATACACGATCGGTAGATGTATTCTTGGGGGATTTTAGTCGGCAAACCGGTCGCGTGCTTGAAACGCTTGATCCCGAGACTACTGAAGGAGAAACCTTTTGTCGTGCGTATGATATTGTTGAATACCCGACAATCGTTGCACTGAGCAATGAGGGACAGGTACAAAACATGTGGCGAGGAATGATGCTCCCTACAATCAGCGAGGTAAGCTACTATGTTGCACAAGCTTAAGGCGTGGTGGCAAAACAAACAGCTGGCTGAACGTGAGCGAGCGTGGACAAGCTGGGTACTCCTCATCGCTTCATCAATTGGGTTACTGGCATCGTTTGTATTGTCGGTTGAGGCAATCCAGCTGGCCAAAAACCCTGATACAATACTGCCATGCAGCTTGAATAGTGTGCTCAACTGCGCTACCGTTGGTAACCACTGGTCATCTGCGGCCTTTGGATTTCCCAATAGTTTCCTTGGAATGATGGCTTTTTCGGCGCTCATCACTATTGCGGTGGCAAGAATCGCTGGAGTAGCGTTCCCGCGCTGGTTCATGGTGGGCCTGCAGTTTGGTGCCGTTGCTGGTATCGTATTTGCGGGGTGGATGTTCTATATGAGTTACGCAGTGATTCAAACCCTTTGTCCGTGGTGTTTGACACTTGATTTTGCAATGCTATTCGTTTTCTTTGCGGTGACGCGGAACAATATTAGGGAAGGTATTTGCCCTTTAAGGACGGCCTGGAGAGATCGGGCAAAGAAAGTAATTGATACACAGTATGATGCAGTAGTACTTGTGCTCGTCGCCGTGGTGGCATGCGCGCTTATCATCGGTAAATACGGTGATGGTTTGTTCTAGGAAAACATAAGCTTTATTTTTGATGCAAAGTACGCTACAGTAGGGCCATATCCATTTACTAAAGGAGGGAAAAAGTAAAATGGTAAAAGCAAAGAAAAATGTAACGTATAGTCATGCATGGTCAGTGCTGGCAGTAGCACGCATCATGCTCGGTTTTGTATTTTTGTGGGCTTTTCTCGACAAAACCATGGGGCTTGGGTTCGCAACACAACACGGTAAGGCATGGCTTGATGGTGTCTCACCAACGACAGGCTTCTTGAAGTTCGGGGTCAATGCTGAGGGTCCATTTGTGGACTTTTTCCGTAGTTTAGCGGGGAACGTACTCGTTGATTGGCTGTTTATGCTTGGGCTTCTGGGTATTGGTATGGCGCTCATCCTTGGCATTGGTCTACGGGTTGCTGCCGTGGCTGGTACAACGCTGTTGGTTATGATGTGGGCTGCGGAACTACCGCTCAAAAATAACCCGGTTGTAGACGAGCATCTTGTCTATGCAGCCGTGCTGTGGGTGGTTGCTCTTGCGCCACGCAAGTATAGCCTCATTGAAACGTGGCTCCAGACGCCTACGGTCAAAAAGAATCCTTGGCTCTGGTAATAAACTGACTACAGTGGTAAAATGAGGACGTAAAAGCGTCCTCATTTCTGAGGTAAGGCGACTATCAATCGCTAAGCAAGCAGAAAGAACAGCACATCGCCTAGTAGAATCTGCCGTCATTGCAACGATACAGCAACAAGAAAGCGCTAAAAGAACTACTTCTTTTGGAAACGAGATGGTACCGCCCGATAGAGGGTTCTCGTAGTCAAACGAAGTAGTTTTTTATTGGAGGAACTATGAAATTCAAAGCTAACACGCGACGTCGAGCGCTTGTGTATGAAAAAGAGTGGGCAGCTACGTGGCAAAAAGAAAAAACCTTTCAGCAATCTGTCTTGCAGCGCCCCGAAGACAATCAGTGGGTGTTCTATGATGGACCGCCATTTTTGACAGGCACTCCACACCACGGACATTTGCTTGTGAGTACCGTTAAGGATGCGATGGGCCGCTTTCATACTATGCGTGGTCAGCGAGTCGAGCGAACATGGGGATGGGATTGCCACGGGCTGCCCGCAGAAGTATTTGTAGAGAAACAGTTAGGAATTGCAAATAAAAAAGAGATTGGTACAAAAATCAGTATCGAAGATTATGTGCGCGAATGTCGGAGTGCGATGGTAAAAACGGGTACTGAGTGGGAAGATACCATTGATAGGTTGGGACGATGGGTTGAGTTTAAGGGCGCCTACCAGACCATGGACAAGGAGTTTATGGAAAGTGTGTGGTGGGCATTTAAAACCCTCTACGAAAAGGGGAAAATCTATGAGGGCGAAAAGATCCTTGTCTATTGCACCAAAGACGCAACGCCAATTAGCAAGAGCGAAGTGGCGATGGAAAATAGCTACCAGCTTGACACTGACCCAAGCGTATTTGTGTATTTTGACCTTGAAGACAGTAACGATGAAAAGATGCTAGCTTGGACGACAACACCCTGGACGCTGCCCGCTAACGTTGCTGTGGCTGTAAATGAAGTGCTTGAGTACTCGTTGCTTGAGCATGAGGGCAAGAAGTTTTATGTCGCTACTGAAGCGGTGAGCCGTGTGATGCAGGATGCTAAGCACCAGCCGCTTGAGTATACGGTGCTTAAAAAAGTGCAGGGGAGTGAACTCGTTGGTAAGAAATATCATCCGCTGTTTGAAAATCGAGGACCGAGTGCGCACCGGGTATTAGCAGCAGACTTTGTGACATCTGAAGATGGTACGGGGCTTGTGCATGAAGCGCCAGCGTATGGTGAAGAAGATTACGAGCTTTGTAAAGTAAATGGTATACCGGTTATCTCAATCGTGGATGGCGATGGGCTTTATACTGAGGGGCGCTGGCAAGGTAAGAATATATGGGATGTGAATAAGGAAATTGCTAAAACCCTCGTTGAAGAAGGGCGAGCATTGAAGGTGGAATATATTCGCCACGAATATCCACACTGCCATCGCTGCGGTACAAAATTGATGTATCGTGCACACCCAAGCTGGTTCATGGACATTCAGGGTCAAAAGGATGAAATGTTGCAGGCGAATAGCGAAACCCGCTGGACACCAGATAACCTGCGCACTGGGCGATTCCATAACATTATTGAGCAGGCACCTGACTGGAATTTGAGTCGCGATCGATATTGGGCGACACCAATCCCGGTATGGCGGGGTGAAAAAAATGATGGTACTGAAGTAGTGAAAGTCTTCGGAGGCTATGAGGAATTTGCGGAGTACACTGGAAAGCGCCTCGATGATTATCACTTGCCTGAAGTCATGAATGTCACATTTGAGATGGATGGTGTGACAATGCGGCACATTGGCAAGGTGCTTGACTGTTGGTTCGAAAGTGGCAGCATGCCCTTTGCTCAGTTCCATTATCCATTTGAAAATAAAGAGAAGTTTGAGCAGAGTTATCCTGCCGATTTCATCATTGAAGCAATCGATCAGACTCGTGGATGGTTCTATAGTTTGATGGCCGTGAACGTTGGTTTGTTCGGTAAAGCCCCGTGGAAAAATCTCATATGCACGGGATTTATCAACGCAGCTGATGGCAAAAAAATGAGTAAGAAACTCAAGAATTACACCGATCCAATGGAATTGATGGATCAGTACTCAGCGGATAGCTTCCGGTTCTTGATGCTTGGCAGCCCACTGACAAATGGTGAGAACTTTGCATTGGCCGATAAAGACGTGGGGGACGTAGCCCGTAAGCTTAGCATGGTATGGAATATGTACGACTTCTTCACGATGTATGCAGAAGTCGATGGCTGGAAGTTTGATGGTGCGTTGAAAGATCCACTTGATGAGCTGACGAACCCCCTTGATATTTGGGTGATTTCTCGGCTTCACCAGCTGGTTGCTGCTGTTGAAGAGCGACTGGAAGCCTACGACTTACAGGGGGCAATTAAACCGATACTGCCATTTATTGATGACGCGAGTAACTGGTATGTCCGCCGTAGTCGCCGACGTTTTTGGAAGAGTGAGGATGATAGCGACAAAACTGACGCTTACGTAACATTGCACTATGTGTTGACACGGCTGGCATACGTGCTTGCGCCATTTGCACCATTTATGGCAGAAGAGCTACACAGTAAGATGACAGGCGACGCAGCATCGATCCACTTAAAAGACTGGTTACCTGCTGGTCATATAAAAGAAACGGTAATGAACGAGATGGACGTTGTGCGAGATTATGTAAACCAAGGTTTGAGCCTCCGCGCGAAAGCCGGCCTAAAAGTTCGCCAGCCACTTGCAGGTGTCACTGTGCCCGCACTTGGGGCGGAGTTCGACTTTACGCCTATTTTGCTCGATGAGTTGAACGTAAAAGAGGTGCACGTTGGTGAAGTTGTGGCAATAGATGAGCGACTCACGGCAGAGCTAAGGCGTGAGGGACTTATGCGTGAAGTAGTGCGCCATGTGCAAAATGCACGCAAGAGTGCGGGGTTGAACGTCGATGACCGTATTGTGCTCACTATTGCGACAGACGACGAAGAGTTACGACGTACTGTTGATGAGCATAGTGCTGTTATCCAAGCTGAGACGCTTGCTACAAAGTTAGTGACTGCAGAAGATGATATGTACGCTGAACAAGTAAGAATTGAAGGTAAAGAAGCAACGATAGCGCTTAAGAAGGAAAAATAATATGAAAAAACTTTATAGAAGTAAAACGAATAGAAAGCTTGCTGGTGTTTGCGGTGGGCTAGGCGAGTACTTTGGATTTGACCCAACACTAGCGCGAGTGGCATTTGTATTTTTGTCACTGCCTGGTGGTTTGCCGGGTGTTCTGCCGTATTTATTGCTGTGGTTGGTGATTCCGGAGGATAAATAGATGGTCATCGTTGATACGCGTGAGCCGTTCGAATATGCTGCAAGCCACGTAGAGGGAGCAATCAATATTTCGCCGATGGAATTTATGCGTGGATTGCCCGACAAGCTAAAAGATGTGCCAAAAGACGAGCAGATTATTCTGTATTGCCGTAGCGGCCAGCGCAGCAATACCTGTAGTATGATCTTGCGCCAGTTTGGTTATACAAACCTTGTGAATGGTACCAACGAACAGCATGTTCGTAAGCTCTTGAATCAATAACTGACCAGGGAAAGACTTGACTTTTTATGCTGTTTGTGCTTATATAGGTATATAAACCTATCAACACCAACATGCTAAAAATACACAAAAGTCTTCATTTACCGGTCCCACACATGACTCACTCAACTGAACGTATGCAGTTGAGCCCTGTAACGAGCGAAAATGATGAGCTGATTGTTGCGATTGAGCAGGATAGCCAAAAGGGAGAGGCGAAGTGGGTGCTTGAAGGTCCGCAAGATGTGGGAGAATTGGCCACTTTTTGGGCTGGGGTTGAAAGCGACCTCAAAAAAGATCCCGATTGGTTTGATTTTGCTGAAGACTAGTTCATACTAAGAGTATGATTACAAAGGCAATTATTCCCGTTGCGGGATGGGGGACAAGGCGTCTTCCGATTACAAAGGCAATTGAAAAGTGTATGCTTCCAGTGGGTAATCGTCCAGTGGTTGATTACATTGTGCAAGACTGTATCGCGGCTGGTATAACCGATATTTACTTCGTGGTGAGTGAGCATAGTGAACAAGTGCGCGATTTTTACCGGACCAATATTGATCTGAATGATTATTTAAAGCGAAATGGCAAGAATGAACTGCTCGATATGCTGCGGCCACCGAAAGTAAGCCTGCACTACGTAGTGCAATCAAGCTATGGAAAATACGGTACCGCAATACCACCAAGCCTCGTGTTTCGGGAGCTTGCCGAAGGAGAGCCTGTTGTCGTCGTTGGTGGTGATGACTTTATTTATGACCCATCGGGTGAATCATCAGTGAAGCGACTAATTGAAGCGGCTGGAGAAACGGGTGGAGCAATTTATGGCGCGCCGGTAGAGGGTGATATTAGTCGCTATGGAGTGATTGCGATGGATGGCGAAGGGACATTTACGGGCATTGTTGAGAAACCGCAGCCCGGTAAAGAACCGAGCCACCTTATCAATATCAGCCAGTATGCGTTGCCGTATGAAGCCATGCGTACGATTTATGAGTACGCCAAGACCGAGCGATCAGGCGAGTATTACATCACCGATGCGGTTAATGAGTATGTGAAGAATGGCGGGAAAATGAAGGTAGTAGAAGTGAAGGGCGAGTACCTTGATTGTGGAACAGTTGAGGGCTGGCTGGCGGCGAACCAGACGGTTGTTGGAGCATAGACTTGCTCTTTTGCGCTACCTCTGGTACAATTGATACTTGAATCAGAAATTTAATAAGGAATGACAATGAAAGCAGTCGTGAAAATCGGTGGCAAGCAGTATATTGCCAGCGAAAAAGAGACCCTCATGGTGGACCTCCTCCCTGAAGGCACAAAAGAGCTCACACTCGACGCACTCCTCGTCATTGATGGTGACAAGACAACAGTCGGTGCGCCAACAGTGAAGGGTGTCAAGGTAGTAGCAAAGGTAGTTGATCCCAAAGTTGCCGGTGAAAAGCTACGAGTAATTCGCTACAAGAGCAAAAAGCGTGTGAACACCCAAACGGGACACCGCCAAAAGTACAGCAAACTAGAGATTACTACAATCAAATAGTAGAATGGCCCGCCGGAGACGGCGGGTTTTGCTATGCTACCCAATAACCATTGAAAAAGAGAACAACATTCCAGGCGAGCAGAAACGCACTCGTCACAATGAAGGCAATTTGTTGCCACTGTGGACGCTGGTTGAGCCAGATGCCGAGCGCGAGAAACAGTGGGGGCAGGGCCAACATATAGCGATTGATACTATCAAGGCGGCCGCTCGCAAGGGGCAGGAGGAGTGAAGCTACACAAAAAAGCAGCCAAGCCTTGCCGAGGTATTTGTGCACGGTCCACAGCATCAGCCCGAGCACAGGGATATACCATAGGTAAAGTGGCGTAAATGATGAAATAAGATTTTGGACGGGATTGCCATCGAGGCGCCCCCACTGGTGCTGTGCGGCAATAAAGGCAAAAGGATCGCCGAATGCATTTGCGAGGTAGGTCATGTAAACAATGATGCCGATGGGAGCAAATATAACCGGTGTGTATCGGGGCCATTCACGATATTTTTTGTTTATTATAATGTCGGCTAAGAAGAACAATGCTAACACGCCCCCCTGAACTCGTGAGGCGGTGGCGAATGCCGCAAAAATACCGCTAGCAACATACCAGCCTCGACGATAGGCATAGAGTGAACCTGTAATAAGAAAAATAAAGAGACTTTCGCCATAGCCCGCCGCCAGGAAGAAGGATGAAGGAAAGAGGGCAAATAGTCCGAGCACTCCCCATGGAGATAACGTAATTTTTCGTTTTCGTAGTTCATAGGCAGCCCACAGGTACACAACAATAGCAGTGAGAATACTAAACACCCAGCTAATTACTAAGAGTGCTGCCAAGGGCGATATACCAAAGAATGTGAGACCCCTAGCAAGCAGTGGGTAAAGTGGAAAGAAGGCAACAGTTGTTGAGTTATAGCCATTAGCAACGATGGACTGATAATGGCCGGTATCATACCTATCAAGTGCTCCCGGGAATCGTACTATACTCATGCTCTGAGGCGATGGTGATGTGCTGTGATAATCAATGACCTGGCGGTCGGCATATACGCCGGCCACAATAATAACGGCAATAAACAAGATTGCGCTCATCGCTGCAATAAGAATTGGGTAACGGCGAGCTAAGAAGAGGATTTTCATGCTGATATTGATTATACACCAATACTCTATACGAATTCGCTCGTGGTATAATGGTAGTAAATAAGGGGAAATACATAAACGTGCCTACTATTATTGCTGTAACAAATCAAAAAGGTGGCGTGGGTAAAACTACTAGTTCTATTAACATTGCTTACTACTTGGCAAAAATGGGTAAGCGTACACTTCTGATTGACTTTGACCCCCAGGGCAACGCAACGAGCGGTTTAGGAATTGATAAGCAAGCACTTGAAGCAACAATGGCAGAGGTAGTAGTGGGAGCAAAGACATTGAGTGATGTGATTGTGTCCACTGAGCACAAGAACCTTTCGCTTGCACCATCAACACCCACACTTGCTAACACTGAGGTGGAGTTGGCGCAGGCACAGCATCGATTTAGTCGATTAAAGCACGCAATTGCGCAGTGCCCGATTGAGTATGATTATGTGATCATTGATAGCCCGCCGAGCCTCAGTTTGTTAACGGTAAATGGCTTGATTGCGGCCCGTTACGTTTTGCTACCAGTGCAAGCAGAGTTTTATGCTTTGGAGGGGCTCGGTCAGCTGCTCGAAACCATGAAGCTGGTTCGTAAGAGTCTTAACCCTACCCTTGATTTAATAGGGGTCCTACCGACAATGGTTGATAGCCGAACTTCTTTGTCGGGCCAAGTGCTCGCTGAGATTGGTAAGCACTTTCCGGCTAAAGTTTTTAAAACGAGTATCCCCAGAAATGTACGCTTAGCCGAGGCGCCAAGCCATGGTGTGCCAATCGGTGTGTATGATCGATTCAGTAAAGGCGCACGCGCCTACAAGGCAGTAGCAAAGGAGGTGGTAGAACGTGTCGGCTAAAAAAGGATTAGGCAGAGGATTTGATTCGCTCATTCCTACTGAGCTGCTGGACGAAGAGTTCGATCCAACAGCTGCGCAAGATGAGCAGGTCAGTGATTTGCGTCATGTGAAACTTTCGGCAATTGTACCTGATCCAGAGCAGCCGCGACGAACGTTTGACGAATTGTCGCTTGAGGAACTTGCTGAGTCTATTCGTGAGCACGGGGTGCTGCAGCCTATTGTGGTCACACCACACAGCAATGGCTACATGATTGTCGCGGGGGAGCGTCGCTATCATGCTGCAAAAAAAGCCGGCCTCGACAAAATACCAACACTTGTGCGAACGCTTTCTAACCAACATAAGCTTGAGTTGTCGCTGATTGAGAATCTTCAGCGGCGTGATTTAAATGTTCTCGAAACGGCCACTGCCTATTTGAAGTTGCGGGATCAGTTTAATCTTACTCTTGACCAAATTGGTCAGCGGGTTGGTGGTAAGTCGGTGGGAGCGATAAGCAATACACTCCGGTTGCTGCGCTTACCGCAGATGGTGCGCGATGCACTTGCAGAAGGAAAAATTCGCGAGGGTCAGGCGCGCCCCCTTATTAATCTTGACGAAGCAACAATTGAAGCAATATTCCCGTTGATTATTAAGGAAGAGTGGAGCGCTCGTGCAATTGAGCAGTATGTTACTAAGCTAAAGAAAACCAAGCAACAAGGCCAAGGCGGCGATAAGAAAGTCTCATCACTGCCAACTCGCTATCAAACCGAGTCAAGAGCGTTTGAGAAACGATTTGGGGCCCCAGTTCACATCCGAACTACGGCAAAGGGCTCAGGTCAAATAGTCATTCGCTTTAAAAGCGAAAATGAATTTCAACGTATCTCAAAGTTACTAGGCTAGCACTAGAAGAGCGCAATTTTTGTGAATGGCCAGATACGAATGGCAACTGGGCCGACAATATCAAAGGTAGGGATAGTCCCCAGACCGGTCCGCGAGTCATAAGAGTTACCATCAATCCGGTTGTCGCCTGCTACGAAAATTGTTCCTTCAGAGACAACCATGTCGAGCCCTTCGCCACTCGAAGGAGACTGTGGACCAGCGTTGCCCTTGCGATAGTCGTTGTCGGGCTGGTATCCAGCTGGATGTTTGGTGTTAAAAACAGTGAGGACGCCATTGGTTATGGTAACCCGCTCTCCTGCGAAGGCAATTACACGCTTGACGATATACTCATCACGTTCGCCCTGGGTGTAACGAGGATTCTTGAAAACGATAATATCACCCCTATTCGGGGTATACGACTTGTTCTTAAGCTGCGCAGCAGTGATGGGCAGCCGGTTGACAATGAGCCGTTCGCCATCATGAAGCGTGTAGTCCATACTATGACCTGAAACCGAGAAGCTACGGAAAATAAAGGTATTAATAAGTACGGTGCCAATAAACACAATGATGATGAAAATAAGAAAATTAAGGATGTCCTTAATGTGCGGATGACGTGTTAAAAAGCCTGCTTCCATTGCTCTCACTATACTAGGTTCGGCGACGAAAGCAAAATACATAAGCGTTTTAGCGTTCACTTTTTGGTTTAAATTGGCTATAGTAGGGTGAGTATATGGCTAAACGTTCTTCCGTTGACGGTTTTATTCCACGTCGATCCGCTGGCATGATAGGCGAGCATCACTTGGAGAATCGTAAACTCCCACGACCAGATGCACCGGGATTGGTGCGCCATCGTGTTATGGCACCGACAGATAGTCGTGAGTCGAGTACCACCAATGCGCTCGTGCCTTCAAGGGAGGGCTTAACGCGTTCAAGCATGGCGGTGCGTAGCGATATAGATGAGTCACTGCATGATATTGATGTGCAAACTGAGTCTAGCAAGAAGTCTTCGCATAAACGGGAAGGGCGGCGCACTAAACGTCGCACATGGATTCGTCGTACAATTATTGTTTTTTTCCTTATTCTTCTAACGATGGGTGGATGGTTTGTCGTCAAGGCATTTATTGCTGGCTCGTCGGTGTTCAAGGGTGATATTTTTGGCTTGATTCAGCAAAAAGAACTAAAAACTGACGCAAATGGGCGTAGTAATGTGTTAATTCTGGGTACTTCAGAGGACGACCCGGGACACCAAGGAGCATACTTAACTGATTCAATCATGGTGCTCAGTATTGATCAAAAAAACAAGAATGCTTACATGATTAGTATTCCCCGCGACTTGCAAGTGCGCTACGGTATGGCCTGTAACTCTGGTTATTCTGGCAAAATTAATGAATATTTTAATTGTGTGAATGGTGACTGGGAGAATAAAGCGGCAGAAGAAGAGCGCCAGACTGCTTCCCGAAAATTTTTTGGTGATATTGTGGGCCTGGATATTCACTATAGCGTGCATGTTAATTACACAGTGATGCGTGACGTAGTGAAAGCACTTGACGGCATTACAGTAACAATTGAAAGCCCTGATCCGAGGGGTCAGATGGACGGCAACTTTGACTGGAAGTGTGGCACCACCTACGCACAGCGGCTTAAGAATTGCCCGCCACGCGGCCACTTTATCGATTATCCAAATGGCCCAGTTGAGCTAGACGCTGAACATGCGCTGTATTTAGCGCAAGCGCGGGGGGATACGCCAATTAACTGGGGCTTTCCGAACTCAAACTTTGAGCGTGAAAAGAACCAGCAGAAGATCCTTGTCGCTATCAAGGAGAAGGCAATGAGCACAGGTACCTTGACGAATATGGGCAAGGTGACAGGGTTGATTGATGCGCTTGGCCATAATTTACGCACCAACTTTGATACGAGTGAGATTCGAACCCTTATGGCTCTGGGCGGAGATATTCCCGCGCCATCAATTAAAAGTATCAGCTTGATAGACGAAGGGGTGATAGGTGGCAATGCTGTGCCAACGGCAGGGCAGTATGATTTTTCACAGATTCAAGCGCTGATTAAAAAGAAGCTAAATTCGAGCCCACTTGCACGGGAAGATGCTTCAGTGATGGTGCTTAATGCTTCGGGAGTAGGCGGTGTAGCCCAAAAAGAGGCCGATAAGCTGACGGCTCTAGGCATGACTACTGAGGTAGGGAATGCGCCTGCTGAGGCAGCCTATTCAACAAATGTACTTTACCAAATTAAGCCTACCGATAAGCTGCCACTTAGTCTTGAAAAGCTCAAGACACTCTATGGTGCGACGGTAAAGACAACGAAGCCTCCCGTGACGGTTGGAGATACTACTGATTTTGTGTTGATCATCGTTAATCCACCAACTGACCCGACTGATACGACACCGTAATTATGGTATAATACAGGACAGTCTATGGATTTGTTAAAAGCACATAAGCGACGCACAAAACTGAGCGAAGCGGCGTATGTCGCACTAAATGTGGGCCTAGCGGTTGCACTACTGCTTATTGTGCTCGCCGTCCAGTCGCCATGGTTGGCGTATAGCGCCGTACTTCTGAGTAAGTGGCGTGCACTAGCAGTGCGACCTCGTTTTTGGTTTGCTAACCTGGTTGCTAATATGGTAGATATCATTGTCGGGATAAGTGTAGTAGTGTTGCTGTATGGTGCTCAGGGGGCACTTTGGTTGCAGGTTTTGATTACGCTGCTATATGTTGGTTGGCTGTTGTTGATTAAGCCGCGCTCTAAGCGAATATACGTGGCAGCGCAGGCGGGAATTGCAGTGTTCGTTGGTATTACGGCACTGTCTATGGTGTCGTATGCGTGGGACGCGAGCTTTTTTGTGCTTGCCATGTGGGCAATTGGATTTGTTTCGGCTCGGCATATACTTGGGAGTTACGATGAACCGATGACACAGCTATATAGCTTTATCGCGGGTTTTGTTTTTGCAGAACTGGGCTGGATTGGCTTCCACTGGTTAATGGCATATCCGTTGCCAGGATTCGGTGCCATACAATTTTCACAACTTGCACTATTTGTTACGCTGTATTGTTTTGTGGCTGAGCGGGCATATGCAAGCTATCACAAGCATGGAGCAGTGAGGCGTGCCGACGTGCTATTACCGGCACTGTTAACGATTAGCATTATGGTGGCGGTGTACGTGCTTGCTGCGATTAATGGTAGCGAGGCACTCTAGGAGGGAAGCCAATGAAAGAACACGACATGCAAAGTGAAAATGCGATTTTGTTTCGACGTCGACGTGCGAAGGCTATTATTGCAGTTGCCGTGCTGTTGGTGTTGATCGGCGCAGGTATAGGAATTGGTTATTGGTGGGCACAACAGACTCATCCTACTATCACGCCTCGCCAGCAGCTTAATAGTGATGGAAATAAGCTAACAACAGCGACTGAAGATACTATTGCAGCAATAGCTGATAAAGTATCACCTGGTGTTGTGTCGATAGTTACCAATGTGACAACGCGCACGCTGTTTGGACCCACGCAAGCAGAGGCCGCAGGCACGGGAATTGTTGTAAGTCGAGATGGGTATATTCTCACCAATAAACATGTGGTGAGCGAGGCTAACGCTATTGAGGTTGTGATGGCTGATGGGACGACCTATTCTTCCGTTGAACTCGTCGGCACCGACCCCTTGAATGATGTGGCTTTTTTGAAAGTTAACGGAGTGAGCAACCTATCACCTGCCGAACTTGGTGATTCGTCAACGGTGCGAGTAGGGCAAGAAGTGGTGGCTATTGGAAACTCGCTTGGTCAATACCAAACAACCGTAACGAGTGGAATTATCTCTGGTAAGGGTCGCCCAATTCAGGCGAGTGATGGGGCAGGGGCCACTGCTGAAACGTTAGTTGATTTACTGCAAACGGATGCAGCGATTAACCCCGGAAACTCAGGTGGTCCACTACTCAACCGCGCAGGCCAGGTGATTGGGATCAATACTGCAGTTGCAGCGAACGCACAGGGGATCGGGTTTGCAATTCCTATTAATGCGACAAAGGGGGCGTTAAAGTCAGTGCTCGCTGGTAAGGGAGTGCAGCGTGCCTATTTGGGGATGCGCTACGTTGCACTGACTGCGGCAACTGCCAAAAAATACGACGTGTCTTCTAAGCAGGGTGCATATATTTTTGCCGAGGAGGGTCAGCCGGCAATTATAGAAGATAGCCCTGCGCAAAAGGCTGGTTTGAAGGACAAGGATGTCGTGACAAAGATTAATGGGCTGGCGGTAGGCAGCGAGGGTGGAGTATCGAGCTTGATAGGTGAATACGCACCGGGTGATACCGTTGAGCTAACAGTGCTACGTGGTGGCAAAGAAATAGTCTTGAAAGCAACCTTAGGCAGTTATTCACGCTAAGGTTTAGTAAATGCGAGCCCGTAGTCGAGGGTATTGATGTGCGTCAGCCCCCCTGCCTGTGCGTGTGCAATGATTCTTTGATGTTGGTAGGGATCAGCCTCGAGCAGTAGTAAGCCACCTTTGCTCAACTGAGGGATTGCTTGCTCAATGAGCTGGTATATGAGTCCCACGCCATTTTTGTCGGCAAACAAGGCCCCAGGCGGTTCAAAATTTGTTTCAGGTGAACGCTCCCATGCATGGTCAACGTAGGGAAGATTCGCCATAATACTATCCACTCGAGGTGGTGCATTCGCGAGTAGATCGCTACGAATAATAGCGACGTCAGCCTCTAAATTTCGTGCGTTAGTTTCAGCAACACGTAGCGCATGGCGACTGTTATCGATAAGCGTCACAGCAAGTTGGGGGTACTCAAGCTTTGCGGTAATACCTAAACAACCAGATCCGGTTCCGACATCAACAAGCGTTTTGATAGCGGGCGAGATGTGCTTCGCAAGAAGCTCGATAAGCGCTTCTGACTCAGGCCGTGGAATGAGCGTTGCAGGGGTTACTTTGAAGAGCCGCCCAAAGAACCATTTGTGGCCTACGATGTAGGCGATAGGGGTTCTATCACGGCGCAAATCAAGGCGCGCGTTGGCAATATCTAATTCACGCGCAGGAATTTCATCTTCAGTGTGAGCATGTAGCCAGGTTCGGCTCTTGCGTAGGGTATGGGCGAGAATAATTTCCGCATCAAGTAATGCAGTAGAAATCCCTGCGCTGGCAAGTTGTTCTGCAGCGTCACGGAGCCATAAGCGTATATTCATTTAGCCCTCGCTTGCGCCTTGCGCTTTGAGTTCGCGCTCGTAGGCTTGCAAATGCTCAAAGATGTCATCGATGTCGCCGTTCATGGCGGCTGGAATGTTACTGCGGCTATAGCTAATACGGTGATCTGTTATGCGATCCTGCGGGAAGTTATAGGTACGAATCTTCTCGCTGCGGTCACCACTACCAATGAGGCTGCGTCGCTCAGCAGTAAGCTTGGCATTTTCCTCATCAATTTTAATTTGCAACAATCGTGAGCGCAGTACGCTCATGGCCTTCTCTTTATTCTTTATCTGCGATTTTTCGTCTTGGTTAGTTACTACCATACCTGTCGGTAGGTGAGTAATGCGAACGGCACTGTCGGTTGTGTTGACGCTTTGTCCACCATGACCACCGCTACGAAATACATCGATTCGCAGGTCATTTGGGCTAATCTGGATATCAGCCTCCTCCGCTTCAGGAAGCACTGCAACGGTAGCAGTACTTGTATGGATACGGCCCTGACTCTCAGTTACAGGTACGCGCTGTACACGGTGAACGCCACCTTCAAATTTGAGACGCGCGTAGGGAGCATTACCTTTAATACTGAAGATAACCTCTTTGTAGCCGCCCGATTCATTGGCACTTTCACTCATGAGTTCGGTTTTGTAACCGTGAGATTCGCACCAGCGTAAATACATGCGATAAAGTTCTGCGGCAAATAAGGATGCTTCGTCGCCGCCCGCACCTGCACGTACTTCCATGATGATGTTCTTTTCATCATTGGGATCTTTTGGAGTGAGGAGTACAAAAAGTTCTTCTTCAAGCGCAACGAGTCGCTGTTCGGTTTCGGTAATTTCTGCTTTGGCGAGCTCTGCCAGCTCATCATTACCTTGTGCTAGTTCACGAGCATCAACTAAGTTATTCTCTAAGCTTTCACGCTCTGTTGCCTTGGTGATGATTGTTTCTAGCTCAGTAAGACGACGGTTTTTGCTGCCAAAAGCAGGGTCATTGTATGCATCGGGACGCGCCAAAAAATCGCCGAGTTCTTGCTTTTCGGCACGTAGTTCATTTATATTGAGGCTAATTTTTGGCATCGCTACTATACTATATCAGATATCAGTGATAATTTACAGGGGTGGGTTGTCCCTGTAGACATAAAGTTTGGCTAAATTTGTTTTCTTGTTGCAAGAAGAATTATTCCCACAATAATTCCGGGAAGCCAGGTAATAAAAGCAATTGCATTGAGACCGAACATGATGATATTTATGAAGGTGCGGCCAGATGAAGCTTCATAGCCGCTGCCGCTTGATGCGCTAACAAAGTTTACTACTGCATAAATAACGATCGAAAGGAGAATGATTCCGGTGGGTGCAATGAGGCATACTAAACCCCAGATAAGTTTTAGCTTGTTGGTGTGCTGCGCGTGATTGAGGGCGTGAGGCTGAGTATTACTGACTGGCGGTTCTGGAATATAAGATGGTTGAGTTGGTTGCATGTAATTCTTCCTTTTAATTTTTGGCTTTATTTCACTATAGCAGAACCGCCCGAATTACGGGCGGATCATTGTGCTTACTTTTCGGTTTTGGTTGCTTTCTTGGCATTGACCTTTTTGGCTTTGGCGGCCATTTGGGCGCGGCGCTCTTCGGCTGCCTTAGCGCGAGCCTTGAAGCGGTCAACACGACCTTCTGTGTCGATAATCTTTTCCTCACCAGTGAAGAATGGGTGAGATTTACTTGAAATGTGAACTTTCACTAATGGGTATTCGTTGCCGTCTTCCCATTTGATGGTTTCACTCGTTTGTGCGGTTGACTGAGTCAAGAACGCAAAGCCCGCTACTTCGTCGCTAAATACGACAGGGCGATAGTCTTGTGGGTGAATACTGCTTTTCATAACCTTACGAGTTTAGCAGATAACCTACCTCTTGTCAAAGGGTAAATTCTCTGCTATGATAGTTCGGTAACAAATTTTAATGACACAACTCGCCTGGATTACTTCTGAATCTCAGGGCAGGCGAGTGAGGTAAAAGGAGTAATAGTATGGCCGTAGAGGTTGATATTAAAGCATTGCTCGAAGCTGGTGTTCACTTTGGACACAAAACGAGCCGTTGGCACCCTAAGATGGCGCCGTACATTCACAGTAAGCGTCAAGATAGCCATATCATTGACCTCACTAAGACGGTTGAGGGTCTTGATAAGGCTTTACCATTCCTTACTAAAGTTGCTGCTAGCGGCAAGCAGGTGCTGTTTGTGGGTACTAAGAAGCAAGCTAAAGATGCGGTAAAAGAAGCCGCTGAAAAAGCCGGTCAACCATATGTGACTGAGCGCTGGATTGGCGGTATGCTTACAAACGTTGCGACTGTCACTGCACAGATTAAGAAGCTCAAGGACCTCGAGCGTCGCATGGCTTCAGGCGACCTAGAAAAGCGCTACAACAAACTTGAAGTACAGCGGTTCCAAGAAGAGATTGATGTTTTGAATGTAAAGTACGGTGGCATTAAAGAGCTCAACGGTAAGCCGGGTGTGCTGGTTGTCCTTGATACGCTTGTTGATGCCAACGCTATTCGTGAAGCACGAAACCTTGACATTCCAGTGGTGGGTGTTGTCGATACAAATGCGAATCCAGACATGGTTGACTACGTGATTCCAGCAAATGACGATGCCATTAAAGGTTTGCAGCTATTGCTTGACTACTTTGTAGCGGCTGTTGGTGAAGGTGTGAAGAAAGAGGAGAAATAGGATGGGCGTTACAATTGAAGATATTAAAAAGCTGAAAGAACTTACAGGCGTAGGCCTGACTGATGCCAAGCAAGCGCTTGTAGCTGCCGATGGAGACTTTGATAAGGCGCTTGAAGAGATGCGCAAAAAGGGCCTGACAAAGGCTGAAAAGAAAGGCGACCGTGAAGCCCGAGCTGGCTTGATTGAAAGCTATGTGCATAGTGGTCGCATTGGTGTAGTAGTAGAGGTAAACTGTGAGACTGATTTTGTGGCTCGCGTTGATGAATTCAAGCAACTGGCGCACGAAATCGCTATGCAAATTGCTGCTATGGCGCCAAAGTACGTGAGCGAAGCTGATATTCCTGAAGAGGAGTACAGCCGCGTGAAGCAAGAACTGCTCGAAAGTGAAAGCCTAAAGAGCAAGCCAGAAAACATGCGAGAGCAAATTGTTGAAGGGCAACTGAAAAAGCACTTTGCTGAGCAAGTACTGTTAAGCCAAGCGTTCATTCTTGACGACTCGTTGACAGTTGAGGGGCGTATTAAGCAGCAGATTGCAAAGAGCGGCGAGAATATTGTGGTTCGCCAGTTTAAGCGTATTGAGCTTGGCGTTACAGAATAAGCAAAGTTTTATCGCTTAGAACTTGGCACGCTAGGGCCAGATACATGCTTTATTTTAGTACGATATCGGCCTCTACAGGCAGGTGGTCTGACCCTTTTTGTGCAACGATTTCAATGCGCGAAACGGCGAGATTTCCTTTTATGTATACATGGTCAATTTGATGAGAGCTGTTTGTTGTAATAGTTCCTGTTGTGCCGCCAGTGAAGCCACTAAGCGTTGTTTTATATGTTATATGAATCTTTGTTGACGCAACGTCATAAGAGTTTTGAAAGCCGGCAGCTCTAATTTGTTTGTCTTGGCTGCTGTTGCGCTCAGAGTTCATATCACCAACAAATATAATTGGCGCATCTTTCATGTAGGTTGCCATGTACGCAAGCGCTGTCTTTAACTCGGCAGTGCGGTTTGTGCTGCTGCTTACGTCTAAGTGCACGTCGGCAAAGTAGAAAACTTTACCAGAGCTTGTGTGCCTTAGCTTGACCCATACAAGATCCTTCTCGCTGTCAAGTTGTTTCTCGCCTTCCTTTATAAATGTGAAAAGATTAGTTTTCCAGAATGAGTTACGCGCCCATTGATTGACGGTGCGCCGATAACCTACGGATGACAGGCGAGTGGTGAGCCATGGGATACTATCGCTTCGTCCTTCCTGTAAACCGGCAATATCCACGGTTTTTATATAGCCCAAAATGGCATTTGCTCGAGTACTGTCCCATTTTGTTAGCTCGGTAGCACGAATGTTATAGGTAGCTACATTGATGCTTGGGCTTATGGGAGTGGGGGTTGTTGGCGTGGGGCTTATGGGAGTGGGGGTTGTTGGCGTGGGGGTTGGTTGTGGATTCGTTGGTGTAGGACTAGTGGCTTGCCTAGGAATAGGTTGGAGAGAGCCTGATGATGGGGAGCTCGAGCCGACTGAAGAAGATGGCTGAGGCGACTGAGGATTGCCTGTGGATGACGGGTGTGCGTCTGAAGATTGAGCTTCTGTGTCGGTGAGAGCTGGCTTGCTCTGGGGGCCTTCGTTATTATTAGTTGCGGAGGCTACACTACCATCATCAACGCTGCTCAGTTTTGTGGAGCTTGTCGTAGTAGCTGATTCACTATGGGGACGTTGCAGGGCAAATCCGACCGAACCAAAGAGGAGCACTATTGTGCAAACACTAACGATAATAATAGCTCGACGTGATGTATGCTGCATTCCATCTGGGTGTGAGGTGAGATAAATTGCATGATTCTCTTGCGAAATACGCTCATCCACAGATAGCGGCGAGAGTAGTGGCGTTTGCTCTGTTGCTGGTGTATTCTGCATTGTTTATTTTCTTTTAATCTTTTAACTAATCAAATATTAGCACAATTAGCATAAAAAGTCAACCTCGGGGTGATCTGTTAAAGGTGCTATACTAAGAACAAAACAAGGAGAAGTAGAATGTTCGATACAGATGGTTACGAGTTGAAGATGACTGGTGCTGTTGAGCACTTAGAGAATGAGATGAAAAAGGTCCGAACTGGCCGTGCGCACTCGGGTATGCTTGATGGTATTAAGGTAGAAGCCTATGGCGTTGAAGTGCCGCTCAATCAGGTGGCAAACGTTACCGCGCCAGAAGCTCAGCTACTACAGATTACTCCATTTGACCCTGCAAACATCCAAAAGATTAGTGCGGCGATTCGTAATGACCAAGCGCTGGGGCTCAACCCTAGTGACGATGGGCGGATCGTGCGCGTACCTGTGCCGGCCCTTACTGAAGAACGACGCAAATTGCTTGTGAAGCAGGTGAGCGAGAAGGCAGAGGAAGCTCGCATTGTGCTGCGAACAATCCGCCAAGATGGCCTTAAGGAAGCAAAGCGCAAAAAAGAGGACAAGGAACTTTCAGAAGATGATGTGAAGCTTGTTGAGAAAGAATTCGAGCGCCTCATGAATGAACACCAGGCGAAGATTGAAGAAGCATTTAAGGCTAAAGAAAAAGAGATCCTCACAATCTAATGTCTGAGCTTCCGCAACATATAGGCTATATTGTCGATGGTAATCGCCGTTGGGCTAAAGCCAGGGGGATGTCGACACGTGAAGGTCACAAGGCGGGATATGAAGTACTCAAGCAAGTACTTCTTGATACAGTAGCGGCTGGCGTTCCCTATGTGAGTGCTTATGTATTTAGCACTGAGAATTGGAAGCGTACAAAAGCAGAAGTGCAGTGGCTGATGGCGCTATTAGTGAGGGTGCTGCGTGATGATTTGCATATATTCATTGATAACAATATTCGAGTAAGAATTCTTGGAAGTCGTGAGCGCCTTAGTAAAAAGGTGATAGCTGCCATTGAAATGGCTGAAGCAAAAACAGCGCACCTCACCGGTGGGCAGGCACTGCTTTGTTTGAATTATGGCGGACAGCTGGAGATTGCTGATGCGGTGAACGCGCTCATAAAAAGTGGCATAAAAGCTGGAGAAGTAACGCCAGAGCACATTGAGCAATATTTGTATGCGTCTGATGTTCCAGCGTGCGATTTGGTAGTGCGTACTAGTGGCGAACAACGCCTAAGCAATTTTATGTTATGGCGAAGTGCATATAGCGAGCTATTGTTTATTGATAAAGCTTGGCCAGACATGACAAAGCGGGATGTAACCGCTATACTAAAGCAATATGCACGCCGTGGTCGGCGATTTGGAGGATAGATGGACATACTAATAGGGGTTATTATTGGGGTAATTGTACTCACTATTTTGGTAGTGGTTCATGAACTTGGTCATGCACTTGTTGCCAAAAAACACGGTGTAGTAGTAGAAGAATTTGGCATTGGCTTCCCGCCCAAAGCGTGGAGTAAGAAGGTGCCTAATAGTATATTGGGCAAAAATGTTGAGTATAGTATTAACTGGTTGCCGCTGGGGGGATTCGTAAAGTTGCAGGGTGAGCACGATGCTGCACGCCAAAAAGGTGATTATGGTGCGGCGACATTTTGGCAAAAGACCCAGATTTTGCTGGCGGGCGTAGTGATGAACTGGTTGACGGCAGCTACATTGCTTTCAATTTTGGCAGCTGTCGGTATACCGAACATCTTGCAGAATCAGTTCTATGTACCGTCTGATGCGCAAATTATTAGCCAACCAGTGGAACTTGTCGCGGTGACCGCAGGGCTACCAGCAGAAAAAGCGGGGCTGCAGCAGGGTGATAAAATATTGCGCTTCAACGGCGCGCCACTTGAAAATGCCAAAGCATTGTCTGAGCTTACTAAACAAAGTAGTGGTAAAACCGTCGAAATTATTTATTCGCGTAACAACGTTGAGCATAGTGTGAAAATACCACTACGCGCCAATAATGATGACCGAAAAGGGTATTTGGGCGCAAGCCCATCACAGCTTGAGCTTATTCGCGCAAGTTGGTCGGCTCCGCTGGTCGGAATTGGCACAACGGCACAGATGTCATGGGTGACGCTGCAGGGAATTGGTGGGTTGCTGGCTAATACGGCTCAAGGATTAGTGATGAAACTTAGCCCTGATAAAAATGACCAAGCAGTCGCAAACACCAAGTTGACACAAGTCGGCGATAGTGTTGCTGGACCGGTAGGCATATTTGGTATTATTTTCCCAGCTGCTGGTAAAGCGGGACCGACACACGTCATTATGCTCGCTGCGATTATATCGTTAACACTTGCTGTGATGAATGTGCTACCAATACCCGCCCTTGATGGCGGCCGGTGGTTTGTAACTGCGTTATTTAAGCTGTTTAAAAAACCACTGGGCAAAGACCTTGAAGAAAAGATTCACGGAACGGGCTTCATGGTTCTGATGGCTCTCGTCGTGTTGGTAACAATAGCTGATATAGGGAAGTTTCGATAGATGAAAAAAGTAGGGGTGGTTATAAAAGATAATTATCGTACTTGGCTAGCATGGATTGTTGCTGCCATTGCAAGCTATATCATCGCATCGTATCTCGTTATTGGTATAGCTTGGCTTGTGCATGCGTATATCCCTGGAGTAGGAATGGTTGGTACTATTGAATCGTTGTGGTTGCGTGTGGTAGTGTCGGTTGTTGCACTACTGCTGCTTATGGGAATGCCCAAACTACTCAAACTTCGTTTACCAGATATTCGGGTGATTGGACTCCACAGGATGCTTTTGTGGCGTGATGTAGCAATAAGTATTGCTGGTATGGTAGTGTACGCAGCGCTGGCGATGATTGCTTTTACGCTTGCTGCTCAGTTACCATTCTTTAATCCAGCAGAGCAACAAGATTTGGGCAGGACATCGCTGTATGGGCTTGAGGGCGTATGGGCATTTCTGGCGCTTGTTGTGGCAGTGCCGGTGGTAGAAGAAGCATTGTTTAGGGGGCTATTGTACGGTAAGCTTCGCCAAGCGCATTTGTCTTATTGGCCGGCAGCAATTGTTGTAAGTTTGCTTTTCGCCATTGCACACGGGCAACTCAATGTTGCAATTGATGTCTTTTGTTTGAGTATGGTGGCGAGCTACTTGCGTGAGCTAACGGGGAGCATTTGGGCGGGCATTCTGCTGCATATGGCAAAAAACGCGTTGGCATTCTTTACTGTCTATACAGTTCTTTACGCAGTGGGCGGCTAAATGAAACCTGTTTTGGTTGTAAAAGTTGGTACAAGTACGCTGCTGAGTGCTGAAGAAGCGCCCTCAAGTACATTTGATAGAGTCGCTGCTAGTATAACAGCACTCAAGGCTGAATATAATATTGTTTTAGTTACTTCGGGTGCAATTGGTTTTGGGGTAACACAAATGCAATTAAATCGGCGGCCGCAAGAAGTTGCACGTTTGCAAGCATTGTCGATGATTGGTCAGGTTGGGCTGCTAAGACGTTGGCGTGAAGCCTTTGAAGGTATGACAATTGGGCAAGTACTGGTGACGCGGCAGGATTTGCACCACACAGTATCGAAAGCGAATTTGGCCCAGAGCCTTCAGTGTATGTGGGAGTACGGCGCGGTACCAGTCGTGAACGAAAATGATGCAGTGAGTTTTGATGAAATCACGTTTGGCGATAATGATCAACTGGCCGCTAATGTTGCCGTTGCGTTAGGGGCGAAGCATTTAGTGCTTTTAACTGATCAGGACGGTATACAGGCGAACTTTGGTACTCCTGATCAAAAGCGGGTGGCGCTCGTAACGCTTGCAGAAGTGCAAAAACACGTGATGCCAGTAAAGTCGACCGCGGGCAAAGGCGGCGCAGATAGCAAGGTAATGGCAGCCGGAACTGCGCTGGCGGCTGGAGTAGAAGTGTATATTGGTCATGCAACAGTCGAAGGATCAATAGAGGCGATACTTGCTGGTCAATCTGGTACAAAGATTGTACAATAAGGAGCGATTATGCGATTATCACAAAACTTTACACGCACACTAAAAGACGCACCTGCTGACGAAGTAGCCCGCAATGCACAACTGCTCATAAGGGCTGGATTTGTTTATAAGGTAATGGCGGGAGTATATGCCTACACGCCACTAGGGTTAAGGGTACTCGAGAACATCAAGCAAATTGTTCGCGAAGAGATGAACGCTATTGGTGGTCAAGAGCTCATTATGACTAATTTGCAAAGCAAAGAAACTTGGGAAGCGACAACCCGATGGGATGAGAAAATCGTTGATATTTGGTTTAAGACAAAGCTGCAAGATGGCACAGATATTGGGTTGGCATGGAGCCATGAAGAGCCAATCATGGAAATGATGCAGCAGTATATAAAGAGCTATAAAGATTTGCCAGCGAAAGTCTACCAATTTCAGACTAAGCTTCGCAACGAGTTGCGTGCGAAAAGTGGCATCATGCGCGGTCGCGAATTTGTGATGAAAGATATGTATTCGCTGCACTCATCGGCTGAAGATTTAGAGGCGTTTTACGCTCAAACAATCGAAGCATATAAGCGTTGCTACGAGCGATTCGGCATCGGTGAGGACACCTATGTAACATTTGCGAGCGGTGGTGCCTTCACTAGGTTTAGCCATGAATTCCAAACAATTTGTGACGCGGGCGAGGACATTGTATATTTGCACCGCGGCAAGAACATCGCTGTCAACGAAGAGGTGCTCGAAGATGCTATACAAGAGCTTGGTGTAAGTCGTGAAGAAATGGAGCCAGTGAAAACGGCTGAAGTTGGTAATATATTTAATTTTGGGACCGAAAAGGGTGAGCAAATGGGTGTCATGTACGCTGACAAAGATGGCGTACAAAAGCCCGTTTACCTTGGATCATATGGGATCGGTATTACTAGGGTGATGGGTGTAATTGTTGAAAAGTTTGCAGACGATAAAGGTATTGTATGGCCACTTACAATTGCGCCAGCAAAAGTCTACTTAGTACAAATTGGCGGTGATGGATCACGCATAAAGGCCGACGAACTGTATGACGAACTGATGGGTAGGGGAGTTGAGGTGATTTACGATGATCGCGATGAACGACCAGGCGCAAAGTTTGCCGATGCAGAACTAATGGGTATCCCGTATAGAGTAACGGTGAGTGATCGGAATTTGGCCGAAAATAAGTACGAATTTACCCCTCGTAACAGTGGTGAAACAGTGCTATTGACACACGATGAGTTACTTGGTAAACTGAACTAACTTACAGACGTCTTGGAGGGATGTACAACACTAATCATGAGGTTAGGTCCTTCAATCGGGCTTGTAGGTAGTTAGAGGTAATAATTATGAAAAAAGCATACCAGATTACAGAAGCTGGCCGCAAAGAGCTTGAGGCCGAACTAAAAGACCTAAAGAGTCGTCGTGGCGAGATTGCAGAGAAGATTGCAGAAGCTCGTGATTACGGTGATTTGAGTGAGAATGCTGAATACGACAGCGCTCGCGAGGAGCAAGGGTTAGTTGAGACCCGTATTGCTGAAATTGAAGATATTTTGATGAATGCTGAAGAAATTAAAACCCGTAAAAGTAGTAAAGTGCAGCTTGGTAGTACTGTGGAAGTAAAGAACGGTGCGAAAAAATTCAGCTATACATTGGTTGGGCCTGTTGAGGCCGATCCTCTGAATGGTAAGATCAGCAATGAATCGCCAATTGGTGTTGCGCTACTTGGTAAGGTGGTTGGTGATAAGGCTACGATTAGCACCCCAAAGGGTGACACAACATATACCGTTGTCTCTATTGCTTAAACAAGCCACGCACACCACAATACCCTACATATAGTGGGGTATTGTTTATTT
>DDEW01000011.1 GCA_002336935.1 Candidatus Saccharibacteria bacterium UBA1944
GAGATGCTCGAATACGGTATGCCACCTGCCTGTGGATGGGGCCATAGCGAACGCGTATTCTGGATGTTTGAAGGCGTGACCGCCCGCGAAGGGGTGCCATTTCCACAGCTACGTCATGAGTATGATGAAGTGACAAAACAGATTTACCCAGAAGCGGGGTTATAGCCACCAAGCCGGAGTGGAGTAGTCGGACTCGTGTTGATTACAAAGAAACCGTCGCTAGCGCGGCGGTTTCTCATTTAGCGGAATGCGTTGGTTAAATAGCTTCGCTGTTCTCGGCGATTTCACCAAGGAGAATATCGACTTCGTCGGCAACGATGTCGGCTAAGTCTTGTACGTTTTCCGTGAGCCATTGTTGCACAGTAGCTTCATCACCTTGCTGTAGGTTGGCTAGCTCTTCGGCCTGTTCGGGCGTGAGTTCTTCTACAATTTCGGCAATCACACGTTCGTGAAGAGTTGTTTCAAAATGTTCAGACAGTGCCTGGTAGTTAGCGTCGTCAAGTTGAATGCCTAGGTCTGTCAAAAAATCGCGGGTAAGTAATGCCATGGGTTAGTTCCTTTCTGCTGGTTCTGGTTCATTAGTAGTTGATGGCTGTGGGGTTGCGGGTGTAGGAGCTGCCGGCGCGGCCTGCGGTGGCTCGGGTTGGCGCATGCCGCCAAGCTCTGCTGCGGTTTGAGCATTAAACTGCTCAACACGTGCACTGTGCTCGGTAGATTGACGGTGCAGGGAAGCGACAGTTTCAGCATGCTGTTGTACTTTGGCGCGCTGCTGCTCAACCTGCGCACTTAGGTGCGTGATTTGATCTTCGAGATCTGCCACTTTTTCTTTTTGGCGCGCTAGGAGCGCTTCGGCCTTTTCGGCCTTTTCTTGTGCTTCAGCAAGCTCTTGCTCTACTTCGGCGCGCTCTTCAGAATCCTCTGGCAGTTCATCAAGCTTCTCTTGCAGGGAGGTGGCTTTGTCGCGCGCATCTTTAGCGAAGTTTTCAAATCCGCCAATTGATTTTTGCGCACGCTCGAGTGATTCACGCCTATCTTCGGCAAATTCCATGGTAGTCGCCAACTCGGTGTCGAGCTTAGCTTCCTGCTTAGAAGCTTTGCGCTGCTGTTTTTCTAGGTGTCCCGCTTCACGCACAGTACGCTCGCGGACGCAGGCAATAGCGCCGATTCGCTTCATCTGATCAGGACTGACGCGCTGCAGTGCGCGGGTGACCTCCATACGTGACTTGCCGTCGCGAAGCATGTCTCGGCGTGCTCTGCGTAGTTCCTTGCGGCCCTCCGCAAGTGATTTACGATCTTTATACATTTCAATTTTGCGTTGATGTAAACGATTGTGATCAGTCTTGTATTTTTCGCTGCTCTTGAGCCGGCCTTCCATTTTGGCAGTATGTGCGTTAAGCTTGCCTGCCGCCATGTCACGCTTGGATTTATATTTATTGGCGACGCGTTGGTGGTGGTTATTAATAAACTTGAAGTGACTCGTGCCCACTTTTATAGCTTTGCGCTGGTATTTATCCTCAGCAGCTTCGTATCTGTTTTCCAAATACATTTGCTTAGGGGCACTGAGGGCATTGCGCCACTCGGCTCTCTTTTCTTGGACTTTGTTGAGTGCTGAAGTAACGTTGCGGTCGATAGCGATACGAACTTGAAAAGACTTTCCTAAGATTTCGGCGTCGGCAAGACGTGTCTGGGCATCGTGCTGTTCTTCTGGGGTTAATGGGGCGTCAACGGCAGTGTCAACGGCATGTTCAGCTGGTGGCATATCTTCGGGCGCTTCAGCTAGTGGTCGCGGCGTTCTTTCCATGATAGTTCCTTTAACTTTATGTTGATTAACGGGATAGAGTAGGAATATTTAACTATTATCGTTGAAGCCCTCACTGCTCTCTGCTATATCACCAAGCAGTATGCTTGTTTCTTGTTCAACGATTTCACTCAGCTTGGGCACGTTCTCGTGTAGCCACCGTTGGAGCTCCTGCTCGGGACCATTCTTGTAGTGATTAAGTTGTATGAGCTGCTCGGGGGAGAGGCTTTCAACGATTTCATTGACGATGCGCGCATCAAGCTCAGCTTCGTATTCTTTACTAAAGCTCGCATATTCTTCGTCTGATAATATAATGCCGATGTCTGCAAGCAGTTGTTTATTAATCACGGTCATGATCGGCTCCTGGGTCGTACCCGTTACGTATTGCCTCGCGCTTAGCGGCCTTAATGGCTGCCGCACGAATCTTCTTGCGGTCAAGTTCACTCAAATTATTGGCAGCTAGTTTAGCTTCACGTGAACGCATGCCTTGATTGCGGTAGTGGAGCTCACGTTGTTCAACAGCAACGCGTCGCTTTTTATCCTCAAGTGCACGAATTTTTTGTTCACTATACTGCCGTATTTTTTCTTTGTATGCTTCTCTGCGCGCCGCCGCATCGGCGTCAACTTGTGCGACACGCCCATCCATCATGCGTTTGTGAGCGGAATATATAGCGCTTCGTTCGTTGAATTGTTTAGAGGCTTTGGCAACGGATCGTGCACGGCGGCGATTAATGAACCCAAACATACTCGTACCGAGTTTTGCTTGTTTGCGTCGCAATTTTGCTTCTGCGCTATCCTTTCGCCATGCTAATATAGCCTGTTTAGGTGATGAAAGGAGATTGCGCTTCAAAGCAAGCTGCATTTGCATTTGCTGATGAGCAACGTCCATCCGGCGCCGGCGTTCTAATGAATTTGCCTTAGAATTGGCAATAATCTCGCGCCCATTGTACTTCATTTCTTCATCAAGCTGGCGTTCGGCAGTCGCTTGACGTTCAAGGGCCAACTGTGCCTGGGCTTCTTGCTGCTGCATAGCTTGAGCGGCGGCTTGTTCGCTTGCTTCAGCTGCGGCCTGGTTCTCAAATTCTTCAAAACGTTTACCGTATATCGTTTTCATGACACGGTACAGTACGTTGCGTTCTTTGCCAATGTCTACCGTTATACCTCGACGCTGGTTAAGCGCTACTACTTGCTCAAGGTGATGGTTGGCGAGAACAAGGATATCTTTGGGGTTAGGATAGGCAGTAATAATTTCTTGAGCCATCGTCGCGCTTGGTGTGGGAGCTTGGTTGTACGCATTCTTTTGATTGTCTTTTTGGTGAGCTATGAGAGCGAGCAGGTTTAAGCTATCAAGCCCCGGACCGGCAGGACTCACGTGTGCATTGCCTGAGCGATTGCCGTTATCGTAATCTTGCTTGAGTGATGCCACGGTGCTATCAAGGTCTGTTTGCATCTCATCGTACGCAGCCTGGGCATTTATGTGTGTCGTTTCGCTCCCTGGCTTCGATGCGAGCTCTAGCGGAGTAGGGACGGCAAGAATTTTCTTGTCGTATTCACTAAGAGGCGGCTGCTTTTCGGCAGACGTAGTAGGACCATTGTTGTGGTTTTTGGAGTTTCCTTGATTGCGAGGCCGATTTGCCATGTCTGTTTTTCTCTTTTTCTGTTGTTAGCATAGCATAAGCATCACCCCATATACAATAGATACAAGTTATGTATAATAATAAGCAATAGCCAAGGAGGGTCTATGATTGAGGTGCAGGGCGTCACAAAGACGTACGGCAAAAAGAAAAATATCTTCACAGCACTCGACAATGTATCATTTGAGATTCCAGATGGAGCAAGTGTTGCAATTGTTGGAAAGAGCGGCAGTGGCAAAAGTACGTTAATGCACGTCATGAGCGGCCTTGACCGCGCAAATGAAGGCGAAGTGCTGATTGGCGGCGATAACATTCTTACCTTCAAACCAAAAGATGTCGATAAGTTTCGTAGTGAGCAAATGAGCTTTATTTTTCAGAGCTTTTTTGTGCAGGGTAATGAGAATTGCTACAACAATGTTAGTTTGCCGCTCGAGATAGCTCGCGTGCCACTGCGTCGACGAAAAGCAAAAATTGAGAAAGCGCTTGATGCCGTAGGCCTACTCGATAGAAAGAAGCAACGAGCTCGTGATTTGAGTGGTGGCCAAAAACAACGCCTTGCGATTGCTCGTGCGATTGTGAACGAACCAACAATTCTTTTTGCTGATGAGCCGACCGGTAACCTTGACAGTGTCACTGGCGCTACGATTGAAAAACTATTGTTTAACTACAACAAAAAGAATGGCACCACGCTGATTGTCGTAACCCACGACATTGATCTTGCAAAACGCTGTGATATGCAGGTGTATATCAAAGATGGCAAAGTGGTACGAGTCCTTGGAGGTGAAAAATGAGACGCGCTGACATAATGAAACGAGCCGGACGCAATTTACGCCAGGCGAAGGGGCGAACAATTCTCACAAGTTTGGCAATCGCTGTCGGTGCCTTTACGTTAACAATGGCACTCGCGGCCGGTCAAGGTACTCGGGACTATGCTGACAAGCTTCTTAAAAACAACGTCGACCCACAAGCGATATTTGTTGTTAAAGATAAGTCGCTCTTTGGTGAGGGTGGCGATGTTGGACTCCGAGAATATGATCCTGATGTGTCAGCTTCTATGGGGGGAAGACCAGGTGCAACTTTGAAGCAGATGAACGAAAAAGACGTGACGTATTTGCAAGAAAGGGGTGATTTAACAACAATTGTGCCAGTGTATCAGCTTGGTGCAAAGTGGATACAATTTGAAGGCAAAGACAAGAAGTATATCGGCTCGGTAGATTACTACGACGTGACAGTCCTTAATGAAGCAAAAGCCGGAGCGCTGCCGCCGCTTGGCTCGCAAATCAGCGATAGTGAAGCAGTGGTGCCGCAGGCCTATGCCGAGACGCTTGGTGTCGCACCAGAAAATTTGATTGGCAAAAAGGTCACGTTAACGTTTACTCAGGCAACAGCGAATGTTAGCGAAGAACAAATTAAAGTAGCTTTTGTGCAGGGCGGGAGCGAAGCGGTACAAGCGCTTATGCAACCGATTGAGCGCAATTACGTGTTTACGGTACGTGCAGTGCAAAAAAAGAGCACGATGTCGTTAGGCAGCGCGCCGAAGCTCTATGTATCGGCGAACAGTGCAAAAACGATTAATGATTTCGCCTCGAGCGGCTCGGCTAATGCGGGTAAGTATATGGGCGTGTCGGCATTGGTCAAAAAAGCCACTGATCCTCAAACAGTAAAGGACGAGCTCGAAAAGAAGGGCTACGCTGCGCAAACGGCCAAGGATGCTCAGGGCATGTTGTTTGCGATTGTCAATACGCTACAGGGAATCGTAGCTGGCTTTGGCCTACTCACGCTGTTTGCGAGTGTGTTTGGCATTATTAATACTCAGTATATTAGTGTTCTTGAGCGAACGAGCCAGATTGGCCTTATGAAGGCACTAGGTATGCCGCGACGAGCGATTGCTAAGCTATTTCGCTATGAGGCGGCCTGGATCGGGTTTTTGGGCGGACTGCTTGGTGCACTTTCGGCCTACATTGTGGGCACATTTGCCAACCCGCAGATTTCAAAATGGCTTGATATTGGAGACGACCGAATTTTGAACTTCGTATGGTGGCAAATTGGTGCACTTTTGCTGGTGCTTGTTGTCATTGCTATTGTTGCCGGCTGGTTGCCAGCGCGTAAAGCTGCGCGTCTTGACCCTATCGAAGCTTTACGCACGGAGTAGGACCGATGGCCCATGAGCCGCTGCTGATATGGGTGACAGGCTAAGTTCTAAGAGTTGATTTTTTATAGTATTTATGCTATAATCAAAATATAGTGATCAAAAAACCAAAACGAATTATTGAACGAACAGATCATAGCAGTGGCCTTTATCGAGCAGCTTTTGATAGATTCATTGGTCAAAGTGAAGTCAGTACCATTCTTGATGTCGCTGCAGGAGATAGCCCATTCGCAGAAGATATGGTGAGCCACACTGGTAAGCGAGTGATTCGGATTGATCGCGACTATGCCCGTCATGAGCCAAAAGGTGGTGATTGGGAAGCAGGTGATGCCACCGCCTTGCCACTCGAAGATGATTCTGTAGATGTTGCCATTAGCGCTTTTATGATGCAGCATCTCACCCCCGACGAACAACGCAGAGCCTTAGCCGAAATGTTGCGGGTTGTGCGGCCATATACCGATGGAAGGGTGGGCGCCGTAGGAATTTTCCCTTTGTACAAGCCCAAGAAACTAGCGGAGCTAATACAGAAGAACGACCTCGAAGGCAAGTTGGCAATCACGGTTGACTATGATGCATTTGAGCGTTTGCCAATTGCCGAGCGCAAACTCGAGCAGCCGACATTATGGATACCCAATTGGCAAGGTGCTTCAGTAGAAGAGCAATCACGATTGATCGCTGCGATTGTCGAGTCCAATGCACTTTACCGACGCACCACACTGCGTGACATTGCTCGCAGAGCGGTTATGGCGCATACAGGCAATCCGACTGTTCGCCTCCAATAGTGTCAATAGAGGCGAAGTGCGCTATACTACAGACATGTTAGATATACGTTTCATTCGGGAGAATGCTGACCGTGTTCAAGAAGCGGCGGCACAAAAAGGCTATAAAATTAGTATTGCTGAGCTTTTGGAGTCCGATGAGTCGCGACGCGAGTTGCAACAAAAAGTTGACGAGCTTCGGACACGACGAAACGAAATATCGTCCCAAATGAAGGGCGGTAAACCTGCGCCAGAGCTAGTGGAAGAAGGTAAGCAGCTTAAAACACAGCTTGCAGAGGTAGAAGATCATTTGCGCGTTGCAGATACAGCATATATTGAGCTGCTGAAGCAGGTCCCAAATATGCCCCACGATGATGTACCAGTAGGTGCAAGTGAAGATGAAAATTTAGAAGTAAAGGTGGTGGGTGATATTCCCGCATTTGACTTTGAGCCAAAAAACCACTACGAAATCGCAGAGGCAAAAGGGTGGCTCGATAAAGAGCGCGCCGCTAAAGTTGCAGGTGCACGCTTTGCCTATGTAATGGGCGACTTAGTCATGTTGCAGCAGGCAATTATCCAATTTGTCATGTCGACACTAACTAATCCTGAAGTACTTGCCCAGATAGCAAAAGATGCAGGACTGGCTATCGATACACGTCCGTTTGTTCCAGTATTGCCACCACTCATGATTCGCACCGAGCCATATGATCAGATGGATAGACTGCAGCCCAGCGATGACCGCTACAAGATTGAAGGTGAGGAGCTATGGTTACAGGGAAGTGCCGAGCACGTGCTTGGCAGTATGCATGCCGGTGAAATATTTGAAGCAACTCAGTTGCCCCTGCGATACCTTGGCTTTGCAACAAGCTTCCGCAAAGAAGCTGGGACGTATGGCAAAGACTTGGAAGGGCTTATTCGCATGCACCAGTTTGACAAACTGGAAATGGAAAGCTTCACAGAGGCGAAAGATAGCTACAACGAGCACCTGTTTTTCATCGCAATACAAGAGTATTTGCTGCAACAGTTAAAGTTGCCATACCACGTACTCATGAAGTGCACAGTAGACATCGGGAAGCCAAATGCTCGTGGTGTCGATATGGAAGTATGGTTGCCAGGGCAGGGTAAGTATCGCGAGACACATACCGCTGACTATATGACCGACTATCAGGCTCGACGATTGCAAACACGCGTTCGGACTGCTGATGGCGTGCAGTTAATTCATACCAACGACGCTACTGCTTTTGCCCTTGGTAGGTGCATGGTAGCAATAATCGAAAATTATCAAACTGCAACTGGTGATGTTGTAGTGCCTGAGGCGCTTCGGCCGTTTATGGCTGGTCGCGAGGTGCTGTAAAGTATGAAGCACGCCGTTCGTAGGGTAACGCGCGTTGGGTACCAAAGAGTTGCAAAGCCTCTTTTATTCAAACTACACCCAGATGGCGTACATCACCGGTTGGTCCGCACTGCGAAAATTGTTCAGAAATCACCGATTATTAAAGAGCTGCCTCGACTATGGTCGCACTCATCACGTGCGTTAGAGCAAGATGTACTGGGTATTCACTTTTCGAATCCTGTTGGAGTATCAGCGGGGTTTGATAAAAATATCGATATGCCTAGTGTGCTGCGCAACGTAGGATTTGGATTTATGGTCGGGGGGTCCGTGACTGCAAGGGCCTGTGACGGTAATCCGCGGCCATGGTTCTATCGATTGCCCCGCACGAAGGCTTTAGTTGTGCATGCTGGTCTACCGAATCAAGGGGTTGAGTATATTGCTCAGCGACTCGCACACTGGCCGAAGCGACTGTTTGCAGATTTTCCACTCAGTGTATCGGTAGCTAAGACGAACACGAAAGACAATGTGAGTGACAAAGCGGCGATCAAAGATTATTGCACAAGCCTTGCGCTTTTGGAGCAGCGAGGGGTATGTCAGATGTATGAGATTAATATATCGTGCCCCAACACATATGGTGGAGAACCGTTTACAACGCCAGATAGGCTTGAGGAATTACTACACCAAGTCGACAAACTGGGGCTCACCCGACCCGTATTCGTTAAAATGCCTATTGATAAGCCTTGGAATGAGTTCCGGATGTTGCTTGAAGTTGTTGCTCGACACAATGTGCGGGGGGTGAGTATCGGCAACCTACTTAAGGATCGCAAGCAGGTTACGTTGCGCGATGACCTACCGGATGTCGTGAAGGGAAATTTAAGCGGTATGCCTACGCAGAAAACATCGACGAAACTTATCCGTCAGACGTATAACGCATACGGTGATAGATTTGTCATTATCGGTATTGGGGGTATATTTACTGCAGCAGACGCGTACGAAAAAATCAAGGCAGGTTCAACACTTGTCGCACTCATTACGGGTATGATTTTCGAAGGCCCACAGCTGGTGGGTGATATCAATAACGGGCTTGAAAAGCTCCTCAAGGCAGATGGCTATACTTCTATCAGTCAGGCGATAGGTGTTGATGCCATCACAAAGAATAGCGTATAATAGAAGTATCACTACGGTTAATACGAAAGGGGTCTATAATGATCGCAAATGTAGAAATAACCGGTGTCGGTGCCTACACTACCGACGACTCAACAAAAAAATATATTAAGAAGAAAATTGGTGGACTTGATAGGTTAGCCCCGCGTCATGCGCGCAAAAGTTTGCGTGCAGAAGTAAAGGTGGCTGAAGTAAATCGCGATAAAGGCAATAAATATGAAGTCGAAGTACTGTTGTATGTGCCCGATAAAGTCATTACTGCTAAAGACTCAACGATGAATGTACTGGCTGCAGTTGACATTGTAGAAGCAAAACTAGCTACCCAGTTACGTAAATACAAGCAAGAAAATCTTCCACATGTCGGTCGTCGCAAGCTGCTTGACCGATTCAAGCGAAGCTATGCTCGCGAACAATAATTTTCTCTGTTAATTTCGGTGCTTTCCTCTTTTATCTCTCGTCTATACAGGGTATAATAGTTCTTAGTTTTGAACGAAAATTCTAGAGGAGACAGAGGGTTATACATGGTCAATCGTGATAAAGCACTAACAAAAATCTTTGGCGACCCGCAAAAGCGGATTTTAAAGCGGCTTAACAAACGTGTTGCTGAGGTAAATGCGCTTGAAGATAAATACAAAAAGATGTCTAAAAAAGAACTGCGCGAGCAAACGGCAGTCCTAAAGAAGCGCCTTAGCAAGAAGGGTGTTACCCTTGATGCCATTTTGCCCGATGCATTCGCGCTTGTCCGCGAAACGGCCGACCGAGTCATTGGAGAGCGCCACTATGATGTGCAGCTGATCGGCAGTATGGTGCTTCATGAAGGCAATGTCGCTGAGCTAAAAACTGGTGAAGGTAAGACCCTTATGTCCACACTGGCTGCCTACCTCAATGCGCTTGAGGGTAAAGGCGTGCATATTGTGACAGTTAACGACTACTTGGCGCAGCGCGACGCGGGTTGGATGGGTGAGATATATGAAGCTCTCGGCATTTCTACTGGTGTTATTATTAACGAAGCTTCGTATGTGTATGACAGCAAATATGACAATGAGCATCATACTGATGCACGCATGAAAAAACTTCGTCCAGTAACTCGTAAAGAAGCGTATCAAGCAGATATTACTTACGGAACCAACAATGAGTTTGGGTTTGATTACCTGCGCGACAATATGGTGAACGAAGTAGATCTAGTTCGCCAACGCGAGTTGAACTTTGCAATCGTTGACGAGGTTGACTCGATTTTGATTGATGAAGCTCGGACACCCCTTATTATCAGCGCACCAGCAGCAGAGAACCCAGATAGCTACTACCAGTTTTCAAAAATTGCCGCACGCCTTGTACCGGAAGACTATGTGCTTGATGAAAAACGCCGTAGTGTTGCCTTGACCGACGAAGGTGTCGAGAAGGTGCAGAAGCTCCTTGGTATTAAAAACCTTTATACGCCAGAGTATGTCCGTAGTGTCTATCACATGGATCAAGCCCTTCGTGCACAAACGCTTTTCCATCGTGATAAAGACTACGTGGTAACTAATGACGGTGAAGTAATTATCGTTGACGAACATACCGGTCGACTCAAGCAAGGTAACCGCTACAACGAAGGGCTTCACCAAGCGATTGAAGCAAAGGAGGGTGTGCCCGTACTGCAAGAGAGTATGACGCTGGCAACAATTTCATTCCAGAACTACTTCCGTCTTTACAACAAGCTCAGTGGTATGACCGGTACGGCATTCACTGAAGCTGAGGAATTTCAACAAATCTATAGCCTAGATGTTGTGGTTGTACCGCCGAACCGACCTATTACTCGTATCGACCATGAAGATCTTATTTACAAGACCGAAAAAGGTAAACTTAAGGCCGTGGCTGAAGCGATTAAGGCGTACCATGCAGAGGGTCGCCCAGTGCTGGTGGGTTCGGGAAGTATTGCTAAGAACGAACTTATCGCTGCTTGGTTAGATAAAGAAGGTATAAAGTATGAAATACTTAATGCCAAAAACAACGAGCGTGAAGCGTCAATCGTAGAGAAAGCCGGGCAAAAGGGTGCAATTACGCTTGCTACCAACATTGCCGGGCGCGGAACCGACATCAAGCTTGGCGAAGGCGTGCGCGAATTAGGCGGACTTGTTGTGATTGGTAGCGAACGCCACGAGAGCAGGCGAATTGATAACCAGCTCCGTGGGCGCGGTGGCCGCCAGGGTGATCCGGGTGATACGCAGTTCTATGTAAGTACTGAAGATGATTTGATGCGCATTTTCCAGGGTGAGCGAATTGCAGCTCTGATGGATCGATTAGGCGTGGATGAGGAAACAGCAATTCAGAACAAGGCAGTAAGCAAAACGCTTGAAGCTGCTCAAAAGCGGGTCGAAGGTTATAACTTTGACACTCGCAAAAACGTGGTGCAGTACGATAATGTGATCAACCGTCATCGCAAAGTAGTGTATACTATGCGCCGCAAAATTCTTGATGGTGACAATATTAAGCCTGAAATTCAACGTTTACTCAGCGAAAAAATCACCGAGCTTACTGTTGTACCCGCAAAGAATAATCCAAAGTTTGCTGACGAATTTACCGCCGTTGTCCCTGTTGACGATAAGAAAGTCAACGAAATAGGCAGCGAGAAGCGCGATAAGCAGCGACGCGAGCTTGCACAGGCGGCTGCAGAAAAACTTTATACAGCCAAAGAAAAGGAATTGGGCGAAGAGCTCATCCGAGGCGTTGAACGTGAGGTTTATTTACAGGTACTAGACACACTATGGATGCAGCACCTTGAAAACATGCAACACCTCCGCGAAGGTATTCACTGGCGTAGTGTCGGCCAGCGGGATCCATTGGTTGAGTACCGTAGCGAATCACAGAAGCTCTTCGATAGTTTGCAGGCTACGCTACGTGATGAAGTCCTGCGGGCAATTTATCATGTGCATCGAAGTGATGCCATTACCCGCGAGGCAGTTGATGATGAACATGAGACAGAGCTTACAAAGTTAGCCGAGACTTCGGTAGAACGTGGTGTGAATGAAGTGACGGGTGGCGAGATGAACCGCGATCACGACTTCGATGGGTCCATTAAAAAAGGCAAAACGAGTTCCGAAGTAAATCGTCAGCGCAATGCTGCACGAAAGAAAAAGAAGGCCGCGCGCCAGAATCGCAAGAAGAAGCACTAAAATGAAGCACACCACCACAGAAGTTCGGCTCAAGAATGGTGCACGAGGTTTATTGATTGACATTCCGGGAGCAACGGTGATGAGCTTTCAATTCCATTTCCGAGCAGGAAACCGATACGTAAAGGGCAAAGATATTTACGAAACCGCCCACGTTATGGAGCATATGGCGTTTGGAGCAAATGCTCAATTTAAAAGCGAGCATGCTTATGAGGCGGAGTTTACCAAGAACGGCGCTTACCACAATGCCTATACGAGTGATTTATCTATGGTATATGTTGCCGACTGCGCAGACTTTGAATGGCAAAGGATTCTTGAATTACAGCAGGTTGCAATTTGCCAGCCAAAGTTTAACACGACTGAGCTTGAAGCGGAGAAGGGTAATGTAAAAAGCGAACTAACTGGCTATCTGAATAACCACAATCGGGTATTGTGGCCAAAAATTCAACAACTGCTTGGCGAGGATGTGTATACGTTTTGGCAGCGGTTGCAGACAATTCACAACGTGCAGCTAAAAGATATTCGTGAGCATCACAGGCGAACGCACACCACAGATAACATGCGTTTTGTAGTTGCCGGAAAACTCGATGGAAGGAAGGCGCAAATTCAACGTATGCTCGAAGACTGGGAGCTACCCAGGGGTGAACGGTTTGATGTGCCAAAAGATGAACTCAGGAGTGGTAACCCTACACTTATTCGTCGTAAAGAAGCAAGCAATCTTACATTTGGATGGAGTATGACATTGCCACGTGAACTTAGCGACGAAGAGGCCGAAGCAATGGCGTGCCTTGACCAGATTTTAACAGGCACCATGCATTCTCGTATATACGGTGCAGCTCGCAAAAAAGGCCTCGCATACGGTATGTTTAGCGATACGAGTGTCGGTTTTCATGACAGCAGCTGGGATTTCGGGGGTCAGGTAAACTTAGACACTGCCGATGGACTGTTTGATATCATTGTACGCGAAGTAAAAGCGGTAATGGATGGAAAAATTACCAACGAAGAGCTCGATGCGGCCAAATCATACGCACTGGGCCGACACCAAATGGGCGCACAAACGGTATCGCAAATTAGCAATTTTTACAGTGCTCGTTACTTTGGTGATGGGTTTGTGAAAGATTATGAAAAAGTTCCCGATGCAATTCGTAGTATCACTCTTGATAGAATGCTTGCTACGGCGCGTGAGTTTTTGGCGCACAATACATGGGTGCTTGCTGGTGTGAGTAGCGGTGAAAAAGATGATCTGGTGAAATTAAACGAGAAGTTAGAAACAATATTCAATAAGGGGTAGGGCATGTCATTACGACATACGGTACAAGAAGTGACACTTGAAACGGGTAGCAAGGGGCTACTCATCGATGTACCCGATGCAACGGTTTTTTCTTATACGCTCGTCTTTAACGCCGGTGATGAAATGGTCATCGATAAACGTAAGACACAAATCGCGCACCTAACGGAGCATATGCTTTGCAATGAACCTCGTGACTACGAGAATGCGGATGTGTTCAGCCGCGATTTTACCAAGAATAGTGCGTATAGTAATGCATTGACAAATGCCGCACAGATCGAGCATTACGGTGACTGCCCTGATCTTGAGTGGGAGCGGATATTCACCCTGCAGCTACGACAAATTGTTGAACCAAAGTTTACTGAAGAAGCTCTAAGGAACGAGCAAGAAACGATTCTCGAAGAGCTGGGTCAGTATGTGGATGACGATTGGGTACGAATGAACCACCTAGCGTGGCGTTCGGTGGGGAGCAAGACGCCGTCAATCGAAGAAGAGATCGCCTCAATTCCGCAGATTACTCTTGACGATGTCGTTAAGCATTATGAGCGAACGTATACCCACCCAAACCTACGTTTTGTTATAGTTGGCAAGCTTACTGAGGAACGTAAAACAACCATTATACACTTGCTTGAGTCATGGCCACTCCCGGACGGTGGAGTCTACATGAAGCCGCCGCTGCATACCTACAAGCCCGCTACGGATGCTGTTATTGTGGCCCGCGATCATGAGACAACAGTGTGCCCTGTGGTGCGGTTTGTTATCCCTCGAGTGATTAGCCATGAAGAGCATATGCATCTTATTGCGCTACGCCACCTGCTGATGGATACGGACCATTCAATCATATATGGTCGGTTGCGCAAGGAAGGAATCTGCTATTCCGCGAGCATGGAATATGGTGTAAATAGGGACGGGGTATCAACACTATCGTTTTGGACGAATACATCCCCAGATCACATTGCCGCTTACACCACTATTCTTAGCCAAGAACTTCAAAGAGTGGCTAATGGTTCCTTGCAGGCGGCAGACGTTGCGGCTGCACAACAATACGCCGTGGCGGCGGAGCAACGCAACCGTTTAACAGTGGAAGATATTATAGCGAGCTACTCAGCAGAATACTTATACGATGAGTCCATTTGGAGTGACAAGTATCGCCATGAATTGATTCGCCAGCTTAACCCAGTAGTGATGAAACGCCTTATGTGGGAATTCTTGAGCGCAGAAGTGTGGATGTATGGAGAACAAGGGAACACCGATGGAGCTTCGGCTTTGAAACGACGAAGCGTGTATGAGAAAATGAATCAGGAGATAAGGAGCCAGTCATCGTGAAAGTAGCAATTGCAGGATATGGTGCAGAAGGACAGTCGAGTTATCGATATTTTTGTGATAAGGGCGACGACGTCACGATTGTGACAAATCGGTTATCACCTGCCTATCCACTGCCAGAAGGCGCTCAGTCGATTGTCGCTGATGATGCATTTGATAGGCTAGGTGACTTTGATCTGATTGTGCGCACCCCGCCAATGCGCCCTGACTCCATTGTCACAGAAGGAAAAGTTTGGTCCCAAGCAAACGAATTCTTCGCCAACTGTCCCGCGCCAATCATCGGTGTGACTGGTACAAAAGGAAAGGGAACGACATGTAGCCTGATCGCGTCCATACTACGCGAAGCGGGCCAGAAAGTGCATCTCGTAGGTAATATTGGGGTTCCCGCTCTTGATGTACTTACTCAGATTAAACCCAGTGATGTTGTTGTGTTTGAACTAAGTAGTTTTCAACTATGGGACTTGGAAAAAAGCCCGCAGGTTGCCGTAGTGCTCATGATCGAGCCTGACCATCTTGACGTTCACCGAACATTCGATGAATATGTTGATGCAAAGGCGAACATTGTTCGATGGCAGACCCCCAATGATGTGACCTTGTTTCATCCTACTAACCATTATTCGGCGAAAATTGCTCAGCAAAGTGGTGGTGCTAGTAGCCGGTATGCAATAAAGGATGATGGTGAGGTATATATTGATACGAATACATTTTTTGTTCACGACACTCCTATCTGTTCAATAGACTCGCTGCAAATTCCGGGTGCGCACAATAGCGAGAACGCATGCGCCGCCATTAGTGCCTCCCTTCGCGTACTTGAAGACATAAGTTTCGTTGAGGGCGGGCTGCGTAATTTTTCGGGCTTGCCACATCGACTAAAGTTTATTCGTCACGTTAATGAGGTGGCATACTACGATGATAGTATTGCTACAACTCCAGGGTCAGCGATCGCTGCGCTTAAGGCATTTGGTGAAGGAAGTGTAATCATTCTTGGTGGCTCAGATAAGGGGGCTGATTATAGTGGCATTGTGGACGAATGTCGACGGACGAATGCCCAGGTAATAGCTATTGGGCAGACGGGTGAAAAAATTCAGCAGCTATGTGAGGAGCGGGGCGTATTTGTTCAGCGCGAGACAGGTGGCATGAAAGAGGTTGTTAAAACAGCATATGGGCTCGCAAAACCAGGCGGCCAAGTGATACTAAGCCCAGCAAGTGCAAGTTTTGATCAATATAAAAGCTATAGCGATCGGGGCGATCAGTTTATCGCCGCCGTGGGGGAGTTGTAATGCAACAGCAATATACAAAAGGGCAACTAGCAGTACGTCGTGCTTTTTCTTCGAGTGATTTGGTGGTGCTTGCTATGACCTTTCTCGTATTTTTCTTATTGTCGGGGGCCTATTTCTTATTTGGCTACTTTACTGGGGAAGAGTTTGCTTCGAGTAGCCAAACACTGAGTGCTATTATTGTCGGCCTCGTAGCGACGCTCATAGGAAGCTTGGTGGTTTTTGCAGTTGTATTGCTGCTGGGCATGTTTCTTACCCGCATGCAAAGGCAAACAATGCTTGGTAATTCGTTACAGGTAGAATTTAGTGATTTTGCATGGTTACGCGACTGGGCAAACACTGTGGCAGCAGACCTTGAGATGCCTAGAGTAGAAATTTTTGTGACACAAGACCCTATGATTAATGCGTATGCTTTTGGTTTCATTAAGCCCTATACTATCGTGCTCAACTCGGGTTCTATACGCTACCTTACTCATGACGAGCTAAAGACGGTGGTTGTTCATGAGATGGGCCATATTAAGTATGGTCATACGCACGCAGCTATTTATTTGGCACCGTTTTTGGTGGTGCCAATTATCAACATTGTTGGTTCATGGATTGCTGGATTTTGGCAACGGCGCTGTGAGTTAACCTGTGACAGGTTGGCACTCATGTATATGGGCGATTCAGAACTAGTAAAGCAGGCGCTGATAAAAGTGCACGTTGGTCCCGATGTATCAAAGGCGATGAACGAGACGGCAAGGCAATGGTTACAGTACATGGCAGAACGACCAATGAACCGACTCGCCCAAACCTTTAGTACACACCCATTCTTGGTGCGACGCCTGAGCCATATTGATAGGTGGAAGGCCTACGTCGAGCCGGCATTGCCACCTACGACTGCTCAGCAATCAAGCGAGCCAGCTGCCGAGCAATAGCCTCGGTAGGTTCGAGTACCGCTACTGCGGGATACGTTGCTTGAAGAGAATCCTTGAGGGCGATGTAGTGAGTGCAGGCAAGCACTAGGGTGTCGCTGCCCTGGTCGATGCTTGCTACTATCGGTGAGAGATCAATCGCGTGCGCCTGGTCATCTTCAATTTTCCTCGCCCAGTCCCTAGTGTCTGGCTCATCAATGGTAGCCATCGATCCGAAGGTGTCTTTGAGCTCTTTGTAGCGTTTGCTCGCAAGGGTATGCGGGGTAGCGAGGACAGTAAACCGCCCAGTTTTTGTGGTAGCCTGAGCGGGCTTAATCATTGGCTCAATGCCAATAAATTTGGTGCGTGGATACGTGTTGCGTAAGTGCGCAATTGCAGCTGTTGTAGCGGTATTACACGCAATGACAATAATAGGACAGGTAGCGAGGAGTGGCTGAATGGCCGTTTCAGTAAGTTCAATAATCTCTTGTTCGGCGCGACTCCCGTAAGGAACGTTCTTGGAATCATCAACCACGACAAACGTACATGAGGGAAGTGTTTTTTGCAGTTGGCGAGCAACAAGTTTACCACCTTTACCAGAGTCAAATACACCGATTTGCATAGAGCTCAGTATACAGTAAACTAGCGCTTGTTTCCAGTGGTATAATAGGGGTGATGCAACCTACTGAAAAGCAAGCCCACGACTTACAGCGCCTTATTGATGATGCCTATCAAAAGCTTAAAGTTGAGGCTCAGGTGAGTGAACTTGCCGCACTGGACCAACGTTTAGCTGATGCATCCATTTGGGATAACCCCGAAGATGCCTCGCTATTATCCCGCAAGGCGGCAGCATTGAGGGCTAGCGCAGAGCCATGGCAGCTGTTAAAGGGGCATATTCAAGAGGTAGTCGAGTTGCTTGCTATGGGTGATGAATCGTTGCTTCATGAGATTGGACAGCAAATTGAAACACTAACTTCAGACTATAACGCGCTACGAAAACAACTGCTATTTAATGGTGAATATGACGATCACGACGCAATTATTAAACTGAGTTCAGGTGCTGGTGGTACTGACGCGCAAGATTGGACAGAAATGCTCGAACGAATGTATTTACGTTGGGCTGAGAAATCAGGAATGTCGACTGAATTAGTTGAGCGCTCTACGGGTGAAGAAGCGGGCATAAAAAATGCTACGTATGTTGTGCGTGGTGCGTTCGCGTATGGAAAGCTCCGTGGTGAGCATGGGGTGCATCGACTGGTGCGACTAAGCCCGTTTAATAGTGATAATTTGCGCCAGACAAGCTTTGCCCTCGTTGAAATCATGCCTGAAATTGATGCACCAGACGAAGTACACATCGATGAGAAAGATCTAAAAATTGACGTATACCGCAGTGGTGGTCATGGTGGACAAAGCGTCAACACGACCGACAGTGCAGTCAGGATTACCCATGTTCCAACTGGCACCGTAGTAGCAATCCAGAATGAACGTTCCCAATTGCAAAATAAGGAAACGGCCCTAAAGATTTTACGCGGAAAGCTTGCCCAAATGCAGATAGAGCAACATGCATCGACACTTTCTGAGCTGCGAGCAGGCGAATCGGCAAGTTGGGGTGCTCAAATACGCAACTACGTACTACATCCTTATACTATGGTTAAAGATACGCGTACCAAACATGAGTCACGCGATGCAGCGGGCGTGCTCGACGGTAAGTTGGATGAGTTTATTGATGCCTATCTCGATAATGCCTCTCGTGAAGACAGGTAGTGTAGTGCAAATAAGTACGCTATACTGGGAGTGATAACAATAAGGAGAATGTATGAAAAGCAAATGGGCAGTGCCTGGAATCGTTGTCGCCGTACTGTTGGTGATCGGGATGATTCTCGGTGGAACATATAACGGGTTAGTAACAACTCGTGAGGAAGTAACAAAAAAAGCGAGCGATTTGCAATCGCAGTATCAGCGCAGGGCAGACCTCGTGCAACAGGCAATCGGTGTTGTGAAGGGATCTTCTAACTTCGAAAAAGATACACTCACAAAAGTAGTAGAAGCGCGCGCCAAAGCGACAAGCACTCAGATCGATATCAGTAAGGCAACGCCTGAGCAGATTCAGCAATATCAGGCAGCACAAACCGAAATGAGTAGCGCATTTAGCCGTCTATTGGTTGTGGCGGAGCAGTATCCTGATATTAAGTCGACACAGGCATACCAAGACATGCTAGCGCAAGTTGAAGGTACTGAAAATCGCGTGAATGTCGCGCGCACAGACTACAACAAAGCGGCACAGACCTACAATACAAAGATTCAAGTATTCCCAACGAATATTGTTGCCGGTATGTTTGGCTTCACAAAGAGCAACTATTTTGAAGCCGAAAAGGGTGTTGAAAAGGCTCCCGTTATCGACTTCGCTAACTAATTGTTGATTACATATCATGTGGCGTCGGATTGTTATTGGCTTGACTGGAATCGGGAGTCTTCTCCTTATTGGAAGTGCTTCCGTGACGGCATTAGAGGTGCCACGCGCACCGTCTCTTGAGCGGCCGATTATCGATCAGACGTCAACGCTAAGTGAGCAACAAATTGAGTCTTTGGCTGGGCAAATTACCCAAGGTCGTACAGAAAAGGACTACCAGCTAGGTGTACTGATTATTCCAACACTCGGCAACGATGAATACCTTGAAGGATATTCGCTGAAAGTAGCACGCGAGTGGGGGATAGGCGATAAGACAAACAACGGTGTGCTCTTTTTGGTAGTAAAAGATGACAGAAAGATGCGCATTGAGGTTGGTACAGGGCTTGAGGGCGACCTGACCGATACTAAGGCATCAAGGATTCTTAACCAGGTTGTTCGCCCTAAATTTAAAGCAAACGACTACTACGGGGGGATTAGTGCAGGCGTAACGAGTATCCAAAAAGCCGTTACAAAACAGCCCGATACTGCACTCTCTAATACCAGCGAATCATCGGGGAGCATTCTCGATATGGTTGAAGTGATTTTCTTCTTGGTTGTTTCTGGGTTTGTGTGGTTAGCCTCGCTCTTAGCGCGCAGTAAAAGCTGGTGGGCAGGCGGGGTCGTGGGGGGAGCAATCGGTGCGGTTGCTATGGGCGTTTCGCAGCTTCATCCACTATCGGTGATTGCCACAATTGTCTTTATTCCGCTTGGCTTACTGTTTGACTTTGTTGTTTCACGTAACTATAGGCAACATAAAGCGAGCGGTACATTGCCTTCCTGGTGGGCAGGCGGCGGATCAATAGGCGGTGGTAGCGGTTGGGGTGGCGGCGGATCATTTGGCGGCGGCGGTTTCAGCGGCGGCGGATCAAGCGGTAGTTGGTAATTACTATCACAGTCTGCCTTGACAGCCGCTAACTTTAAGCATTATTTCAGCTCAAAATATGCTATAGTAGTAATAATGATTCTGTTAGATAGGGTAACAAAGTCGTATGGTAAGGACATGAAACCGGCACTTAACCGAGTGTCGTTGCATGTGGAGCCAAATGAATTTGTTATTTTAGTGGGCACTTCAGGGGCGGGTAAATCGACACTTCTTAAACTGCTGACACGTGAAGAAAAACCGACAAGCGGTAAAATTGTGGTGGGCGGCATCGACTACGATACTCTCAAGGATAAGCATATTCCGCTCCTGCGTCGAAAAATTGGCGTTGTATTCCAGGACTTTAAATTGTTGCCGCAGCGTACGGTGTTCGAGAACATTGCTTTTGCACTGGAAATTGCTGGTATGACCAACAAAGAGATTCGCAACACCGTACCAAAAGTAATTGAACTTGTGGGCTTGACGGGTAAAGAGAAGAATTTCCCTCATCAATTAAGCGGTGGTGAACGCCAGCGTGTGGCGATTGCTCGGGCCGTGGTTCGCCAACCCAAGATTTTAATTGCCGATGAGCCGACGGGTAACCTTGACCCGCGACACAGCTGGGATATTGTGCGGCTACTGGAAAAGATTAATCGCTATGGCACAACTGTCCTTTTGACAACGCACAATGTTGAAATCGTCAATAAGCTCAAACGCCGAGTCATTACCATTGAACACGGCAAGATAACCAGCGATCAAGCGCAAGGGAGTTATAGGCAGTAATGGCACGCAAAACCACCGCATCACGAGCATTTGGACAGCATCGCCATCGTCGACAATGGCTAGCATTCCTGCGTATGTGCCGATATGGTATCAATAATTTCACTCGTAACGCCTGGCTCACGATTGCAGCTACGGCGGTCATGACCATAACCCTTCTCATTGTATTTGTGACGGTGGTTGCACAGAATGTGCTCGCCGACACTACCACAACGGTAGGTAAGCGTATTGATCGCTCGATTTTTCTTAAAACTGGTACAACTGAAAAGCAGGCCGCTCCCATGATGGACAAGCTACGCGGGCTATCGAATACCGAGTCGGTTACCTTTGTGAGCACTGAGGAGGCGCGTGCAAAATTTGCTGAAGAAAACAAATCGAGTCTTTCAACGCTCGAAGCACTCAACACAGCGACCAACAAACTACCGGCGACCATCAAAGTAACGCTCAAGAACGTTAACAATACTACGCAGTTGGTTGATTTTGTCAAAACAGACCCTACGCTGAAGAAATACATTGATCCGAATCGCCAGCCAACCTTTATGGGTAATCGCAAGGCCCCCACCGAAACTATTGCCAACTGGACCCGGGTAGCACAGCAGTTAGGAATAGGTATGAGTGTTGTGTTTGTGAGCATTTCTATGTTGATTATCTTTAATACCATTCGTATGGCGATCTTTAATCGCAAGGAAGAAATTCAAATGATGAAGCTTATTGGAGCTGACCGTAGCTTCATTCGTGGACCATTTGTTGTAGAAGCGATTGTGTATGGATTTATCGCCGCTGTCATTGCGACTTCACTGGGCATTGGGCTTTTATCGCTTTTTGCAAATAAAATGCAGGCATGGGGAATTGAAATCGGCCCAACGGTGAATGTTTTGACTGATTATATTGCATTTGTTCTCTTGGCTATGGTGCTTGCTGGGGCGTTCATCGGTACGGTGTCGTCGCTACTTGCTACCCGTCGCTACCTAAAAATTTAATTGTTAGCAAATATTGTTGACAACTTTATGGAGCTTATGCTATTGTGAAGGTAATGAAACAACGGTCCACCACACCAGTTTCGAAAGGGTTAGTCACTAAATCAGCATTAGTGGCAAGCGCCGTTTTGATGGCGTTTAGTATTCCACTCACTTTTGGAAAAATGGTTTTGGCCGATGAATATGACGATCAAATCAATGCAATTCAAGCCGAAATTCAGGGTTACCAGGCGCAAGCTGCTCGGTTGGGTCAGCAAGCAAAAACGCTTGAAACAGAGCTAGCTTCATTAGCTGCGCAAAAGGCAACCATTCAGGCGCAGGTTGATTTGAGCCAAGCTAAGTATGACAAACTGATTCATGATATTGCTGAAACCGAGCGCCAAATTGAGGATAACAAAGACGCACTCGGGCAGATTATTGCTGATATGTATGTTGACGGTTCGATTACGCCGCTTGAAATGCTAGCCAGTGCTGACAATATTGGTGAGTATGTCGATCAGCAGGAATACCGATCATCGATTCAGTCAAACTTGACCGAGACAATTGATCGAATCAATGTGCTTAAAAAGCAACTTGAAGGCCAAAAGGTTGCAGTTGAGCAGGTACTAGCCGATCAAAAGTCACAGCGTGATGCATTGGCAGCAAAAGAAGCAGAGCAGGCGAAACTACTTGCAGACACCCAGGGGCAAGAGGCTTCCTATCAGTCGCTTTCCAGTGAACGCCAGGCGCAGGTTAATAGCTTGCGTCAGCAGCAACAGGCTGCTATTCAAGCACGGTTGCAGCAATCTGGCGCCGGTGGCAGTGCAGTGGCAGGCGATCCAGGCCGTGGTGGCTATCCAAATGACTTAGCCAGCTCAGACTACTACAACCCAGTGGTCGATCCGTGGGGCATGTATTCTCGCCAATGCGTGAGTTATACCGCTTGGAAAGTGTACCAGAAGAATCACTATATGCCCTACTGGGGTGGACGCGGTAATGCTAACCAGTGGCCTGGTAATGCGGATGCAGCGGGGATCCCTCGTGGCTCTGAGCCAAGAGAGCGTTCGGTTGGCGTTATTAGCAGCGGTGCCTACGGGCATGTTGTGTGGGTTGAGCACGTTAACGGCGATGGCACAATCAATATTAGCCAGTACAACGAATATGTACCCGGATTAGGCTGGGGGCAGTATTCCGAACGGTACAATGTCCCTGCGTCTACGTACGATACCTACATCTATTTCTAAGGTATAATTCACATCGACTTTTCGTAGCGCATCCCTCGTGGGTGCGCTATAATACATAAGAGTTATAACCAGAGGGGAGCCTAGGTGTCAGAAGAAGTAACTGAACAGCCAATGAGTCAGGTGCGTCATAGCAGCGGTGTTTCAAAAAACGTTTTTTTTGTGACAATGGCACTATGTTTGTTGGTGGGATTCATCGCCGGTACGCGAAATACCGAACTTTATGCAGCGGTTGCCCCCCTTATTGGTAAAAAAGCTAGTAGCGCTACACTAGACCTTGAGCTGGTTCAAAAGGCCTATCAGCAGCTGAAAGTAAACTATGACGGAAAACTTGATGACGCCGCGCTCGTTGATGGGGCTGCTCGTGGAATGGCAGCGGCCACCGGTGATCGATACACGATGTTTATGGATAAAACCGAAGCCGAAGAATTTGCGCGGCAATTAAGCGGCGAGGTATCGGGTATTGGTTGCGAAATAGGCATTCGCAGCAAGCAACCCACAATTCTGCGCGTTCTCCCTGACTCACCGGCAGAGCAAGCCGGGGTGAAGGCTGGTGACACCATAGTTGCTGTTAACGAAGAGTCGGTTGAAGGCTTCGATTCTGCGAATGTTGCAGAAAAGATTCGCGGTGAAGCGGGGACTTCAGTTAAGCTGGCGCTGCTTCGTGCCGGTGAAACAAAGCAGTTTACCATCACTCGTGCCAAGATTAGCGATAAGAGTGTACGCACAAGCGTAACAAATGGCATAGGAACGATGATTATCTCTCGATTCGATCAAGATACTGCTCAGCTCACTCGTGAGGCGGCGCAGAATTTTAAAGACCAGGGGGTCAAGGGTGTCATTGTTGACTTACGCGATAACGGCGGAGGCTACTTGGACGCAGCGCGCGATGTGGCGAGTTTATGGGTAGAAAATCAAGTGATTGTTACAGAAAAAACAGACGGTCGTGTGACTGATGAGATTCGTACGCGAGGCACACCGCTCCTCAAGGGGATAAAAACAGTTGTACTAGTAAACGGAGGGAGTGCGAGCGCCAGTGAAATTGTGGCCGGGGCACTACAAGACTACGGGTTAGCGACACTTATTGGCGAAAAGACGTTTGGCAAGGGAACAGTGCAGAAGCTGATTGACTTACCTGACGGAAGGCAAATGAAAATCACTATTGCTCGTTGGTACACACCAAAGGGAAGAAACATTACCAAAGAAGGTATTTCACCCGATAAAGCTGTACAGTTAAGCTCTGAAGATATTAATGCGGGCCGTGATCCACAGCTTGACGCCGCAAAGCAGGCATTTTAGCTCGCTCCCTAGTGCTTGTGCTTTTTTAAAGGGTAGCGTACTATAGAAGTAATATGGATACAGCAAAGAAGAAAATATTGCTTGTCGAAGACGATACTGCACTGGCAGCAGTTTACCGTTCTCGGCTAGAGCTTGAGGGATTTGAAATCAGCGAAGTCAATAACGGAGAAGATGCACTATCTGCCGCCGTTTCATTCAAGCCAGATCTTATTCTTCTCGATGCTATGATGCCAAAGATTAGTGGTTTTGATGTCCTCGACATCTTGCGCAACACTCCGACTACTGCGAATATACGGGTGATTATGCTTACCGCACTCAGCCAGCCAAAAGATAAAGAGCGCGCTGAGCAGCTTGGTGTTGATGACTATCTTGTTAAGTCACAGGTCGTCATTGGCGACGTTGTAGCGCGGGTAAAGCACCACCTGGGCATGGACACCACCGTACCAACTGCACCACCCGCTGACGAATAGTTAATTTAGTGTTAAGCAAAAGCATATTGACTTTTAGTCAATTTTTTGCTATACTATTATTATTGCAATATAAGCAAAACAAAAAGGAATAGTATGAAAGATACAGACCCAACAACTAGCACCACAATGATTGAAGTACCTGAGGACTTCAAAATTCCCGCTCAAACTGAAGCTCCAGCGGTTAACCCTGAAATGATTACTGTGCCGGACGAGATTAAAATGAGCCTTGCTGAGGCTGCAGATAAGCTTGCAGCGGCTCAAGAAGCAGCAACCCCACAAGTAATAGAATCTATGCCCGGCGCTCCGGTTGGTGCTTATCGATCGCCTGAGCAGGTGGTTGAAGAAATTAACAGCCAGCTCGCTAATCGTGATCCGTCGCTTGGTCAACCAGAAATTCGGGCTGGCGACATTGTGACGCAGCGCGGCCAATAGCTTTGTCACTCATCCAAAGAGCTCCCGTAGAGGGGGCTCTTCTGCTATAGGGGTAGAAACATTGACAAAGCTTATGTTTTTTGCTATAATCCAAGACAAATGAGCCAAAACCAACACGAAACACCACAAACTAATGCCGAAGAACTCAGTACAGATGCCGAGCTCTACGAAAAAAAGCCACCTCTACAGTTTGCTTATAATCCATCAAAGCTTGGCACATTGAATGCTGAACAGATGGATCGTATTTATGAAGAAGCATGGACTGATCGTGAAAGCGGGAAAAAACCACTGGAAGTGCAGCACGCGATCTATGCAAAACTGGAACGACTCGGTATTGACCCAAGTGTTTCTCATGATGGGGGCTTAGTTGTACGTTTTGTTGGTATCGATGGTAAAAGTGATATTCGCCCAATTGTTGTGGACGCCAGTGACTTTGGGACTCGCATTCGTAACGCTGAAATCAGTGTTGCTCAAGAAGTTGATGAAGATGATGTAATGGAAGTTGACCCTGAAGAGGAGCGCGCACAAGAGCAATATCTTGCAACGTTGCTCGAAGATCAATTTAACCAAGTAAGGCGCTTGTCAGACGCAAGGGAAGACAACGAACATGTATTTCAACGCCGCCGTGAATCGCTGGATATACTGGTTCGGGGTGTAAAACAAATGGCGAGGTCTCTTATGTATGGTGAGCCGGTTTCTCGCCACGCAATCGCTCAGTTAGCGGAGCAGGTGGCTGCTGATGCGCTACGTACAGTGAGTAATGAGGTAGAAAGTTCTGAAGGTGAACGCCTGCAGTCGCAGCGCTACACGGATGAATTACAGGATGTGTCCCGCGAAGGTAAACGAAAATTTAGCGAGCCTCGCGCAGAGAAGCTTATGAGTATTATGAAAAAAGTCCAAGGGCCAGCAGAGGATTTAGTGGCTAATAGACGGCGATATGTAGGGGTGACTGACCAGATGCGCCAGCAAGTATTGCAACTTGGAAACATTTTATCTGAATTACAGTACAGCCAGTATGGGCACGAAGCATTTGGCTCCCAGCTTAATCAAATTGTTCTGCAACTTGAACAAAACATGCACGATCACCGTTCACTAAGCCGTAGAGCACCTGAACTTTTAAGTGCAATGAAACGCGCCCTTCACGAGAATTAATAGTAGACGATAACTAATAAAAAACATGCCGAAGCATGTTTTTTATTTTTACTGTATCGACGAACAACTATTCAACGACAACTTGCGTGCGTGGGTGAGTGCGGCCAGTAAATGAGCTCTTCTTAACCTTTTTGAAGGCAACGATGCCGTCTTTTGAGGCATGAATGGTGAAATTGCGGCTCATGTAAGTGCCATCACCAGCAATCTTGGTGCTACCGGTTTGGCGAACCAATACTTGCCCAGCAGTAACTTTTTGGCCACCAAAACGCTTTACACCTAAACGTGCGCCGGCGTTGTTGTGAACGTTCTTGCTAGAACCACCTGCTTTAACGTGTGACATATAACTCCTTAGTTGCTATAAATAATCTGTTCTATTGTACGCGAAAATACCCGTATAGTCAATAGCTTCGTAGCGTCGATGACCGAAGTTATTTAATGAGCTGGCGGAACGTAGGGAGGAGCTGGTTGGCTGCCGGTTGGTGCTGCTTGCTGAGACTGTAGGGCGGTATCTTTGCCGACGATATTTTTGGCCATGAACACAGCCGCAATTGGCACAAGGAAGTAGCACACCCAGAATCCTACCGTTGAACCGCCATCTTTATGGCGATACTGCTGGATAAACCCGACGAGCAGCACGATGGCAAGTGCCAAGACACCAAATGAAACTACGAGGCTGAAGAGCGCGAACACTACAGTAACAATAGAATCCTGACCCATGACATAGCCAAACAGGCGGCCTAAAAGGTCATTGGCAAACGGCACAATACCGACAACCCAGCCCATCCACTCGGGCTTTTTTGCAATTTGCGCCATCACTACTGATTGATACACAGGAACAATTGCTGCCCAACCGGGTTTTTTGGCGTTTGTGTAGAGTATCCAGGTGGCAATAAGTGAAGGAACGACATACAGCAGAACCCCAAGTAAAATGAATCCCACGAGAACGAGTAAAAGTGCTAGTATTCCGTCGTTTGTCATTGAAAGCTCCAGTTAGGTAATGGCCTCATGATACTGGCATAAGCAAAATTGTGCAAGCGCAGCTATGCCCTTGTAAGTAAAAGTAGCTCACGTGCCACTACTTGATCCTCGCGGTAGTAAAGCAACTGCTCATTACGCACATGCGTAAGGGGCGTCTGCCGATAGCCGAGTGAACTGAGTCGAGCAATGAGCGGGAGGTGAGTAACAGTTCCATCGGCACTTCGCCAAGCGGGCACGGCAACACAAAGGGGTGTGCCTGATTCCAGTTGTTGGGCGATATTTCTTAGGAAGCCACTGATAATGTGGTCACAGTTACCGCGCACTTCAGTGAGTTTTGCGGGCGAAGGAGGTGCGCTAAAAGGTTGACCCAAGTATGTTTCACAGGCAACGGCAGAGATAACCGAAGCCGTCCACTGGTGAGTGGTTGCATCACCCTGTTCGATATGGACGCTATTGGTGAGGCGGTGGTTATCTTGCAGCCATTTTAGGTTGACTATTGAATAATCGACCATTTTTTCCGACAAATCTGATCCATAGACATCGTAACCAAGCAGGGAAGCTTCTTGAAGAATGACGCCCGTGCCGCAAAATGGGTCAAGTACTGTCGCCGCTTCGCTCGTCAGCCTCCCGACGCTCATGTTCGCCATCATTCGTGCAAGTTTTGGCGGCAGCATGCCCACAAAGGCATCTCGCTTGGGCCGCTCTTGATCGCGTGCAGCCAGCGCGGTGATGTTTTGTGCGCCAACACTTTCCGCAACAACAACGTTACCATTGTTGGCGCGCACAATGAGTAGCTCAACGTGGTTATCCGAGAGGCCAAGCTTGTTGTGGTGACTCGCAGCGGTGTTAAGTGCGGGTTCGGCGTTAGGAATAAGTCGTAGGCTTACTCCTTGTGCCTTGAGCTTTGATTTGAGAATGATACCTGTTTTTTGCACGTCTCGTGGGCTAATGTTAAATCCATAGGCGCTGATGCCAAGGGTAATTTTACCAGCACGGCTTGCCCAGGCTTGGGTATATGCCGAGACGAGCTTCATGCTTACCCGCCGCCAGTCACCACGCAGTTCACTCACGACACGACCGGCTTTTTGCGTGCCACCAAGCCGCTCAAAGTCGAAGGTATCACTTTCTACAAGCGCCGTTTGGTCACTAAACCAACGAACCGATGATGAACTATACAGTTGTTCAAGCTCCGCCATACCTAATGTGGGTTGACGCCCAAGTATCGTGATGTACATACCTATAGTATACTAGGAATATATGAAACGTCTGTCATTTCGCTCGTGGATGAGTATCATTACCTTGTTGCTCCTTGCGGTTATTGTGTTTTTTTCGCGACACGAGCTTGAGCGGGCATGGGAACTGCTGGGAAGGGTAGACTTACGTGTCCTCGCACTTGTCATACCGGTGGTGGCTATTGGTTATTTAGCGGCTGGAGAAATGATATTTTCGTATTTACGCCAAAAGCGGTTGATTGACCACGTAAGTATATGGACACAAATGCGGATATCGTTGGAGCTCAACTTTGTGAACCATGTGTTGCCGAGTGGGGGAGTGAGTGGAATATCGTATATGAACTGGCGACTTGGCAAATACGGTGTGCACTCGGGCAAAGCAACAATGGCCCAAGCAGTGCGCTATGTTGTGGGCTTTGCGGCAATGATTACGCTTCTAATTGTTTCAGTGATACTCGTGACGATCGATGGTGGTATCAACCGCTGGATAATTCTGATGAGCTCTACACTGGTGGGGGTAATGATAGCTGTCACATTTGCGGGTGTGTATTTGATGAAAAGCGTGACACGAATGGAAAAGTTTGCACATGCTGTTGCCCGGATATGTAATGCAATTGTACGCAAAGTGACATTTGGCAAAGTACCGCGAGCAATTACCGCTGTGGCTATCGAAGAGTTTTTGCGCGAAATGCAAGATGACTTTGATGGCATGATGCGGGACAAGCGAGTACTCGTCAAGCCATACCTGTGGGGGCTTTTCTTTACTGCTACAGAAATTGCTATATTTTACATTGTCTTTCTGGCACTTGGCTCATCGATAAATCCGGCACCAATTTTGATTGCCTATGGACTGGCTAGCCTTGCAGGGTTTTTAGTCGTAACCCCAGGTGGTGCGGGTGCTTACGAAGCTATTATGGTGTTGGTGCTCGCATTTGCAGGCATGCCGAATGGTGAGGCAATTGCCGGTATATTGCTTACCCGAATGATTATTTTGTTCGTAACCGTTGTGGGCGGGTATGTATTTTATCAACTAGCGTTAATGAAGTATGGAAAAAAGTCCGTCTCCGATATTCAGCGTTAGTGACTTTTTGGCAGCGCTCAACCAAACGCTTGAGTATGCTTACCCTTTTGTAGAGGTTGAGGGAGAAGTTGCTAGTTTCAAGGTTAACCAAAACAAATTTGTGTTTTTTGACTTGAAGGACGCTGGTGGTACAGTAGGATGTTTCATGACGGTGTGGCAACTGCGCATACCAATTGAAGATGGTATGAAAGTGGTGGTGCGTGCAACACCTAAGTTGACGCCTTGGGGTAAGTTTAGTTTGACGGTGCAAGCAATTCGTCCGAGTGGCGAAGGGAGTTTGAAAAAGAGTTTTGAGTTACTTAAGGCCAAGCTAGAAAAGGAAGGATTATTTAGCGATGACCGCAAGCGGCCACTTCCGGAATTGCCCGTGCACATTGGTGTGATTAGTAGCACACAGGCGGCCGGCTATGTTGACTTTATAACAATTCTTAACGAACGATGGGGCGGTATGAAGGTGGATGTCGCGCATGTGCAGGTACAAGGTGAAGCTGCAGCTGACCAAATGATTCGTGCAATTAAATACTTTAACGAGCAGGAGCAGCTGCCGGAGGTGTTGGTAATCATTCGCGGGGGCGGGAGTGCCGATGACCTGAGTGCCTTTAACGACGAGCTACTGGTGCGTGAAATTGCCGCAAGCCGAATACCAACACTGGTTGGGGTAGGGCACGAAGTAGACGAAACGCTGGCAGATATGGCGGCAGACGTGCGTGCCGCAACTCCAAGCAATGCGGCGCAAATTGTTGTACCCGACAAGCGCGAGTTGGTACGTTCGCTGCGGCATTTGGTGGCGCGTATATTAGTACGCCTTGATTTGTTCGTTGATGATATGCACCGTGAAATTAAAACCACGCTTACGCACGGGTTAACAATTTTAGCGTCACGCGTTGAGTTGCAACAGAGCCAGCTGGTGAACCAGCAGCAAGTGCTCGCGGCGTATGATCCACAAGCAGTGCTCGAGCGCGGGTATGCAATTGTGCGCGGCACGGTAAAGGTAGGCAGTACAATAACGATTGAAAAGCGACAACAACTGATAGAAGCGGAGGTGACAAATGTCAAAGCAAAATAGCACAATATCGGAAAAAATGGCTCAGCTAAGCGAACTGGTAGCATGGTTTGAAAGCGATGAGTTCACCATTGAAACTGCCACGGCTAAGTTTGCTGAAGCCGAAAAACTTGCAAAAGAAATAGAGTCTAACCTAAGCGAGTTTAAAAACGAAATTACGGTGCTCAAGAAAAAGTTTGACCAGGAATAGTTAGCAATGTGGCTATGGATAGCGCTTGGTATCGTTGTGAGTATTGGTTTTGTGGCCTTCCTTGGGGCGCCCTATGTGCCGTCAAAACGCAAAGATATTGATCGAGCATTCACCGAGCTATACCAGCTTGACCATAGCGACTTACTGGTTGATATTGGCGCAGGGGATGGGGTAGTACTGCGTGCGGCAAGTAAGCGTGGCGCTCATGCGATTGGCTATGAAATTCACCCAGTTTTGGTGGCAATTGCCAAACTATTGTCGCGTAATGACGACAAAGTAATGGTAGTACTGGCTAACTTTTGGACAGTGGAAATGCCAGCAAATACAACTGTGGTGTACACGTTTGGTGATGGCAGGGACATTGCTAAAATGTATCGCAAGGTACAGCAGGAGGCGACGCGTATTGGCCGCGAGCTATCATTTATTAGCTATGCGTTTGAGGTGCCTGGTGTAAAGCTGCACAAATCGATCGGTGCACATCATCTCTACAAGGTAAAGCCTTTACAGTCCACTACTGAGGCCGTATAATCATAAGCATGAATATGCGTCGTACGTTAGAGAAGGGTGCAGTAAGCGGCAGCTTATTTGCTATTATTGCATTGGTATTGCTGGTAATTGTATTTGGTTCGTTTTCAATTTGGGCCTACATGAACTATATGGACCAAAAAAACAATGTTGATACTAAGGTTGCAGATGCAACGGCCGCTGCAGTTCTGAAAAACTCCGAGGAACTAGAAAAGAAGTTTCTTGCCGAAGAGAAGAAGCCACTACGAGTATTTGCTGGACCAGCAGACTATGGACGGCTGACGTTTAGCTACCCTAAAACCTGGAGTGCATTTCAGGCTACTGATGTGAGCGGCGGCGGTGGCGTAACGTATGATGCCTACCTAAACCCAATTTTGGTTCCACCGGTAAATAAGACAACGAAATTCGCTTTGCGCATCACCATCGAGCAAAAGATCTACGACAAAGCACTTGAAGCCTACGCTGGGCAAATTAAGAAGGGCGACCTGAAATCATCGGTATATAGCGATGGCACACGTACGGGGACTCGACTAGAGGGCAACTTCAATAACGATATTCGTGGTACGGCGGTGTTATTGAAAATGCGTGACCGAACCCTTACGCTTCGCACTGATGGTGATGTGTTTAAGGAAGATTTTGAAGCCATTCTAAAGACGGTAAAATTCAACGAATAACCCCCCCGCGTGCTACACTAATAAGTAGCATATGGAGGGTCCAGAGCAGCAAATTATAAAGGGTGGCGCACAAATGATGAGTGTGCCACTTTTTATCGCTGCCGCACACGAGTTGAAATCGCCATTGGCGTTGATTCGCCAGTTGTCACTAGGTCTTGAATCTGGTACCTATACCCCTAAAGATATTAATGAACTTGCGCGCCGGATTACGCTTACGAGCGAACGTGCGCTGCGGTTGACGACCGACCTAACGCGCACATCGCGGCTTGAAGATAGTTTGTTTACACTAGAGCCGTTGAACCCCGTAACACTTTGCGAAGAAGTAGTGCAAGAACTCGTGCCACTATATAAAGCTAAAGGCCGTACGATTCGTTTAGCAAAGCGTACTCGCCCTATGCTCGCACTTGCCAACAAAGATTTATTGCGGCGTATACTCCTTAACTTTGCCGACAATGCGCTGCACTATGCAGACAGTGAGTCGCCAGTCGAGATTCGTACGCATATTGTAGATGGCAATATACGGCTTGGTGTTCGCGACTATGGCCCTGCACTACCTACTAATGTGTGGCGCGGGCTAGAGTCGACACTTGGGCAGCGTGCGCAACCACTACATAACCGCCCCGAGAGTAGTGGGCTGGGCATCTACATCGCCAATCAGTTTGCCGAAGCAATGAATGCGAGTGTGGGCGCAACTCGTCACCGTGACGGTGCAACGTTTTATGTTGATGTATCGCCAAGTACACAGTTGAGGTTGCTATGACCAATCAGCAGCCCGTCCTCATCATCGACGACGATGGGTGGCTTGCTTCACAGTTTGCGCGGTTGCTCGAATCTGCCGGCTATACGGTTCATATTGCAGCCAATGCGCTTGAAGGTATAGATGCGGTAGATAAATATCACCCTAAAGTAATTATTCTGGATATTTTTATGCCTGGGCCTAATGGTATTGTGTTGCTGCATGAGCTCCGTTCACATAGTGATTTAGCACAGGTACCAATAGTTGTATGCACCAACAGCGCTAGTGATATTCCGCATGGCAACTTGGCGCACTATGGCGTAGAGCAGGTGCTCGACAAAACAGCTATGCAGCCTGAAGATATTGTTGCTGCGGTACGAAAGGCATTGCTATGAGTGTAGAACGAACGAGGGCGATTGTACTACGCCGCACTAATTATGGCGAAGCAGATAGGATTTTGCGAATGATTACGCCGCTGGGGCAGCGCAGCGTGATGGCAAAAGGTGCGCGACGCGAAAAGAGTAAGCTTGCGGGAGGTATAGAGCTTTTTGCCATCAGTGATGTGGTGATAAATAGCGGTAAGGGTGATTTGGGCGTGCTTACCAGTGCACGGTTGGTGCATTTTTATCGCCACATACTTGAAGATTATGATCGACTGCAGTTTGGCTATGAGGTAATTAACCTGGTGAGCCGCGCCAGTGAACACATTGATGAGCCGGAGTGGTATGGCGTGCTGAGTGAAGTGTACATGGGGCTTGATGTGTTGACGATTCCATTGCAGCTGACGCAAAGCTGGTTTTATTTACACTATGCCGAGCTAACAGGGTATGAGCTGAACCTTGAACGTGATGTGGCGGGGCAGCTACTCGATGAAGATAAAACTTATATGTACGACATGAACGAGAAGGGGCTGAGGCCAGCCGAGCAGGGCGATATAGACGCGAATCATATAAAACTACTCCGCATTTTGGCGACGCGTCCTATACAGACTGTAGCGCAAATTGGCGGAGTAGAAAGTATATTGCCTGACGTGTGGTTAATCGCGCGTCAGCACGCCGCGATTTAAGAATTGCCTTGTTCGCGTCGATCCTGGCGCAGTGCATCGGCGTATTCTTGGGTGCGTGGATCGCTGTACCCGCCGGCAATGTAGCCAGCAACCGTCGCAACAATGCCGAGGTTTTCTAGCCCAGTGCGTCCGTGCATGCTAGCCCAAAGCTCGCGCATAGCAAGTGGTAACTTGCCGGGCTCCATGGCAAGGTGGGTCATGCCAAGTGCAGTCATGGCATCGCGCACCTCATAGGTATCGCCTGATGTAGCAATGGTATCGTAGCACGCAGTTTCAATTCGTTCGAGTGTCGTTGGTTGTCGCATATAGTCTCCCTCTTGTTCAGTATGTTTTATCATAGCGACTCGTGGGGCGGTCGTCAAACATATGCGTTGCCGAACAGGGGTGGGATAGTGTATAATGCGAAACAAGTTAATGATCGCCATGTTGCCAACATGGAGAAAGGGAGAATCCTCCAGTGAGTGAAGTGAAGTTAGAAAACATTGTAAGCCTTGCCAAACGCCGCGGGTTTATTTACCAGGGCAGTGAAGTATATGGTGGGCTGAGTGGTACCTGGGACTATGGCCCACTTGGTGTGACGCTCAAGCGCAACATTATGAACCTATGGTGGAAGATGTTTGTAGACACTCGCGACGACATGTATGGCGTAGACGCAGCTATATTAATGAACCAAAAAGTCTGGCAGGCGAGTGGGCACGTCGATACGTTTACTGACCCACTGGTAGAGTGCGGCAATTGCAAAGGTCGTTTCCGCGCCGACAAACTAGACGACCCTAATAAGTGCCCGACGTGTGGCAAAACAGGTACGTTTGGTGAAGCAAAGCAATTCAATATGATGTTCAAAACGCACGTTGGTCCAGTACAGGATGACGCAGCAGTGAGTTATTTGCGACCAGAAACTGCCCAAGGCATTTTTACTAACTTTAAGAATGTCGTTGATAGTTTTTACCCTGATTTGCCATTTGGTATCGCGCAGCAGGGCAAGGCATTTCGCAACGAAATCAGCCCCCGCGACTTTGTGTTCCGTGCGCGCGAGTTTGAACAAATGGAAATAGAGTATTTTATAGCACCCGAAAACTGGGAAGAGGAATTCAACAAATGGGTTGTTGCTTGTAAAGAATGGTTCAAAGCACTTGGCTTACCTGAAGACAAAGTGCATGAGCTAGAGGTGCCTGCCGAAGACCGTGCGCACTACAGCAAGCGCACTATCGACTTTGAGTTTGACTACCCGATTGGCCGCGAAGAATTGATGGGGCTAGCGTATCGCACAGATTTTGACCTGGGTAATATTCAGCGCGTAAGTGGCAAGAGTATGGAATATACCGTGAAGGGTACTAATACCCGCTTTGTGCCGCATGTCATTGAGCCAAGCTTTGGGGTAGAACGTGCGCTGATGGCGGTGCTATGCAGCGCCTACCGTGAAGATGAGCAGGGTGGCGAAAGGCGTGTGTACCTGGCATTGCCAGAGCACCTTGCACCGGTAAAATACTGCGTGAGCCCGCTACTCAAAAACAAGCCAGAGTTAGTTGCGAAGGCGCGCGAAGTATATGAATCGCTCAAAGCTAAGCACGGCAACGTGATGTGGGACGACAACGGGAACATTGGTAAGCGCTACCGCCGCCAAGACGAAATCGGTACGCCACACTGTGTGGTGATTGACTTCCAGACGCTAGAAGACGGCACAGTAACAGTGCGCGATAGGGATACGACTGAACAAAAGCGAGTGTCAATTGGTAGTATGTAGGGGTGTTACGACTGCTTATGTGTACTTAAAAGTGTGTCTACTAGCTCCTGTATACGCACGCCTGATTGTATGCGACGAGCTAGAAGAGGTACGGTATGAAATGCTTCAACCGTTTGCTTAATGCGCGCTTCGGCTTCGCCGGTAGAGTGGCCTTTACCTATTAATTGGCCGGCGCGGACATTGCGGCTCGTGGGGGCGTGCGAGGTAGTGAGCAAATCGCCGACGCCGGCTATGCCAATAAATGACCGTGGCTCGGCGCCAAGCGTTGCCGCATATTCCCAAATCTCGCTATACAGCTGCGCCGCATAGGCACCAGCGTCGTTGCGACTATTGGTGGCAGCAAGACGAGCGTGGAATCCGAGTGTTGCGACGTTCTTGGCTATGCCAGCCCACTCAACACCTGTGGAGTCGTCGCTTTCGTGGGTATGAATGCTATCACCAGCTAGCATATTGGCCAGGTAATGACGTAGATCTTCATTGTGTGAGGCTACTGCTAGGTGTGTGGTGCGGTGTGGTAGCTCATCAGCCAGTGATGGTCCAGTCACAACGGCGGCATGGTCTATGCCGAACGTTCGTGATACGAGTTCAAGCGGGGTTTCGCCGTCCGGGTAGGTGAGACCCTTGCTGAGTAAGGCAAATTGTTTGTCGGCAATGTCTGGGTAGGCACCGAGCCTACCAACCATTTCGGGCAGTTCATTACTTGGCAGGGCAAGGAACACGATATCGGCTAGGGGGGCGTCGCCAAATTTGTGGACACTTAGGGCCGCCGAGTGGCGCGTGAGCCGTTGCCGGATAGCTTCAACGCGACTCTCGGAGCGCGTTACTAAATGTGTAGGAATATTCTGCCGACTTACAATTTCGGCAATGGCATGCCCAAATTTGCCCGCGCCAATCACGGTAGCGCGCGGAGTAAAGCGCTCAGAGTGACGGTTAGGTAGCCTATCTCGCATTTAGAGAATACTATAGTTGAACAACGGCGAGGGGTCAATAAAACACTCGCACAAGGGTTGGGCGAGTGTGTTAAAGGGAGAAGGGGGATAATTATTTTTTGTCGCCAAAGAACTTATCTTTGAAATTGTTCATAGCTTCGCCAAGGTTGGCGGCGCCGGCTTTGATATCTTCGAAGCCGAGTTTTCCATCACCGCTAGCATCGGCTTTGGCCTTAAGGTCATCGACAAGCTTGCTGTCGAGACCGTGTTGATCGCGCAGGGCTTCGAGGTCCTGCACGGTTAGCTTACCGTCACCATTTACGTCGGCACGAGCTTTGGCGTCTTCGAGTAATTTGCTTAAATCCATGTATCCTCCATAGTTACGTAATGGTATAACTATACCCGCTAACCCTAGCTGATGATGTGAAAAATATTACGCGTATGCAGGGTTATTGTAAAAGCGGGAGCGTGTTGACGCGTAACCCTAGTCAATGCTATACTATGGGTAGTTTGATTTTCCCGCGTGCGGTAGGGGTATGCTCCCTGAATGAAAATCTATCTTGGTCAGTTCAGCACTAACTGACCGGCAACTAACAGTCGTCGGCCAGTTTTTTTGATGGCGGACCCTAAACCAGAAGGGAGCATTACTTATGGCACTCATACTACTTACAATTGGCACACTGTTTGCATCACTCAGCTCTATGCCATATTTACGTGATATTATACGGCGGCAAGCTCGGCCGCGCAGTGTGTCGTGGGCGATTTGGGCAGTACTATTAGGTATTATGACGATCGCTGCGTTTCGTGAGGGGCAAGTAGCCAGTGCCGCATTATCAGCTGTGTCAACAATTGGTTGTTTACTGATAGTGAGCGTAGGGTGGCGTTACGGGAGCCGCAATATTACAGTACTTGACCGAGTAGCCATTGCGGGCACGGCCATGGGACTAGGGGCGTTGCTTTTTACGCACGATGCATTCATTACTCTTGTTATTATGTTGGTAGTAGACGCGATTGCGTATGTACCAACCCTGGTGCATGCATGGAATGAGCCAGGTGAAGAGTCGTTTTTGAGTTGGGCCATGTCGCTGATAGGTAGTGCTGCAACGGTACTTGCTGCGGTGGCAACACACGCAAGTGTAGCGGGTATGCTCTATCCACTTTATTCACTTGTATTTTCGCTTGTTATGGTAGGGCTTTTAGTAAGCGGTAGGGTTCGTGCAGCGCTGAGCGACTACGAAGCCGATGAGGCGTAAATGCTATACTAGGAGTATGGTACAGAAGACCGCTACGACAAAGCGCCAGATCGCCCAAAGTAAGCCATTACTCGTAGGAATGGTATTAATCGTGCTATGTATAGGCGTTGGTGCTGGCGCAGGAGTGTATGTTGCAAATTATTTGTTCGCACAAGCACCCGAGCCTATTCCGCCGAGTGTCAGCGTGCCTCGTCGGCTGTCAAAGGCCCCTGTTGTGTCAGAGCCAGATGCGGTTATTCCGCCGATTGTTGACGGCATGGTACCCGAGATTCAACGGCTTGAGACTAAACAGCCAGTTGCGTTTTTAACAATTGACGACGGCGGGGTGCGCCAGCCGGACTTTCCGCAGTATTTGCGGCAAAATAACCTCAAAGCAACGCTGTTTTTAGCCAATGCGTTTATTGAAAAAGACCCTAAATACTTTCGCGCGTTTGTGCGCGACGGCCATGTTATAGAAAACCACACCTTAGGCCACGATTTAGCCATGTCGACAAAGCCCATCGCTTATCAACAGCAGCAGATTTGTGGCATGTCTGATCAACTTGTAGAATATTATGGTCGTCGCCCCGCACTCTTTCGGGCACCAGGTGGCAGGTACACTGATATTACTCGTCGTGCTGCCCAGCAATGCAATATGAGGGCTATCGTGGGGTGGAAGGCGACAATTGATTATGGCGTAATGAGATACCAAGAGGGCACTATGCTAAAGCCGGGCGACATTGTACTCCTTCATTTTCGTGACGGCTTTAAAACAGATATCGACGTATATATCAAAGAGACATCACGGGCTGGTTTGCGAACTGAGCTGCTCGAAGATTGGCTGTAACGTGTTACACTAGTGGCATAGAATAAGGAGACGTGAGAAAATATGGAACCACGACTTGTTGTCCAGCAAAAAATAACTGCATTCGTCAACAAATATAAGGTTTTTGGTGCCAATGGTGATGGCACCGCAGCTTCGCTTGTGGCGCTTGCGCAGCAAAAACGACTAGCGTTTAAAGAAAAAGTTATGTTCTACACGGATGAAAAACGTGATAAATTGTCGTTTACGTTTCGCGCAGAAAAAGTACTCGATGTACACGGCCGCTATTTTGTAGAAGATGCAAACGGTAAATTGCTTGGAATGTTTAAGAAGGAATTTATGTCGTCGCTGGTGAACAGTACATGGAAAATTCTTGATATAGAGGGGAATGAGCAGTATATGGTACGCGAGAGTAATCAGGTGATTGCTGTGCTGCGTCGGTTCATTGGTCAAATTCCGATTTTAGGTGACATTGGCGAACTTGTGATGATGTTCTTTAAGTACCACTTTGAGTTTGTAGATGTACGCACTGGGCAAGTAGTGGGGATGTACCAGAAGACAAAACTAATTCGTGACCATTATACGCTGAGCATGACAAATGAAGCCTGGGGCAGCACTGACTGGCGCGTATTTGCTGCGATGAGCGTTGCGCTTGATGCGCTACAGTCGCGATAGGGCGATGAGCAATGCGAGAAATTGAAGTAAAAGTAAAATTGCAGAACCTCGATGATGCCTTGGCTAAGCTAAAGGCGGCAAGCGTGGAACTAGGACCAGTGAAAGAGCAGCATGATGTGGTGTATTGTTTGCCCGAGGACCTGCATAAAGAAAATGATCCACAAGTAAACTGGCTTCGTATCCGTACGCAAAATAGCAATACGGTATACTTTACACTCAAGCGTTCAGTCGAAGGAAGCTTGGATAGTATTGAGCATGAAACGACAGTTGATAACGGCGAGGAACTAGACACGATGCTGCGGTATATGGGCTATGTAGTGTTTAGTGATCTAGTTAAAATACGCCGCACGGGCCACTATGGCGATATAGAGATATGTGTTGATGAAGTGCCGCCGCTCGGTAGTTTTATTGAGCTCGAAAAGCTGTGCGAGGAATCGGTAGACGGCAAGCAGGTTGAGAAAGGGTTGCTTGGTGTCTTTGACAGGCTGGGGATTGCCTATGACGAGCAAATGACACGCGGCTACGATGAGCTTATGAACGATTATTTGGCGAGCAAATAATGACAGCAAAGATATATCAGTTTCCGCAGCGCCAGCTACGAATTGTAAAAAACAATGAGGGGCCTCGTAATCTTCGTGAATACGCGGGGGATGGTAACGTGGATGTGAATCTACGGGTGAAGCTAGGCCAAGACAGCCTGTGGCTTCTTTCTTACGAGATGTATGGATGTATGCAGCCAGGGGACTTGCATGCGGATGTACTAGCGGATATGCATGGCGTCGCGATGCCGGTGCGCTATGTGGGCCTTCGCCAGCTAGAGCGAGTTGATGATTCGTTTGCATTTAGCGACGCACTGATGCCCCATGAAGTTCCTGTTAACCCCATAGCAGTGTTTGCGGTAGATGCAGATCGCCATACAGGTGCGAATAACGAGGCAGATGCATGTATGGATTATGCTGAAGTTGGTGTACGGCTTGAGCAGAAGATAACACTTCTTGAGGCTGACGAATATCCACCGCCAGTAGCACCCGTGGGGAGGCCAAAACTTCAGGTACTACGCGGCGGCCGCCACAATTCGACGGAGCGGTGATAATAATCACACGCTATTTTGGGGAATGCAGAGTATAATGGTGGTATTACAATAATACACGGGAGTTGGTATGGCACAGACAAAAGTTCGCCGATTAAGCGCAACCGAGGCGCAAGAGACCGCAGCAGTACATAACACAGGGCCAGCATGGGCAGTGTGGATTCTTTCTCGCTTCCCAGGTGTACGCTACCGGTACCAACCATGGGGTACAACAAAGCGTGTCGTTATAGCTATTTTGCTCTATCTTGTCGCACTGCCAATTATTCCTATTGTGATCGCTGCTGTATGGTATGCAAAGGATCCCGAGGGATTCAAAAAAAGCCCGTTAATGCCGGTGTTGGTGGCAGTCATTGCCGCATGGCTTGGTGGGTTTGGCTGGGTTGCAAACCAGACGCCAATTACGGATGGTTCGCCCTATGCGAGTGTGAAGGCTCAAGCGGATGGCGAGGCGAATGCGGTGAATGCTGATCCTGCTGCAGAAGCAAGCCAGGTTTCTAAAGATAAAATCGCAAGCCAAACAACCAGTAAGGCCACCAATGGCCGTCGTTTTGAAAATTGTACCGCAGCATTTGATGCCGGAGTATTCGACATAAAGCGTAACAACCCTAGTTACGAACGCCGACTTGATCGTGACAATGACGGAATTGCCTGCGAAAAGTAAGGTAGGTGTATAAATGAGTTGGTTCGGGAGACTGCTGTTTGGCGATGTGCAAAGTGAAGGCTATGAAGAACGATTGGCTCGCCAAGCTAATGAAACACCAGCAACTTCGGGATGGAAGCACGCCGACGGGAGCAGTGCGCCAAATGCTTCTGCTAGTCAGCCGGCAGAAGTGGTACAACCGATTGAGCAGCCCGCGAGTGATCCTTATAGAACCACCAGTGGCAAAAAAGTTTTACCACTGGTGAGCGTGGAACGAGTAGAATCACATGTATCGAATGACAAGGATGATGTGGAGATTTGGATTCATTTGAAAAATGAGTCAGACTTTGAGGTAGAAGTGACACGGGTGAACGTATTGAATCAGCACGTGCAGCTCTAACGTTTTTTAAAGCCCGATCAAGCGTATGAGGTAAAGGTCTACTCTGGCGACACCCCGCATACCGATGCGTATCGTAAGGCAGAAATTCAATACAAGATTGCTAAAACCGGTGACTACTTTCAGTCAGATCATCGTGTTGACTACCATTTTGAGCAAGAAGACGGAAAAAACTACTATCTACCAGAGGAGTTTGTCCATATTCCACCGGTTCGTGATATCTAGCGCTTTTTGACATCTGGTAAAAACACGATATGATAGTGGGAGCAATGAGAGTGTTATTTACTGATGGTAGTGCAAGCCCTAACCCTGGCCCAGGTGGATTTGCGGTGATTGAGAGCGGTAAGCCGGTTGCGCTAGGGAGTGAGCAGGGCGACACGACAAACATTCGCATGGAAGGAATGGCGCTAATCGCTGCACTCACACTTGTTAAGGGTGAGGCATGCAAAATTCATACTGATAGCGAGTTCTGGATAAACGTCGTGACAAAGTGGGCACCCGGATGGGAAGCGAAGGGCTGGAAAAAAAGCGGTGGTCCCATCAAAAATCTTGATCTCGTACAAGAAGTGTATTCACTGTATGGCAATAGCCAGGCGGAGCTTGTTTGGGTTCGTGGCCACGTGGGGCACGAAGGAAATGAATTAGCTGATGAATGGGCTAATAAGGCGCGACAAGGAGCGCGGATAGGATAAGTATGATTGACCGTCTTGACTCAAGGCAAGATGGGGTGGGTGAATTGCCAAGCATCGAACAGCTACGCGAATATCGCGATCTGATGGTAGGCATTGTGCGCCAGCAGGGGCGCGGCGTGCGTTATGCCCGTGTGGGTGAGCGTGCTCCAACTCGCATAGGAACAGAATATATGCTGCCAGGTGCTATGACTGATTGGTCAATTCCTGATAAAAAATGGCGTACGCAAATTATGCGCGAACGCCGCTATAGTGCGAGCTACAGGGAGGGCGAAGTTGAACTCGCCGATAATCTGTCTGTGGTAGCCGGTAGGCTTCTTGTGCTCGAATCGGACTCTGTACGGGTTGGTGATATGTATGAGACAAAACGAAACCTCTATCGATTTGGCTGGAGTGAACTCCTAGGAGTGTATGAAGCAGATGTGCTGCCAGTGCAGATTATTTCGGATGCACAAACCGATATGGAGATTGTGGCAAACCCGGCAAGTGAGCGCGTGCTTGTGACATTTGATCATGAGCGTACGGTAGCGGGTACTGACCCTGAAGCATCAAAGGGGTATTACCGGTACGTTAATCCCATGCGAGATACCGAAAGCCCCTGGCAAGCGGTCACGGAAGTACAGATGGATGGGCTATTACGACGCACCGATGAATACGGTCAGGACTTGCTTGAGCCATAAAAGTTGCAAAGCGAACAAATTTTTGGTACACTATAAACGTTAACAATTTAGTATCAAGAGTGCGGAGAGGGAGTGGCCCTATGACCCGCCAGCAACCTATTTAATTAGGTGCTAATTCCATCCCGCCTTGGGAAAGATGCGTGTCAATATAAACAAATGACTCCTTTGATCTGGGTGCGGGGCAGATGAAAGGAGTTTTTTATGTCCGCAACTACCACTATTCAACGAGTTAACTACCGTACTGCGGAAAGTGTCAGCCCGGGGCATCCGGACAAAATCTGTGACCAGATATCAGATGCGATACTTGACGCTTATTTGAGCTGTGATTCCCATGCACGCGTGGCAGTGGAGGCGTGTGGCGGACACGGTACGGTATTTTTGACCGGCGAGGTGAGTGCAACTCACTATGTCGATGTTGTACCGATTGTAAAGCGACTTGCTGGTGAGGTTGAAATTATAGAGCATATTGTGAAGCAGAGTCCTGAGATTGCACGCGGCGTCGACGGAGGTGGAGCGGGTGACCAGGGTATTATGGTGGGGTATGCATGTAGCGAAACGCCTGAGTTATTGCCGCTCGAAACAGTGTTGTCGCGCCGGCTCAACGAAGCGCTTTACAAGCAGTGGCCCTATGATGGCAAAACTCAGGTGACACTAAGGGATGGCGTAGTGGAATCTCTTGTTGCAAGCTTCCAAAATGTTGACCGTGCTAGCCTGCGCGGGGCAGTGGAATCATGGTTGAAGAGCGAGCCGCTTGCTAAGCCAGCCAAGGACATAGCGCTTCATATTAATCCCGCAGGCGACTGGAACCAGGGTGGGTTTGCGGCCGATGCTGGGCTGACTGGCCGCAAGCTGGTTGTCGACAATTATGGTCCTGGCGTACCTATTGGTGGTGGCGCATTCAGCGGAAAAGACGCAACAAAAGTTGACCGCAGCGCTGCCTACATGGCGCGTCGTGTGGCAGTAGACTACCTGCGCCACTACGATGCAAAAGAGGTGTATTGCTACCTAGCGTATGCAATTGGCTACGCACAGCCACTGGAAGTAACGGTTATTGTCGATGGTGTACAGCAGCGTGTTGAGGGCTATGACTTAACGCCAAGTGGTATTATCGCCGCACTTGAACTCACCACGCCACAGTTTGAACAGACGGCACGCTATGGCCATTTTGGCCACGGATTTGCTTGGGATAAATAGTACAACACACGGGTATGCCGTGCCACGGTATACTAAGAGGAGATGAATCAGGGGTTAGCATTAGAGATTTTGCTCGCAGGGGAGAGTGCACTACTGACGGGACCAGCCGGTACCGGCAAGACGTATTTACTCAACCAGTTTATAAAGCTTGCGAAGCACGAAGGTAAACACGTCAGCGTGACTGCAACAACAGGACTTGCCGCTACGCACCTCGGGGGAAGTACCATTCATGCATGGGCTGGAATTGGAGTGCATGATGTGCTGCCGCCAGGCTTTGCTGATTATTTGTCAAAGGGGCGTAAGGAAATCATCGAGAAGACCGACGTGTTGATTATTGATGAAATTTCGATGTTGCATGATTATCGACTTGATATGGTTGATGATGTGTGTCGCATGGTGCGCAAACGACTCGACACGCCTTTTGGGGGCATACAGGTGGTGATGAGTGGTGACTTTTTTCAGCTGCCCCCGGTAAACCGTGAGGGGAGTCGGGCGGGTAGTTTTGTGGTGAATAGTCGGGTGTGGCAAGAGCTTGACCCGGTTATTTTATACCTTGATGTGCAGCATCGACAAAAAGAAGGTGATACGTTGCACGAAATTTTGACGCACCTGCGGGCGGGTGACTTGCGCCGCCGTCACGCCGAAAAGTTGCTTGAACGTGCCGATGTAGCACCGCCAAGCGACGAAGTATTAACCGAGCTCCACACGGTAAATGTGGACGTTGATCGTATCAATGAACTACACCTGCAAAAGCTTGGTGGTGATGAGTTGATATATGAGCAGCATACTACTGGAAGCAATAACTATGTTGAAAATCTGCAGCGTAGCGTGCTTGCACCGGCAGTGCTAACCCTGAAGCAAGGTGCATTGGTGATGGCGGTAAAAAATGATGCAAATCGACGTTATGTGAACGGGAGTATCGGTACTGTCGTTGCCTTTGAACAGGGGAGCGAATACCCAGTAGTTGAATTTTTAAATGGCAAAACAGTTACCATGCAGCCAGATAGTTGGGAATTACGCGATGGTGATAAAAAGCGAGCGAGTATTAGTCAGATACCACTGCGTCTTGCTTGGGCGATTACCGTGCATAAAAGCCAAGGGATGACACTTGATGCCGCGCGGGTTGATTTGCGCAAAGCATTTGTAGAAGGTATGGGATATGTAGCGTTGAGTAGGGTAAAAGATATAAAAAATCTCTACCTCACGGGTATTAATAGAATGGCACTCAGTATTAGTCCCGAAGCGGCGCAGATTGACGCAATGTTACGCCAACGCGTGAAAATGGATGCTAAGCGCTTTGCGCACCTGGGTGCCCAGGCAGAGACGCGGAACCTAGGTGCTCCTCCGCAAAGTAAAAAGAAACACAGTGGTGTGCCGTGGAGTGATAAAATCGCAAAAATGCGAGAAACCTACCCGAATGCCTACCGCCCTTGGTCATCCCAAGATGACAGTCTGCTCAAAGAAAGTTTTGCCAATGGCGCAAGCGTGAAACAGCTGAGTAAAAAGCTTGGGCGGCACGAGGGGAGCATAACGATGAGACTACAGAAACACTACGGTGAAGATGTAGTTCAATAGACGAGTGTAGTAGAACGGCTGTAGTATGCTTATGGCATACTATTTTTCCTATGTGTCAATGCAGTGAAGTGCAATATCTATAAAACAAAATTAATATATTGCAAATAATACATCAAAATATAGTTACGAATAATGCAATATATACAACATACTATAACGACAAATATGCAAATACTGTAGCACAATAAACAACGAAGATAGTCAACCAATGGACAATCTTGCTACACTAGATGGTATGACTGAACAAGAAAAACCAACCGAACAGACTGATATTTTTTTATGGGCTAACCAGGCAGATCGTGACAAAGACCAGTTAGCAATCGATCTTTTTTTGTTTACTAAAGGGTACACGGTGTACGCTACTAACTATGCTAAGGAGCTAAAGGCTCAACTAAAGGTGTTGTTCCTATATGACATGATTAGCACGGTACAGACGGGTGCGGCTACAGGCATGATGGTGCGCGATTTTGAAGCTGCCGCGGCTGAAGATAATGTGCTTGAGCGTACTGATTTGGACAAGGTAGAGCATGCTCAAGAAGTTATAGAACAGATTCTGTATGGCGAAGAGGGACTTGAGGTATTTCGTGAAGGGGATCATGAATTTAAAAAGGTTAAGGGAATTGTCGCGCGGTTTACCAAGCCAGGTGGCCAGCCCTTCTTTGTAGCAAAGCTACTGCCGCAGTCACAGGTACTTAAGGGTGCAACTGCCTGGATGTATAATGGCGATTCATTCCAACCTTTCAGTGCCGATGCTGGCCTTAGGATTACGCCGGATAACCAAGTGCTCATCGCTTCAATCGACATCTTTGCTTTTAACGAGACGAAGTTCATTCGTATGTTCGGGTACGATGCCAAAAAGTTTGCCGTCGCCGAAGAAAAAATTAAAGAAATTGAAGCGCACTTTAAGCTGAAGTTTCCTGATGGTATGACGTTCGACTCACTTGTGAGAGATACGCCGAGCCTTGTGAGTAAACTACAGAAAGTTGATCCAACGATAGTGACACAAGAGCAGATAGTGGATCATGCTGATGAAATGGGGCTTGAATTAATGACTGATGATGCAGCGGGTGAAATCATCATTATGGATGCGAAAGATGCAGCAAAGTTTGTGAACCTGCTTAATGATGATTACGTGACAAGTGATATGACTGGGATAAAATATGAATTGAAGGGCAAAAAAGAATTGCGCGATACCCCTGCCCAGTAGCAGTATTGCGACGAGTCTTGGTATAATGTAGCTATATGCCGAATCGTCCGGAACTAGAGTTTCCAAAATCGTTTTTATGGGGTGTGAGTACCGCCGCTCATCAAGTTGAAGGTGGCAACCACAACCAATGGTCGGTGTGGGAGCTTGAGAATGCAAAAGCACTCGCCATACGTGCCTCGTATCAGTTTGAAGATTTAGACAGCTGGGCTTTTGCGAAAAATGCCGCAAGGACACCAGGTAACTATGTATCAGGTGATGCGATTGCACACTATAAGCTCTACGAGCAAGACTTTGACTTAGCAAAAAAGATGAACCTTAACGCATTTCGTTTTAGTGTAGAGTGGTCGCGTGTACAGCCTGAGGAAGATGCCTGGAACAGCGAAGCGATTGCGCACTACAAAGCCTATATTGCCGCAATGAAAAAGCGTGGGCTTGAGCCAGTGATGACGTTGTTTCACTTTACGCTGCCAGTATGGTTCGCGCAGAAGGGCGGCTTTGAAAAGAAAAGTAACATACATTATTTCGTGAAGTTTGCCGATAGGTTGCTTGATGAAATCGGCAGCGGTGTCCGCTTTGTTATCACCATTAATGAGCCCGAGACGTATGTATACCAAGGCTATATAGTGGGTGAGTGGCCTCCGCAAAAACTCAGCAAGCTCACAGCGCTTCGAGTGTATCGCAACCTGGCGACGGCGCATAATCAGATTGCAGATGTGGTCCATAAGAAAAACCGCCGCTATAAATTGTCAATCTCGAAGAACAGCGTCTTTGTGTATGCAGGTGATGACGCATGGTTGTCGCGCGCGTCCGCAGCGTTGGCGCAGTACGTAGAAGACGATTATTTTTTGAAGCGTGTGGTAAAAAAGTGTGACTTTTTAGGGGTAAATTACTATATGGATGCACGTATTTATGGGTATCGCATGCACAACCCCGACAAGCAGCTGAGTGACTTGGGGTGGAATATGGAGCCGCAAAATATTGAGTTTGCCTTGAAACGACTTCACGATAAGTACCAATTGCCAATGATGATTACCGAGAACGGGGTGGCTGACGCGAGTGATCAGTATCGAAAATGGTGGTTAATGCAGACAATTATGGCAGCCCGTCGTGCGATGAATGACGGCGTGCAGCTGTGGGGGTATTTGCATTGGACACTCGTCGATAACTTTGAGTGGGACAAGGGTTATTGGCCACAGTTTGGATTCTTTGCCCATGATAAACGGACGGGTCAACGCACCCCGCGGCCAAGCGCGTTGTGGTTTGCAAAAGTAGTCAAGCAGATAAGGGGGATATAGTATGGATACGCCATTTGGAAACGATGATATAAAAGTGACGGTGATTGGTGGCGGGACAGGAAGCTTTACCCTGCTGTCGGCGCTGAAGGAACAGACTAGTAAAATTGCGGCTATTGTTAATATGGCAGATGATGGAGGAAGCACCGGTGTGCTGCGAGATGAGCTTGGGGCACTGCCTCCTGGCGATGTTCGGCAGTGTTTGGTGGCCCTTAGCGACTCACCAAGGATACGCGAGTTGTTTAACTATCGGTTTGAAGAGGGCACATTTGAAGGACATTCCTTTGGCAACTTATTCTTAACTGCGCTTGAAAAAACCACCGGCAGCTTCCGCGAAGCCATTGATACGGCGAGTGAGGTGCTTCGGGTAAATGGAACGGTGATTCCGGTAACATTTGATGACGTGCGGCTAAAGATTGAATGGCCCAACAATGCAAGCTTAACACTGCACGGAGAGCGCATCATTGATGCTGATCACTTCAAGAATGACCCGCGCAAAGCTACGTTGTCACTTGAGCCCAAAGCTACAGTGAACGATATGGCAATTCAGGCAATTGAGCAAGCTGACCTTGTAGTGATTGCGCCTGGTGACCTATACACATCACTTGGACCACTCCTCGTTGTTGGTGGCATTGGTGACGCGCTACGCCACACGCAAGCTAAAGTAGTATATGTATGTAACCTTGTTACCAAAGAAGGCCAGACAAACGATTTCACGGTGAGTGACCATGCCAAAGAAATAGAACGATTTGGTGGCGGTGGTTTTTTAGATGCGGTTTTGTATAATAACCAAGTTCCTTCGGAGCGTATCTTGGAACGGTATAGGGGCGAGAACGCATACCTAGTGGAAGTGGATGCTGCAGCGCTTGCTCGGCAGCCGTACAATGCGATTGGCGGTAACTTCTTGGGTCAAATTGTTGCATATAATCCAAGCGACAATCATTTACCAGTGACTCGATCGTTGATTCGTCACAACCCCGTGGCTGTAGCGAGTGCATTGATGACTCTTGTCGACAGGTAGGACTTTTATTATTCTAAAAATTGTGTTATAATATATATTATGACATCTGGTGAATTTCCATTGACCGATAAACAAGGGCGGCGTATTATTCGTATTCCTGAGGCCGTATTTTTTGATGTGGATCGGTGTGCGCTTGATACGATGAAAGCATTCCAGGTAGCCGTAGAAGCAACCGCGTACAACACGCCAATGACGGGGCAGCAGCTCCTTGACGAGTATCAGCGGACAAAGCGAGCAAAAGAGTCGTACAACGTTGTCGGGTTCATCAATCATACCCTTGAAGGCACTGGCTACACCTGGCAAAACGATGTAGAACCTGATTTTATTGAACGCGGGCGCAGGCAGGATTTGCTCATGAAAGGTGCGCGCAAGATTATTGACTACACCGTACAACAAGAAATATTACTTGCTATGTTCACCTACGGCGCTAGCTCGCCACATCGTAATGACCAAAAATGGGATGATGCTAAGGCTTGGCAGCTTGCGAAAATTGCAGCCGCAGGGCTTGATGACTTGCCGGCATATGTATGTAATCGCAAAGAAAAAGGCGCCAAAATCGCTAAGTGGCATGAAGTGGATGGTTTTTATTTACCAGATACCATGAATATTGAGCCGGGAACGCAAACGGTTGCACGGCGAGTTGTGCTGCTTGATGATAAAACTGATAGCTTTAATGGCAAGAATGACTACCTATACGGAATCCGCGTGAGCCCTGAAGACGAAGCAAACCAGATGGATTTTCAGAAAGGTGAGCTACCAGCCGGGGTTACGCCGGTACACGGTATGATAGAGGCGCTTGGCGCGCTGAAAGCGGCCATTGCCTTTGGCCGGTGGCGAGATCAACAGGGGTAAGCATTGACTTTTTATAAATTTTATGCTAAAATGTAATTATCATGAAGATGATAAAACAAACATTTCCACCTACTAACACAAGTGAACCCACTGTGCGCTCAGTATCACTTAGTTTCATGGTGTATGGCATTCTCTTTGCTATCTGGCTGACGGTCCAATTTGCGAAATAGCTAAAATAGGGCAGTATATAGCGAAAAATACCACAATACCGTACGGTATTGTGGTATTTTTGTTATCTGTTAGTCATTTGACTTATCCACAAAACTGTGGATAAACAAAAGCATAATGAGAAAAGTTGTCAAAAAATGGTATTGCATATGCTTGACGATTGGCGGTATTATGAGCTCAGTGGAAAAAGGGGAATACCCCAACACAAACACCACAACAACAAAAAACAATGACAGGTGACATAACGAAGAGCCCAAGACCATAACCGACGCTCTTTTTTGCCTGTACCTCATTTCGTTTACCAACCTACCAATGACAGTACGTTAACAACTAAACAGTAAAGATATCCTCGAGATCAACAATCTGGTAGTGAGCCAGTGGTTTATCGACCCACAATAAACACAGTCGAATGCACCTTCCTCTAACACAACACCTCCCAAAAACTCCACCTCACACATAAGTCTCTCAATCACGCATAAATAGGGCATGAGTTGCTCTGCAACCCCCTCGGCTTGCGTGGAATACTTATCAAAAACAAACATACAATGCGAAAACAAACATAGGTTTCGCTACCAGTTTGGTGATCTCGAAACGGCTCCTATGTACCACCCTGTGGTATAGTAGGGGACGTATGAGTATCAAAGAACATCCACCACTTCATGTTCCGGTTTTGCTCACGGAAGTACTCGGCGCTATGCGGCCCCAATCAGGCGAGAATTATCTTGACTTGACGGCGGGGTACGGCGGACACGCACGAGAAATCCTAGGCCTAACCACCAACTACGTTGAGTCGACATTAGTCGATCGTGATGAGTTTGCCCAAAAGCACTTGTCTGAATTCTCTGTTAAGGGGGCTCAATTGGTACATGCCGACTTTGTCAATGCTGCCAAACAGCTCGTGCAGGACGGTCGTACTTACAGTTTGATTTTACTTGACTTGGGGGTGTCATCACCACAGCTCGATTTGCCCGAGCGAGGATTCTCCTTTACAAACAGTGGTCCTCTCGATATGCGAATGGACAAACGACAAGGCTTAACCGCCGAGACGTTGATTAATACTGCTAATCGCAATAATCTCATTCGTATCATTCAAGAGTTCGGTGAAGAGCCAGCTGGTACCGCCAAACGGTATGCAGACGCTATTATCGCCGCTAGGCCGCTGAAGAGCACTGGGGAACTTGCAGAGGTAGTGAAGCGCGCACATGTGGGCAAGTGGCAAAAAATCCACCCAGCCACACGCACCTTTCAGGCCTTCCGTATTGCGGTAAACGATGAGCTCCGCCAGGTTGAGGAAGTGATGCCACTGATCCCTAAGCTCCTAAAAAAGGGCGGCAGGGTAGGGGTAATCAGCTTCCACAGCCTGGAGGACCGCATCGTTAAACGCTATTTTGCGGAACAAAAAAGCGCCGGTTATGAGGCTGAACTTGATGTTCTTACCAAAAAGCCAATCGACGGGGCCGTCTATGATGTTCACAATCCGCGTTCGCGTAGCGCTAAGCTACGAGTCGCCGTGAAAAAATAAACAATAAGAAAGGGGAATGACAAGCACCATGCCAATTCATATCCCAGTACAAAACGCGTCAGAAGAAGTCAAAGTAGAAGTACGCTTTAAGTAATAGCTTTGACTTCATGCGCGCATGGAGTGTCGGCCGCATCGCAATGGGGCGTAACGGCCGGCCTCCACAAAAAATAAACATAAATACTAAAAACAAAAACCACCACATGTCTTATACACGAACCGTACAATTTAATAGCAGGCGCCAAAGTAATTGGGGTCGCAACCAAAATACAGTTGCTTTTGCATCTGCTGTCAAACTAGGGCCCGTTACTCACACGGTGCTGGTTGCCCTGATGATTACTGTGCTTGGCCTGATATACTTAACTCAGGCAACGCGTGCTTCGGGCTACGATTATGCAGCGAGTGAAATTACTGATAAAATTTCAGCGCTCACTGACCAAAAGAAGGATCTGGAAGTTGAAAATGCACGGCTTACTGCGCTTCAGGCAGTGAAAAACAGCAGCGTTGCTAAAAATATGACCACTCCAACTGACGTCCAACACGTTAGCCAATAATACTTATGCAATTATCGTTTAACCCCCGTGGCCGCGCCAAAGGCTTGGCTCTCATCATTCTCATCATTATGGCGTTGTTTGTCCTGCGCCTGTTTTATATACAGGTGATTCAGCATGCTTATTACCAAGATCAGGCAGACAACGAGCAGGTGAAGCGCTTTGTACTACGTGCGAAGCGCGGTGAGATCTATGCTATGGAAGGTGACAAGCCCGTGCGTCTGGTAATGAACGAGACGGTGTATACAGCTTGGGTTGACCCGACTCAAGTGGCCGATAAACAGGCAATAGTTGACGCACTCAATAAGGTAGCGGGCGGTAACACTCGCAAAGATTTTGCGCAATATATTGATCGCAAAAACACTCGTTACCAGGTGCTTGCAACCAAGGTAACACGCAAGCAAGCCGAAATGCTCAAAAAGGAGAATCTTGCTGGACTGGGGTTTGATGCAGTGAGCCAGCGCGTGTACCCTGAAGGGCAACTGGCAAGCCAGGTGCTCGGTTTTGTAGACGCAGAAGGCAATGGTAAATATGGGCTAGAGCAAGCAAATGATGAGCTATTGCGAGGCAAAGATGGACTGCTCAAAACCGTTACTGATGTGCGCTTGGTTCCTTTAACAATTGGTGATAAAAATATTCGTCGGCCAGCGCGCGATGGCGCCGATGTTGTGCTGACTATTGACCGCAATGTTCAGGCTGCCACCGAGAAGGCGCTTGTTGACGGCGCGGAGCGGACGGGAGCTACCCATTTGAGCGCAGTCGTCATGGAGCCAGCAACGGGCAAAGTGCTAGCGATGGCGAATATGCCAACGTATGATCCCACCCATTTGGCTACGGTAACGAATGCCGAAGCATTCAATAATAACACGATTAGCAACCCTTACGAGCCTGGCTCTGATATTAAAACGTTTACCGTAGCAACTGGCATTGATAAAGGGGTGATTACTCCGACATCAACGTATAATAATACTGATTACATAAAGGTTGACGATATTACCATCACCAATGCAAGCAAGGGCCAGACTGGTACGATTACCATGCAGCATGCGCTCAACTGGTCATTGAACACAGGAATGGTTACCATAGCTGAGCGACTCGGCGATGGATCATATATCACACGTGGCGCACGCGACACAATGTACGACTATTTTTATAACCGCTTCCGCTTGGGCCGCACAACTGGTATTGAACTCGCAAACGAGGCGGGGGGAATCATTGTGCCACCAACTGAGGCGCAGGGAAATGCAGTCCGTTATAGTAATATGGCATTTGGCCAAGGTATGGATGCGACTATGTTGCAAGTAACCGCCGGATTCGGAGCTATCATTAATGGTGGTGTGTATCACGAGCCGAGCATTATAGCAGGGACGATGGAGGGGGGTGAGTTGAAGCCTGCGGCAACTAAAGCGCAGTATCCGGGAGTCATCACGCCAGCGTCATCGGCGACTGTTCGCGAAATGGTGTACCAGGCTCGCCAAGCGTTTTACGCTAAAAAAGATAAGCCAGGGTACTTTATTGGCGGCAAAACAGGAACGTCGCAAACCATTAAAAATGGCAAATATGTGAGCACCGAAACAATTGGTACTTACCTGGGCTTTGGTGGCGAAAAAGGCCAAATTCCACGCTATGTGATCATGGTTGAGGTGGCGGGAAAAGATATGAACCTCTCTGGAGGTGACCATGCTCACCCTATATTCACTGATATATCCAATTGGTTGATTGATTACTTAAGACTAACACCACAAGGGTAAGCGAGGTATAATACTACATATGAACCTACACAACTTTACCAGCGATATTAATGCCACGTTTATGCTTAGCGTCGGGGCGTTCTTATTGGCTATGGTGTTGACACCTATTTACACGTATTTTGCTTATCGGTACAAATTTTGGAAAAAACAACGCTCAACAAGTACACTTGGCGAGAAGCTTGAAGTATTTACCAAGCTGCATGCCAATAAATTCACCCGTAACATTCCGACGATGGCAGGACTTGTGGGCATTACTGCGATTAGTGTTATCACACTTGGCTTCAACCTCGATCGCGCACAAACATGGCTGCCACTTGCGGCGCTAGTTGGCGGTGGGGTAGTTGGGCTGCTCGACGATATTATTAATATTCGAGGTGCAGGAACCGGTGTGGCTGGGCTACGATCGAGTATTAAATTTGCGATGGTTATCGCTATGTCGTTTGTGCTAGGCTGGTTCTTTTATGTAAAGCTAGGCTATGACGGCGTACATATTCCATTTGTTGGCGATCTTACACTAGGCGTGTGGATTGTGCCATTGTTTGTGCTGGCGGTAGTATCAACGGGGAATGCGGTGAATATCAGCGATGGTCTCGATGGGCTAGCGGGTGGCTTACTTGCGGTCGCCTATGCCGTATTTGGAATGATAGCGCTGCTTCAAGGGCATTTGATGATTGCGGGCTTCTGCTTTACGGTGATTGGGGCGTTGCTAAGCTATCTGTGGTTTAATATTTACCCTGCGCGGTTTTTTATGGGAGACGTGGGGAGCTTCGCCTATGGAACGAGCCTAGGCGTGGTTGCAATGCTAACAAATACGCTTTTCTTGCTGCCCATTGTGGGTATTATATTTGTGATTGAAGCCGGCTCTAGCTTAATTCAAATCGCCGCAAAACGACTTTTTCATAAAAAAGTATTTATCTCTGCCCCGGTGCACCACCACCTTGAGGCGAAAGGTTGGCCAGAGGTAAAAGTAACTATGCGATTCTGGGTGATTTCCTGCGTTGCTGGTTTTGTGGGGTTGCTCCTTGCGCTTGCTGGAGGGCACATTTAGTGGCGTATATGCCGCGATTTGCCCCTGCTCAGCCACGCACAGAAGATGTGGCGCAGCGGCGCCATAAACCGGATTACCAAGTCATCTTATTTATGGGACTCTTGATGCTACTTGGACTTGTGCTTATGTATGCTATTGGTCCCCAACGGGCCAACGTACTTAATCAAGTCCATGGAACAGACTTCTACACCGACACTTATTTTGTGTTTAAACAAGCGGTGAGTTTGACACTAGCAATTGCCGCCTTTGTTGTAGCAAGTAAGGTGCCGTTCTCGCTCATGAAAAAGCATGCAATACTGCTAGTGAAAATAGGCCTTGCTCTCTGCGCACTTTTGTTTGTTGGTGGCAATTTACTCGGTATCGATGCCATTGCCACAAATACACTCGGTGCGTATCGTTGGTTCAACCTTGGTCCGCTTGGTAGCTTTCAGCCGGCGGAAGTACTGAAGTTCGCACTATTGATTTACATCGCAACTTTTTTGGGCAAACGGGCACAAGAAGGAAGGGTTAATGATGTCGAAGGCACAGTACTTCCCATGGTGGCTGCAGGCGCAATATCGTTATTTATCGTCGTTGTGCTGCAAAAAGATATGGGGACGGGGATAGCAATGGCCTCTATGATAGGAATAATGTTTATTATGAGTGGCATGAGTTGGAAAATAATCGGGAAGATAGCGGCGATAGCGCTCATTATTGGCGTGATACTCATCGTGTTTGTGCCGCACCGTCGTGAGCGCTTGGTGACGTTTTTGAGTGGTGACAGTGGCTCAAGCAGCGCTCACGTGGCGAGCGATGACGCAAACTACCACATTAAAAATGCAATGATAGCCCTCGGTACCGGTGGATTCATGGGGCTTGGTATTGGAAATAGCGTACAGGCAACTGGCTATTTACCTGAGGCAATCAACGACTCGGTATTCGCCATTATGGGAGAAATCTTTGGTTTTGTAGGCGTAACAGTCATACTTGCTCTGTTTACGGCTTTACTCATGCGGATATTACGAACCGTAGACTACCTGAGCGATATGCCGATGCGCCTAGCGGTGGCAGGTATATTTGGGTGGCTTGGCTCACACGTTATACTAAACGTAGCGTCAATGATAGGGCTGATACCATTGACTGGCATTACGCTACCACTGTTAAGCTTTGGTGGGACAAGCATGGTCTTTATCGCAGGTGCGCTTGGGCTAGTGTACCAACTGTCACAGTACACATCACACGGACAATTAAAGGAGGCAAGGTATGAGAATCCTAGCAGCCGGCGGGGGATCGGGGGNNGGGGGTCACGTTACTCCGGTCGTCGCCGTATTACGCGAAATTAAAGAGCGGGCACCGCACGCTGAGATTCGGTTTTGGTGCGATCGTAAGTTTGCTCCACAGGCGCGCAGCGTGATGGGGCACTTTGACGGGAATATACAAGTTGATACGATCGTTAGTGGTAAATTGCGTCGCTACCATAGCCTTTCATTGCTCCAGCAGCTACGACGATTACGAACGATAGTGTTTCCTAATTTGCGCGACATGGTTTTTGTTGTTGTCGGCTTTATCCAAAGCTTTGTGAAGCTGTTAATCTGGCGCCCCGACGTCGTATTCACGAAGGGCGGATTTGTGTGCTTGCCGATTGGATATGCGGCAAAACTCTTGCGTATACCGCTGGTGATTCACGACTCAGATGCGCACCCTGGACTGACGAACCGCATTCTTGCAAAGTGGGCGACTGCCATTGGAACAGGCGCGCCGCTCAAATTTTATCCTTATCCAACGTCTATTTCACACTATGTAGGTGTTCCTGTGGTAGCGGACTTCACCCCATATAGTGACGAAAAACGACGTGTGGTTAAGGAGCAACTTGGGTTCGTACCTACACGACCACTTACGGTTGTCACTGGCGGCGGTTTGGGTGCGCAGCGACTAAACGAAGCAGTTGCAACAACATTGCGGCAACTTTTGACACATACAAACGTGATATTAATTAGCGGGGAAGGGCAGTATGATGAGATGCGTACACTCACGCCGCAAGATGACGATCGGTATCAGCTACACGCTTTTGTGAGCAAAGGTATGGCCGATATGCTTGGGGCAGCAGATATCGTGGTAGCGCGAGCAGGAGCAACAACAATATTAGAGTTAGCCGCACTCGCTAAGCCTACGATACTAGTCCCCAATGGATTCTTGACAGGTGGACACCAGCTCAAAAATGCTGCAGTGTATGCCGAGAAGCACGCAGTGAGTATTATTGATGAACAAGAGCTCGAAAAGACGCCCACACTCCTTCTTGATGAGGTGTGCAATATATTGGCCGATAAAGACCGACAGGAAGCTATGGCGAGCGCATTTCATGAGTTTGCGAAACCACATGCCGCCCATGATATGGCAAATCTTGTGCTTGGCGCAGTGAAGCACAAATAAGTGCTTAACCGCAGAAAATAGGGTGAGGGCTAATGGTATAATACCAGTAGCACAATGAATATATTGCGAAAAAAACAACAGCTACCATCTCGCAGAAGCGATGTTTCTGGCGCTCGCGCTGGTCGGGCAACGGAGAGCGACCTTACTGAGCGATACGCTTTTCGGCGCAATCGTACACTCACGGGAAGCCTTGCTCCAGGTGTAGTTAGTGTTAATGAGCATCATGCCGAACTAAAATCGGTTCGTATTCATACCCACGATCTTCGACAGCACCGTCGTCGTCTGTCGGGCATTTTTTTAATTGTTGCATTAGTCGCAGTAGCCCTAGGGTATGGTATCTTTCAGTCTATTGCTATTCCAAAAGTTGTCGCAGTAGCTACTGAACGTCCGATAGACGCCCAATACTATGAGCAAAAGATACAGCAGTATTTGAATGGACGCCCACTTGAACGTTCTCGGGTTGCATTGAATGTGGAGCGCTTAGCACAATACCTTCAGGTTAATGATGCGCCAGAAGTACTCGCTGTTAGCCCTGACATGTCTTTTGACGGACTAGGCACAAGCCGTTTGCAGCTTGTGATGCGACGTCCAGTGATTGCCTGGCGAACTGGTTCGAGTAATCTATATGTAGACGATCAAGGTGTTGCCTTTGCCCGCAACTACCACCCCGAGCCGACCGTCAAAGTTGTTGATGAAACCGGTATCGTCACTAAGGATAACAAAGTACTCGCCAGTAATCGGTTCTTGGGATTCATTGGTCGTGTGGTTGGGCGCATGAAGGCGAGCGGGTTAACTGTTACGCAAGTGACACTACCAGCCAATACAACGCGCCAGGTTGCCGTTACGGTAGAAGGGGTAAATTACCCTATAAAATATAGTGTTGACCGACCAGTGGGGGAGCAGACGGAGGACGCAGTGCGTGCGATACGATACTTGGCGGATAAGGGCATTGGTGCAGAATATCTGGATGTCCGGGTAAGCGGGAAAGCCTTTTATAAATAGGGTGACCTCCCTTGCCAATTGGGTAATGTTCTATTTTTGTTCTATTTTTATTATTCAAAAAAATATATATTAATATATAAAAATGATAAAAAAGCAAATAGGGAAGAAAGAGGGAAAAAGAATAGGGGGGTAATAAAAATCGAAAAAATGCAAATGACTGGCGCAATGCAAAACGATCTTTGTGGATAACTATGGCAACGCTGCAGTACGGGACCGGTACATAATTAACAACACACTTCGTGTAATGTGCACGGCATGCAATGAAGTAGGCACGCGCACGTACATACGTGGTAAGTCATCAGAAACAAAAAGGATACTCCCCTCGCTAGGGGTATATGGTCAATTTAGCACTCTGTTTAAACGTATGCTGATTCATCTTCATCATTAATATTCAATGTCGTAAAAGAATTATTGTGCGACGTTAAGTCTATAGAACAAACATGATTCATCATGCATTCCCTATGGCTTGATTGTGAGTTAAAATCCCTTCCATTTTTTTGTATGTGTTCCCCGCGCCATTTTCATCGCTTATTTTTGCATGGCTCGGCCATGTTACTGGCTTGTTAGACCGCCGGCTAATCTACTAAGCCTCGCGCTTTACGTCACTAAGTTTACTATGAAAAATGTTCTATTTTTGTTCTACTCTGCATTTACTAGCCGACTATTTAGTGGGTTGTAGTACCAAGATCTCCCCCAGCCCTTACGATACAAGGATGGCAATATATGCCGCAAAGAACATAAGATAATAGGCAATTTGGTACCAAAGAGCATAGCGGCGGTGGAATAATCCGACTATAGCTACCGCCAACATGCCAACTACTACTATCCAAATGAGCTGAATAACTACCACGGGTAGTGTTCCATACTGGCCGAAATTTAGAAGCAGGATCCATAGAAGGCCGGCCGATGAAAGTGCGAGGGTATGATGGATGCGTGTTGTGCGACCATGAAGTGGAAATAGTGTGCAGCGATTTGTAGAAGCGTAGCAACCGAAATGATGATCGTGGCACGTGCATCGAGCTGGTACTTTGGGGTAAGGTAGCTTGCGGTAACCTACGACAATACCGGCAGTGTCAGCGCAAAAATGAAGGCATAAAAAACCGTAGCATTTCGAGAACTGGCAGCATGATGGCTAAAAGTGAGGTGTCTCCCCTGCTCTTGTGGCCACAAGTAAAGAATGATGAGCAATAGCAGGCATAGTAGGCAGATTGCGGACAACCCGAAAAGCTCGTAAGTATTCATACCTTTAGTATACGATAGTAACAAAGTACCCTTTCTTTGCCTAAAGTTGGTATGATGAGAATGGCCCGGAACGGACTAAGACCACTCACCACGTGGGCGGTGCCTCATCCGGGCTGCCAGAGTTATCTACCGCAATTTCAAAAGTGTATCGTCACGAGGAGGTTGGGCGTTTGAGGGAGCATTACTTTCTTTGATGATGCGAGGCTTGTTTGGCTTACGCTCCCCTTCTCCGTCGCCAGACTTACGCTTTCGCGTACGACTGCGTTTTTTCTTAGTGGGCTGTTCGCTTGGTTCTGATCCAAAGGCTTTGACTGGCTCGGGGAGCATTTCTGGTTCAACGGGTACGGGCTCCTCTTGCTCAAGTAGGGGTGTGTTAGCGGCATCAGGAGTAATACCATCAATCGGCCACTGCTTGCCTTGAGCAAGCATTGCTTGCTCCTTTGCAATTCGATCGGCTTCTCGCTGCTCGGGACTCTTAGGGGGTGTGTATGCGGGCCCAGGACGCTTTACGGTAAGGTTCTCTGGCGGCAGGATTCGATCATTGATTGACTGTTCGATAGCTTCGCGGGGCTGACTGTAAATGGCGCGCGTGTTTTCAATGATAAGTTTGGTGTTATCTGTTTGAGCGGGTGGCAAATTGAGTGTCCTGGCACTAAATGCAGGGGCCTTTTCACCATTAATCACCATGTTGATTACGAAGTTGCGGTTATGCATCTGCAGTAGGTCATTTGGCTCAAACTGTGGTTCGAATTGCTTTGCGAGGATGGGGCTGTCGTCTGCTGATACGCGAAAGCTAATCATAGTACCAACGTTGCCAAATACCGCATCGCGCACAGTGTCGCTCATCTGTGATATGTACTGATTGGCAACAGTGAGGTTGAGGCCATATTTGCGTGCTTCTGACAAAATAGTCGCAAAACTATCCGTAGCAAAGTTTTGAAACTCGTCTACGTAAAGGTAGAATGGGCGGCGATCTTTAATGTCGGGAATATCACTACGGCTCATAGCGGCGAGCTGAATTTTGGTAACGAGGAATGCGCCAAGAATGGAAGCGTTGTCTTCCCCGATGAGGCCCTTTGACAAATTAACGATAAGGATTTTGCCTTCGTCCATAATCTGACGAATATTGAAGGTACTCTTGGGCTGGCCAATGATATTACGGATGACAGGGTTAGCGGTAAAGGCCCCTACTTTATTGAGTACCGGCGCAATTGCTTCGGCTTGGAACTTATCGGTCCAGCTGGCAAACTCAACGTTCCAGAACTGCAGCACCACGGTGTCGGTACAATAGCTGAGCGTTTCTTTGCGAAACTTCTTGTCGGTAAGCATACGGGTGATGTCGAGCATGGTAGTTTCGGGGCGGTCGAGCAATGCAAGGATGGTATACCGCAGAATATATTCGAGGCGAGGACCCCATGATTCACCAAACATACGCTTCAACACCCCGATGACTTCGGAGCTAATATTTGTTTTCTGATTGGGGTTGGTGACTTCAAGCGGGTTAAACCCGAGCGGAAATGCCGTGTCGGCAGGGTTAAAATACACGACGTCTTTCATGCGGCCACCTGGAATGAACTTCATATTATTGATGGCAAAGTCACCGTGAGGGTCGATGATGGCGTAGCCTTGACCGTGGAAAATATCGCTGAGTGCAAAGAGCTCGAGCAAGCCTGACTTACCCGCTCCAGTTTGCCCAATGATGTAGACGTGGCGCGAACGGTCATAGCGAAGCATGCCAAACTGGTGGTTGATACCACGGAAGTTTGTCATGCCAAAAGCACTGATATTTTCATCGTGTGCCGGATCGCCATTAAGTAGTGGTAGCTTGGCGGGTGGTTCAGCGGTTTTGGTGCTTGCCCACACAATGTTGGGCGTCTCTACATTGGTATGTGGCAAGTGAAACACTGAAGCGACTTCTTCGATATTGAGCAGGTACCCCCTATCGGCAAATAGCCGAGCTTTATATTTAGCCAAGTCCTCTTTTTTGAAACTCTCATTGGCCATTTTAAAGCCGTTGAGGTTGGTGCTGTTGAACTGCTTAAATGTACCAACAATCCCCTGCATGCGTAGCTTGGCATTGGTTGTGCTCTCTCCTAAGTAGGCAATGCGAATTTTAGCCTGGTAACCAAGCTTGGTTGCTTTCTTTTCTGCCTCAGCCACCCGGGTTTTATCGCGTTCGCTAATCTCGCGTGCACTCGCGCTGCCAGCTCCCTGCTCTGGCGGGTTCCAAAGGGCTTCAAACAGACCGGCAAACCATTTGGCGTTTATGCCACCGCCACCAAAAAGGTTAACGGTGCCTGATTTTACTGATTTAATCCACGCGTCGCTAGTCTTATGCCAGTCATCGGCTACAGGACGCACAAGGATTTGAATCCAGATCTCCTCATCGGTATCTTCTAGCTTTGCGAGGGTGCCGGTTATACCTGCAAGCGGGTCAACTTCGAAGTTTTGAAAGGTCTTAATGGGTAGGTATTCTTTGTCGGTAGGCACGATTTCACTCGTGTAAACGACGCTGTGGTGACGCTCGTGCGTAACGTAATCTTCGTCGGCTGCGTGAATTTGTACCTGGGGGTACTGTGAGTAGATTTGCCCTTCAACGAAGCTTTGAAGTGCCTTGGGTACCCAAACATAAAATTGAATTCGCCCACCAACGCTGGCGATTTCAAAGCTCAGATGTTCCTGGTAACCACCATTAAGACGGAGTTCTTTTTTATCGCGCAAAATACCGTGAAGGCTGGCAAACATTTGTTCAGCGGCAAGCTCACTCTTGTCGTTTGCTTTGGGAATTTCAAGCATGAGCAGCACACTTTCGATGTCTTTGACGATATCAACTCGTTGGTAGTTACGCCACGTCATGTAGGCCAAGATGAGTACAATGGGCAGCCAGACGTACCATTGCAGAAGCGTGTTGATAAACCATAAGATAAATGACATAACTTGTTATTGCTCATTATATCATACCTCTGTTAATTTTGCAAGAGTAAGCGCTTTTATTGTGCTTCTGCCTATGTAGTATTGGTGCGCCAGCAACGAACGCAAAAACACTCCATAAAGGGGCGTTTGGTTGAGTGGCGCACTATTTTGTTTCGGCTTCTGCTAACGTGTAGGTCGCTTTGGCAACGCGCTTGAATTCTGATTTACTCTGGAGGTTCAAAAGAATGGTTGTTTCTTTTACTTGGCGACTTTTGAGGACGCGCTTGACGATTTCGTCGCGGTGGAGTGGTTCACCGGCCTTTTTAAGCACTTTCGTGATGATGTCACTCACTGTCCCCTTGCTGTAACCCCAGCTATCGAGGGCATAAATGCCACGCCCAATGAGTACAAAGCGCTTGTCTTTGATGAGTTCGTTGTGGATTGCTTGCGTGGTCACGTCTTTGCGCTTGAAATCGCTATCCTTGATATGTTTTGCAATGTCGCTAAAGTGCATTGGCTTGCCGTTGTCGGCTAGAATAACGTAGATTTTGTCGCGAATATTCTTGGGGTTAACGGTTGGCCATTTCACAAGCCCCCATACGTCTTTGAGGCTAGCAAGCAGCTTTGAGAGGCTTGCCAAAGCGCGAACTTGGCTTGGGCTTTCGTGATTCAGCATACCATGGAGGGTTTCGACATCGACTGGTTCACCGTGCTTTTTGATAGCTTTGACGATCTCATCAACTTGGCTACGAACCTTCTTTTCGTCACCGTTTTCTGCAATGCCTACGCCCTGATAATAATTGTCGTTCTCACTCACAACGGTGAGCTTTGGCGATAGCTCCGCTACAAAGGCAACGTGTGCTTTAGTTTCGGCGCTTGGCGTGCCGTCTACTAAGTGAGCGGCAACATCTTGGACGCGACCGATACGGCCGTTCTCGCTTAAATCACGAATAATGAGGCGCTCTACTTCGTGTACGGCAGGAATCTTACCTTCATCTGCAGCAATTTTGAGTCGAATGAGGATTGCCTTTTCGAGCTGACGAACGCGCTCGCGGGTAATACCAAGTAATTCACCAATTTGCTCTAGCGTTTCACGGCGATCAAACAGTCCAAACCGACGCGTGATAATTTCACGTTCACGTTCTTGGTCAATAACGCTCAAGATGTCGCTTACAGCGGACTTTAGAATTGCTGCAGTATCTTTAGACGCAGATTCGGTCATTGCTTGGTTCTCCGTGCTTCCTCTCGCCTCACCTCTTGGGAATTATGATTTATTTATGAATCTGTGTTTGATTATAGAACATATTCTTCAAATTGTCAAACACTATTTTTCCTACATTTAGTATACCACAATGTAGACGCTAATGGTAAATACTTTTTAAAGGCTTTTTTATCTAAAAAAGTATGGTTAGGCTAGCCATATGAGCTGTGTATGTCAAATGCCACCCCTGTTGAGTTAGATATTTATACACAACAAAACGTGGAAAATATTACACCATAAAATGAAGAAGCCGTGGTTTTGCGGGTGAAGGCAAAACCACGGCTAGGTGTGGGCCGCTCTTAGGTGGCCCGAAGGTTCGTCACCGGTTCGACGTGCGTCCGATGCCGGTGGCACGGATGACCACGAGGCCGAGCATGTAGCCCAGCCAGCTGTAGAACGCGTGGAGCAGTGCCGTGGTGCCGAAGCCGTCGAAGGCGGCGAAGACCAGCACGATGACGGCGAAGATGACGGCGTACCACTTCATGCCAGCGTCGCTGGTGTCGAAGCCCCACTTGAACAGGCTGAAGACCAGGTGGATGACGATGAGGGCTAGGGCCACCCAGATGATGGTGAACATATGTCTCCTTGGTGAGAGCGTGCAGAGAGTACTGCAATATTAATATTATAGCATAAATATAAAAATATATCAATATTTGCCTAAAGGAGCACTAGGGCTACGAGGCCTTTTTAGCGCGACGCCCCCGAGGGCTAGCGCGCTTAGCGGGCGCCTCGCTAAGGAGCTTTTTTGCTTCCGCTTCCGTAATTGCTTTTGGATCAGTATCTTTAGGAATCTTGGCATTCTTTTTGCCATCCGTAATGTAAGGACCGTAGCGGCCGTTGAGTACCTTTACAGCCCCATAGTCGGCAATTGTCTTTTCGGCTTCGGCTTTGAGTTTTGCCTCGTAAAGTGCGCGGGCATCTTCAAGGGAAATATCACGCGGGTCGTGGTCTTTGATGCTAACAAACAGCTTGCCGATCTGTATGTACGGACCAAATCGACCGATATTGGCTTTGATATCTTGCCCATCGGCCGTTTGACCAACGACGCGTGGAAGCTTAAAGGCTTCGACTGCTTGTTCGAGCGTAACTGTTTCAATCTTTGCGCCATTTGGCATTGGTGCAAATTGAGGTTTATCGACATCGTCTGCGGTGCCAAGTTGGAGCATGGGGCCAAATCGCCCAAAACGAGCAGTAATGGTTTTGCCAGTCTTGGGATCGGTGCCCACTTCGCGCGAATTACCTACCTTGCTACGATCAATATCTTTAGAACCAGCAATTAGCTGGTGGAATGGCAGGTAGAACTCCTCGAGCATTTGATTGCGCTCAAGCTTGTCTTCGGCAATATCGTCGAAGTGCTCCTCTACCCTTGCGGTGAAGCCGTAATCAACGATTTGCGTAAAATGGTCAGTTAAAAAGTCGCTAATTAGTTCCCCAGCAGGTGTTGGCACGAGTTTACCGCGATCGCTGCCGGTTTTTTCTTGGACCACTTCACGGTCAATGTCGTCACCAAGGAGTTGCAACACAATGATATCACGTGGAGTACCTTCGTTTTCTCCCTTTGCGGCATAGCCGCGCGCCTGAACGGTATTGATAATCGTTGCATACGTGCTTGGGCGGCCAATGCCAAGGTCTTCAAGCCGCTTGACGAGCGCACCTTCGCTGTAGCGGGCTGGTGGTTTATTAAATAGCTGGCGTGCTTCTACGCTGTAGAGCGAAACTGTGTCTCCTGAAGAAAGTGCGGGAAGTAACGTATCGTCTTTGCCGCCGTAGACACGCAGGAAACCGTCAAATACCACTACCTCGCCCTTCGCTTCAAAGACTTCTGAAGCCGTGGATATAGTAATGGTAATAGTGGTTTTTTCGAGCTGAGCAGGAGCCATCTGGCTTGCAAGGGTACGGCGTCGAATGAGGTCGTACAGTTTTTGGTCGTAGTCGCTGCCGCTCACACTCTCACGGGTAATGTCAGTGGGACGGATGGCCTCGTGAGCTTCTTGTGCACTCGCACTTTTGGTCTTGAACTTGCGCACCGTGCTGTACTGGATACCATAGAGGCGTTTGATGTAATCGGCTGTTGCAGCAATCGCCTGGCCGCTTAAGTTAACACTATCTGTTCGCATGTAGGTAATGCGCCCCTCTTGGTAGAGCTTTTGTGCACTTGCCATCGTCGCTTTACTACTAAAACCAAGCTTACTGTTGGCTTCCTGTTGGAGGGTACTTGTCGTAAAGGGCGCTGCGGGGTTGCGGGTGCTTGGATTCTTGGTAACATCAGTGACGGTATACTGTGCATCGCGCAGCCGCTCAAGGAATGCTCGCGCTTGCTCTTCGGTGTCAAAACGAGTGGTAAGGTCTGCTCGCAGCTCTTCGTTACCAGAGGTAAAGACAGCAGCGACTTTAAACTTCGCACTTGCCTCAAAAGCAGTGATTTCCCGCTCACGTTCGACGAGTAGGCGCACAGCTGGGCTTTGAACGCGTCCAGCACTTTTGCCGCCAGGCACCTTCTGCCATACTACTGGGCTGAGCTCAAATCCAACAATACGGTCCAGAATTTGACGTGCCTGCTGAGCCTCAACGAGTTTCATATCAATGGTACGCGGGTGTTTTACCGCTTCCTCGATAGCGCTTTTGGTTATTTCATGAAAAACAATACGCTTCGTTTTTTTAGAGTCAAGGCCAAGCACTTCACATAAGTGCCAAGCGATTGCCTCCCCTTCGCGGTCTTCGTCAGTTGCGAGCCAAACGGTTTCAGCGGCTTTGACCGCTTTTTTAAGTTCGGCAATAACCTTTTTCTTTTCACTATCTACTTCGTAGGTTGTTTTGAAACCATTTTTAACATCAATCGGGGGGGTGCCGTCTTTAGTTTTTTTAGCGATGGAGCGGATGTGACCAATACTACTGAGCACGGTAAAATCACTACCGAGGTATTTTTCGATAGTTTTTGCTTTAGCGGGGCTTTCTACGATAACAAGGTTTTTTGACATAATTATATGACCACTATATATAATGTTGCTCGTGGCGACAAATACAGTGGCTTATACTAATTCAAAGTTGCATGTTTTGCAAGGGGCCCAATAAAAGCGAAGCGCCCCGAGGGACGCCCGCCAGTAAACTACTGGTTGGACGCCGCTCAGGGCTTGGTGATCTTGCAGTCTCTGAGGAGCTTGTCGTGGTCGCGCATCTGCTCGGGCGTGGCGCCCACGATGCCGCTGGTAGTGTCGACGTAGGTACCGTCGGCGTTGAAGGTGACGAAGCCGGCGCAGCTGCGGTCCTCGGTGTTCAGGAACACCTTGTAGCGGCCGGGGCCGCCGGGCTTGATGCTGGCGTCACGGGTGACGAGCTCGGCATCGGCGTAGCCGGCCTTCTTGAGCATGTCGATGGCGTTGGGCGTGGTGCCGCAGGCCGTCAGGCTGCCGATTGCAGCGATGGTGGCGAGCGACAGAGCGACAAGACGGGTGCGCATAGCGATTCTCCTTAGGGAGTGGTTGGGACCGAAAAGAGCGGTCAGGACTTGACTGCTTAATATAAATTATATCAGACTAAATGAAAAATGTCAATACTTAGGCTAGCTCGGATGAAGACGACTGCTCATCAAACTCATTATGAATATAGTGCCTGGCTGCGACGAGGCCAAAAGCCATGCCCGCCCCTGCCGCTGCCCAGCCTAGCCCGCGAGCAACACGATTGCCCGTAGTGTGGGGAGTTAGTTCTTCTGCAAGAGCAAATGACAGGAGTGATATATTATCTGCGGCCATGCTGTATTTACCGCTTTTAGGTGGGCGAATTGCTCGTTTTTTCTCGTCTTTAAGCCCGTTGTATAGGGTGGCCCCTGCATTCAGAGTATGTTTTGCTGCCATTGCTACAAGTAATGGCTTAGGGGCGGTGTTATGGCGCCACATACCCGTGCCAATAGCGAGCATGCCAAGTTTGTCGGCAACAACATCAGCGATGGCACCGGCGTCGCTAGACATATCGAACTTACGTGCAATCAAGCCGTCAACAATATCACCAAGGCGGCCTAATGCAATAAGCAACTTACCTTCTCTGGTATCAAGGCGCTGCGAGCCTTCAATTACGGCGGCAAAAGAAGTAGCCGTAATGGCTGTTGGTAGCTGCAGTAGATCTCTTGCACGAATATCTCGCTTCATTTAAGCCTACTATACCATAACAATGCGATATAAAAAATAACTCTAAGGTGTTGGACTATTGACAACAAACGGTTGACATGTTGAATCCGTAGGTTCACACTTGAAGGAAAGCAGTTGATAAAGGAAGGAAAACAAAATGGCTCGCTATATCAATCTACCAGTAACTGGTGAAAAAATAAGAGGTGGGTTTCGCTTTGCTGATGGCGAGGGATTGACAAGGGAGGACGAGGAACGGTTAGCTGCGGTGCTTGACGGCTTAGTTCGTAGTGCAGGTCATGCTATATGGATGAACCCCGAAACAGATCGTGGCGCACGAGGCGCACGAGTATTTGGTAGGCCACTCGAAGTGGACGGTCGAGCTGTTCGTTATATTCCGGGTGAAGAAGGGGCGATCTTCCCCCATGAAACAGACGAAAACTAACGAAGGGTCCACTGATTGGCGCCAAGTGCTTTAATAGCACCTACCAATTCCAGCGTGGTGAGCGCGACATTGAATTCATCAACAGAGAGCCGACTTGCTGTGTGAATCGCATCGCCATCACGCAACCCTTGTTGTAACTGTGCTAGTATCGCCGCCTCTGCGGGCGTTGAAGCAAGGGCAAGCTGAACCTGGCTTTGCAATAGGTGTGGCGCTATTACTTCTATAATTTCCTCTGGCGACGTGACAAGCAGAGCGCCTTGTTTGATGAGCGCATTGCAGCCTGCACTTGATGGGCTCGTGATATTGCCGGGCACCACGAATACAGTTTTCCCCTGCTCAAGTGCATGGCTGGCGGTATTAAGTGTTCCACTTCGCGCTGTCGCTTCTGTAATAAGCAACGCATCGGCAATGCCTGCAACCAGGCGATTTCGCTCGAGCATGTTGGATTTCCATGCCTCAACTGACCCAGGTTCGTACTCGCTGAGGAGCGCCCCGCCGTTTTGCACAATGGCCTCAGCCAATGCTCGATTGGTTGCAGGAGCAATCTTGGGGAGTCCGCAAGGTAAAATCGCGAGTGTTGTTCCATGCGCATCGAGCGCCGCCCTGTGGGCGATGGCATCAATACCAAGCGCGAGCCCGCTCACGACAACAATTCCGCGTTCGGCAAGCGCGCGGGCAAAGCGTTCGGTTACTTCTTGCCCATAGGGGGTAGGTTTGCGAGTACCCACAATAGCAACGGTAGGACTCCGTTGTTGGGGCAACGAACCAATGTAATATAATAATCTTGGTTTTTTAGCAACGCACTCCGTTATCTGTAAGTACTTATGCTTAAGGGGTATAACTTTATTGATTTTCATACAAATTAGTGATAAAAAGTCTTGACAATATAACAACTGTGTGATACTATGGCTAATGATTGATCAGTACACGTACTGACTCAAGCACCTTATACCCCCTATTCTAACTTATGTTAGGTTGCGCACAAGGTGTGTTATAGTATTCTACCCTCCACTGTAACACCG
>DDEW01000002.1 GCA_002336935.1 Candidatus Saccharibacteria bacterium UBA1944
TCAAATCCTGCCCCCGCAACCAAGAGAACAGTCCCACTTTGGTGGGGCTTTTCTCTTGGTTCTGAGTTTGTTACCTGTGACCTCAGAGGTCGGAGGTGAGGACTGCCTGGTGGCAGTCCGCAAGGCGATGTCACGGATGGGCTATGCCTATCCGACTGACTCGCGGGGTCGCGGGACGTGACCAAATCCTGCCCCCGCAACCAAGAAAAGCGCCAGTCAATGACTGGCTTTTTTCGTGCTCTATTTATCGTGCAATCTTGCCGCAGGCGACACGGACTGCTTCGCTCCAACTAAGGAAGGCATGAGGTGTAGCGGCAACTTGGCTGGCGGTTAGCTGGTATTTTACCGCGAGGGTTAGTTCGTGGATGATTTCGGCGGCGTGAGGCGCAACTACAGTAGCACCGAGTATCACACCCTTTTTGTCGGTGATCACTTTTACGAAACCATCATGGAAGTCGCTGGTGTTGCTGCGTGCAATCATGTTGAGCGGCGCAGTAGCCTTGTTAATGCGCAGATCGCGCTTTAGGCAATCGTCTTCGCTAAGCCCTACAGACGCAATACCGGGGAAAGTAAAGGTGAGTCGAGGTGAAGCGGTGTAATCTGGCGTGACCTTGTTCTTCATGAGTATGTTGTGGGCGACGACGCGGCTTTCATGCAGGGCCGTATGCGTATGGCGACTGTGGCCGAGCACATCGCCAGCGGCATAAATATGCTTAGCGGTGGTTTGTAGGTGCTCATTAACATCAATGCCAGTAGGCGTGTACTTGATGCTGGCGTTTTCGAGCCCCAGGTCAACACTCGGTGTCCTGCCGGTTGCAATCAGTACTTCATCGACGCGCACAGACTTTTCGACGCCACCGCGCAAAAAGGTAACGCGTGCGCCTAGGCCATCCTTGACGACGGAAAGTGTACGGGTTTGCGTGAGAGCCGTCACACCTTTGCTTTCAGCGAGTACACGTTCTATCAGTTCGCCAACTTCTTCATCTTCCTTAGGCAGCAGTCGTGCGGCGATTTCAGCGATATATACCTTGGTGCCAAAAATTGCCATCAGCTGCGCAATCTCAACACCTATCGTGCCACCACCGATGATGTACAAACTTTTGGGCGGTCGCAGGGCTTCAAGAATCGTGCGCGGTGTCAGGTACTTAACGTCCGCCAAGCCCTGTACATCAGGCGCAACCCAGTGTGACCCTGTTGCTACCAAAAAGTGTGCTGCGCTGAGGTGGCGACGATTAACTGTTACTTCGTTGGGTGACAAAAAGTGTGCATTGCCCTCAAACGCATCAATGCCCTGTGACTCGTAAAACTTTTTGTTACCCGCGGCGCCAGTGCGCTTAACAGCGATGTCTTTCCAGGCGCGAAGTGAAGGATAGTTGTAGCCCATGGTGTTACTGCGCAGGCCAAAGCGAGCACCATGGCGGGCTTCATCGTACAGCTGTGAAGCGTGAAGAAGTGCCTTCATAGGGACGTCGCTCCAGTTTGGCGAATCACCGCCAAAGGTATCGGCTTCGATAATGGCAACTTTTTTGCCTTCACGTGCGGCGATGGTTGCCGCTGCCGATCCGCCAGCGCCGCTGCCGATAACAATCAGATCGTAGTCAAATTGGGGTTTTCTCGCCATAAAATCTCCTTATAGTATCACTCGATGGTGTTGGTATAGATATGCTGCGTCTGGGTGGAGCTTGCTAAGGGCTTTGCTTGCTTGCCGCCGGATGTCGGTACTCGTAATTTCTGATTTATTCTTCATCCACGCTTCGATAGCATCAGCAACTTGCGCTGCGGTTTGCTTCGCATGGCCATCAAGGCTGCGCACGCTCAGGCAGGCTGCGTACACGCTTGCCTCAAGTTTTTTGCGGCTATAGGCTTCGGTGGGACGTTTGCCCCCACGCTTCACGACATCAACAGAATGGCTCATTTACATTCCCCCGCGGGCAAGTGCAGCGGCGGCAACAACTTCATTGACGTATACATAAAAGCCAAGTACCAAAAGCGCGCTCCCAGCGGCAAATTGCAGGAAGCGTTTGTTTTCTTCACGCCATCGTTGAATATGGCTAAGCTTGTGACCACTACCAATGAGCATAATGACAAGAAGGATACCGAGTGAGGCGATAGCGGTGTAAAGCACCATGCCGGCAAGCTGAAGTGGTGCGGGCAAATGGATCATAGCCAGAGCTGCCGCGCTCGCTGGCGCAACGATGAAAATTCCTTCGGCAAGCACACTGGCAATTCCAAGACTAAAACTTTCGGCTGTGTTGGCAGTGGCTTTGGTGCGTTCGCTCAAAAATCGTGCCATTGTGCGGGGAAGCCAGAGCGAGGTGCCGCTTTTGCCACGGCGATAGTAGAATGCCCATACAGCAACCCCCAGACCCATGCTAAGGCCAGCTACAACCGACCATACGAGTTGTGGGACTCCATGGCGGAACAATTGCTCGCCAAGGTAGGCAAGAAACGATACCGAAAGCATGGTCATCACCACGACGCCAGCAAAAAACGCGCCAACGAGCGCCATGGTGTGATTGCTGCGCGCCTTGCTGCCAAGGCTGTGCCCACTGAGCAGGGTCACCATACTGACACTCAGCTGAAAGCTAGCGTGAATGAGCGCTGCAAGTCCGATGATACCGAAAACGGTGGGGTAGTCCATGTTTATTTTGCTATCCTCTGTTTAATTTATACCATAAGCATCACTAGTACGTCAAAAAAATAAAACATTCTTACAAAAAGCTATTGCTTTTTTTGCAAATATGTGCTATATTAAACACATAAGCCAATAAATAACAAAAAAGGGCAAACAAATGGAAACAACCGCAACTGATATAGAATCAGTGACTCTTAGTGACGTACTCGGCCTTGGTAGCTGGAACCGCCAGCGCAGTACCGTAGAACTCCGATCATTCATCAACGAACGAGAAGAAGCGCTCGACGTTGAAGATTTCAACCTTGACTAGTGTTCGCACCGTTTATCCATCAAAAATTGTGAAAATTATCCTACCTACGGCAGGGGTTCCCAGCCTATACTGAGGTCATCCACTAACTCATAGGAGACAACTAGTATGGACGAACAACAGAAAACAACAGAAGTACGAGAAACGAATGTGCAGGAAGGCGCAACAAACGTACAGCGCCAAACGGTACGAACCGTAGAAGCAGCAGATAGTCGTGTGGTTGCCCAGCGCGTCGTTTGGTATATTGCAGGATTTATTTTGGTACTTCTTGCCCTGCGAATCGTTTTGTTCATGCTTGGCGCCAACCAAGGCAGCGGTTTTGTCGACTTTATTTACGCGGTGAGCGGCGTCTTTGCAGCACCATTTGCCGGTATCTTTCCAGCACCAACCTACGGCCAGTTCTTCTTTGACACCGCCAGCCTAGTAGCAATGGTAGTGTATGCACTGGTTGCATGGGGGATTGCCAAGCTCTTTACGCTCAATAGTGCTCGCGACGTATAACTAACGAATTAATACAACCTAAATCCACGCCAATACGAGAGGCGTGGATTTTTGATACTATAGACGCATATGCTTCATCGATATAGCGCCTTTTTTGCCACACTCGTTTTCGCCACCGTGCCGCTGCGCGCGGGTGCTATGAGTCCGCCACCTATTTATGACTATAGTGCCGTGCAGGCATCGGTGGCCCAGGTGCAAAAAGCTACCACTACAACGCAAATTTCTGCTGAGGTGCAAAAACTACTTAATCGCTATTCGTTACGCCTATCCACAACCTGTATCAGCGACCCGGCGTTTACGTGTAGTGATATTACTACGGCGGATATTCCGGCGTTTAAGCAAATGGCAACGCTGTTCATTCAGGAATGGTCCAAGTATCCACCTGAATGGACGAAGGCCACCAATCTTCAAACGATTACCCTTATAAAAGACTATAAATATAACTATATGGGCAACAAACAGGCCCGAGCCGCTGCACCCATGAACTATCTACGCACCATGATCTACGACATTGGGTACGCAAATTCTGAGCTGTACATGCGCCACGTTATTCACCACGAGTATGTTCATTATTTTGAAGAATCCTACTATGGCGATGTGTACCACAAAGATGCTACTTGGGCCAACTACAACACACCCGGGTTCAAGTATGGTAACGGCGGGGGGAGTTGCTATGAAGAGGGCAACAGTTGTGTTACGGGTGAGCACCCAGCACAAGGGTTTGTGACTGGTTATGCGATGAGTGGCATTGAGGAGGACAAAGCCGAGCTGTATGGCTACTTGTTTGAGACATCTGAATACAAGCAGTTGCAAGAATGGATGCAAACCGACGCAATTTTGAAAAGCAAGCATGACTACTACGTAGCCCTAATTGGACGAGTAGTACCTGGTATGGATGCGGCCTATTTTGCGAACATCCACTCACGCGCGCCAGTGACCAGTGTGTTAACTGAAGAGCCGGCGACAACATCTGTCGTGGTGTCTAACGATGACTATTCGGGGACTGAGCGGGCATTGTGGATTATCATCATGGTGCTGCTGGTGTATGTCATTGGTGGGAGTTTGCTTGTGGCGGCAGGGCTTGGTATATGGTGGCTGGTTAGTTTCGAGCACACAAAGAAAAACTCTCACCGCTAGGTGAGAGTTTTTCTATGGTAGCACCGACAAGGATTGAACTTGTGACCTCAGGCTTATGAGTCCTGCGCTCTAACCAGCTGAGCTACGGTGCCGTGTAGTAAATGAAAGGTGCGAGGCAACGCGATAGGGTAGCTGGTTAGGGCGATACGCTATTGTTCCGCTGAGGGCTCTCTAGCCAAGCTATGGTGCCATATAACTCGCTCGATTATAGCAGAGGTCAACAAGAAATTCTAGAGGAGTTCCTGCACGATAATTTCTGGTGCATGGATGGGGGTATGGTGACCGGTAGCAACCCACTTGATTGAAATATGCTTTGGTAGTTGGGCTAACGTAAGGTTCTGCTTGTATACCGATCGATCGTAAGTACCACAAATAAGGAGCGTCCTTGATGGGACGGAGCCGAGGAGTGTGAGGGCATTTGTTGCTTCAATAGTATGAGTGAGCGAACTTTTGCGAGAGTGATGCGTATGATGAGGCGAGAATGCCCCAGTTGGGCCCAGCCGGAGTTTGCCGCGCGGTGCAACGATTTTTATGATTGGCCAAATAAGACGGGCGACGGGTGAGTAAAGTGCTAGTCGATAGAGTACATTGGTATTTTGAATGACGCTTCTCGCTTGCTGGGCGTTTTTGTAGAGGGGCATGTTGCTGAGAATGAGCCGAGCTACCATACTCGGGTGGTCATGCGAAACTTGGCACGCAATGAGGGCGCCCATGGAGTGTCCAATAATAATCGCCGGCCCGTCACTCACATCGGCAATGATGTCAGCTACGAGTTTTGCATGCATCTGAATGGAATAGGGTACTCGTTTTGGTTTGGGCGATTTGCCAAACCCCAGGAGATCAACTGAAACGACAGTGTAGCGCTTGGTCAGTTTAGGGCATACCTTGTGCCAATACACGCTATCACTCAGGTACCCATGAAGCAGCACTACCACGGGGCCGTTACCATTCATAGAATACGCAAGTTTCATACAGTTTATTGTAACTGAGAATAGGCGCTGGTGCAGTGTGTGGTAGCCGTAGTCTAATATAGTATGTTTTGGTGTTTGAGAATTTCTATGATAACGTCGATTAGTAACTTTAGGGCGATGCTAGACAGGTTGCAAAAAATCTTCTTTTGACACCCATCACCATATTTTTTATTGTATTTATTCAATACACTTCTCCTTTTTATTAGTAATTGCTAGTTAGGGAGATGCTCCCTGTAAATCACTATGGGTGCAAGGGGGTTTACTATCTGTTTGTCCTGTGTCGCGAGGCGGGCATGGTATAATAGAACTACTTCCAGGTGATACTCACTACTCAGTTCTGAGCAAGCGTCCCTCACCAATGGATTCATCATTTTTCGTCTTCGGGCTTTTGCTAAAGAACGGGCTAAAGAACGGGCGAGCCAACAAAAAAATCGTTCTCTAAATTAACGTATTTGGAGATTGTTTTTATGACCGATGAATCTATTTATATTGAAATCCCTCGTGCTGCTCACCGACCAGAGCGTATTGACGCCCTGCTTGAGCGTCGCATGAAAGAATTTTTGCTGGCGCGGCGCCGCAAAGTATGGCAGGAGCAGGGGCGATGAATGACGAACAACTGCTACAGGAACGTATTGAAGTTGTTGCAGTCTTTGGCGAGGGGCTAAACCCTTGCCGACCGGTGCGATTCAGGCGCCCAAGCGGCAGGGAAGTCACCATCACCGAAATTGGATTGCGTCACCCAACGACTGTCGGCAGGCGCACGCTGCATATATTTGATGTCACGGACGGTGGGGCTGATTACCGGCTAGAATTTGATAGCCACCAGCTGACATGGCGGCTGACCATGGAGGGTGATAGGCAGTGAACGAGGGCTACAATACAGCACGCCCGTTGGTGATGTATATCGATCTTAATAGCTGCTTCGCCACTGTAGAGCAGCAGGCTCGGCCTATGCTGCGTGATCGTCCAGTGGCAATTGCCAATCGCCGTACCGAGCATACGAGTATTGTTACTGCTAGCTATGAGGCAAAAGCAGCGGGAGTAAAGTTGGGCATGAAAGTTCGTGATGCCAAAGTTTTTTGCCCCGATCTTGTGGTGCTTGAGAGTGATCCACCGAAGTACCGCTATGTATACCACAAACTAATGGACATCATGCGTGACTATAGCCCAAGCTTTACCATGAAAAGCATCGACGAGGGCGTGATAGATTTTGCACTTTCACCTGCCGCGATACGCAATCGCGACTTGGTGGAAGTAGGCCACGAAATTAAACGGCGGTTACGCGAGGAGGTGGGATGCGCCATGCGCTGCAATATAGGTATTGCTCCCAATAGATTTTTGGCTAAAACAGCTGCGGGGTTACACAAGCCTGATGGGCTTGACGTCATTACCCACCAGAATCTTCGCGAAGTGCTGAGTGGCTTGTCGCTCCAAGACCTCACCGGGATTGCCAGCCGCAATGAGCATCGCTTGAACCAAGTAGGAATCTTTACGCCACTGCAGTTTTTAGATGCCGATCCACTGGTGTTACAAAAAGTCGTGTTTAAAAGTGTATGCGGTTTACAGTGGCACCAGCGATTGCGTGGTTGGGAGGTGGATGACATAGAGTACGATTTAAAAACCTGCGGTCGTCAGTATGTGCTTGAAAGTCGTGACTTATCTGAGCGGCAAGTGCTGCAGCGTCTGCACCATTTAGTAGAAGCCGTAGGCGTGAAGCTGCGTTCGCAAAATAAGTGTGCGCGGGGGGTAGGGGTATATGCGCGAATTTATGGTGGCCACACCCTTGCTACTACCAACGGCCGATGGGGACGCAAAGGGAACTATTGGCACCAAAAATACCTTGCCCCCCTTCCCTTTTATTCCAATGCGGCAATTTGGGCGATTGCAAGCAAATTGTTTGTGAGCGCGCCTATGGGAAGTATCCGTGAGATTGGTATTCATGTATATCATTTACATAACGGTTCCGGCGATCAGTTGTCACTATTTGGCGATCAACTAGCGCGCGAGCAACAGGTAACTTGGGCAATTGACGAAATTAACGCACGGTACGGTGAACGAACAATCCATAGCGCCGATACGCTGGGTACGGGTGTGTTTGTAAAAACAAAAATCCCCTTCGGAAGCACTCGATACATGTAGTAAGTTAAGCTGCGTCTAAGGGTTATTTAAGAAAGGCAGTCCATAGTGCTTTATGTGAGATTAATACTACCTAAATAAAGGAGAAGTATATGAAGAAACAATTGATAGCGGCAGGAATTGTTGCAGCCACGGCAACTGCCGGACTTGTTGGCGTAGGTGTAGCTAACGCCGAATCAACGACGGGTACTCCTACCAACCCCATGAGTAGCCTTGTAAAGGCAATTGCAGCAAAGTTCAACCTAAAAGAAGCGGACGTGCAGGCAGTCGTTACTGCGAACCACACACAAATGGAGCAAGAGCGTGAGAATGAAGTAAAGACCGAAGTAGCGCAGCTTGTCAAAGATGGAAAGCTAACACAGCCACAAGCAGATAAAATAAACGCCAAGCGAGCAGAGTTAGAAAAAGAGCGTGATGCGGCGCGCGCAGCTGATCAGAATTTAACCGAAGCCCAGCGCGACACAAAGCGTCAAGAAATGCGTGCGCAGATGGATACAAAACGAACCGAGCTTGATGCATGGCTAAAAACTAATGGAATTGACGCTCAATATAGGTACCTGCTAATGGGCGGACGTGGCCATGGGGGCCATGGTGGAGAAAGAGATGGCGGACGCGATGGTATGCATGCGAAAGCGCAGTCATCAACAAGCGAAACCGCAAACTAAAGAACCGAGTAATGCGAGTAGCCGTCCCATGCGGGGCGGCTATTGCTATAATGAGAATAATGAACAAAACAATCATTATTGCAATGATGACAGTTGGGAGCGCGCTAGGCGGAATAATCCCATGGCTTCTAGGTGACCAGGATATGCTCAGTGGCTGGGTATTTGTGGGAAGCTTTATAGGAGGCATTGTCGGTATTTGGCTGGGAGTAAAGCTAAGCCGTGCCCTCCGGTAACTATGTTGTTGCGGTGAGCGGCGGCATTGATTCGGTGTGCTTGCTGCACATGCTGAGCAAACTGAAACGCCCGTTGATTGTTGCCCATGTTGACCATGGAATACGGGGTGAAGATTCTGCAGCAGATGCACGGTTTGTTGAAGAGTTAGCCCGATTTTACAAGCTGCCATTTGTGATGAGGCAGCTAAAGCTTGGGGCAAAAGCGAGCGAAGAGACAGCCCGCAATGGGCGGTACGCGTTTTTGCGAGAGCTTGCTCAAATGCATAATGCCACCATTGTGACCGCGCATCACAAAGACGATTTGATTGAAACCGTTGCCATCAACTGCCAGCGAGGCACGGGGTGGCGCGGTTTAGCAGTATTTGATACGCCAGGGATTGAACGTCCACTGCTGGGCATGACAAAATCGTTTTTGTATGAATACGCAGCGCGCCATCGCCTAGAGTGGGTGGAAGACGTCACTAATAGTACCGACGCGTACCAGCGCAACCGCGTGCGTCGCCAGCTGCACCGAAAGCTGTTGCCGCGCGAGCAAAACGATATTGTGATGCGGCGCACCGAGCAGCTACAACTGAAGCACGATATTGTGCGGGAAACGACGCGACTTTTGGCTCGTCATGCCGGCTCGCGTCATTTTTACACGCAAATCGATACGGTTGCTGCAGGTGAACTGCTTGGTGCGCAAATTGAGAAGGAGGGTGTACAGCGCCCAACCCGCCCGCAGCTCATGCGTGCGGTACAGGCTATCAAAACGGCATTACCGGGCAGTATATACCAAGTTGGTAGTGGCGTAGAGCTGCATTTTACCTCTCGTAAGTTCACTGTTTCCGTAGTATAATTACTAGAGTAATTTTTGCTTACGATATAGATGATAGAGACAGAAAGGATTTTGATTCATGGTGAAACGACCAAAAGGAACTATCGGCAATACGCTTCGCCTCAGTTTATTCTGGGCGATTTTGGTACTCTCGACGCTCGCAGTTCTGGCGATTATGATGCCACACACACCGCTAAAAGAAGTACCAATTAGCGAGGTAATTAAACGCGCTAATGACGGACAAATCGCCAAGCTTGAAATTGAGGGCAATAACGTTAAGGTAACGCCAAAGGGCCAAAAAGATCCAACCGAAAAGACGGTTAAAGAGAACGGAACGATTTACGATCAAGGGCTCGAAAAAGGAAAGACCAACGTGAGCGTACAGCAGCCGAGCGAAACAAACGCTGCGCTGTGGAACCTTGCGTCGATTCTTATTCCCGTATTGCTGATTGCTGCGTTCTTTATGTTTATGATGCGTCAAGCGCAGGGGCAAAATAACCAAGCTATGGGCTTTGGCAAGAGTAAAGCCAAGCTATACGGGCTCGACAAGGAGCGCATTACGTTTCAAGACATTGCGGGTAATGACAATGCCAAGCAGGACCTTGAAGAAGTCGTCGACTTTTTGAAACACCCCAAGAAGTACGAAACACTCGGCGCAAAAATTCCCAAAGGCGTGCTGCTCGTGGGCAACCCAGGTACTGGTAAAACCATGCTGGCGCGTGCCGTAGCAGGGGAAGCTAATGTACCGTTCTTCAGTATTTCTGGTTCTGAGTTTGTTGAAATGTTCGTTGGCGTTGGCGCGAGTCGTGTGCGCGACTTGTTTGCGAAGGCCAAAAAGAATGCGCCCGCAATCATTTTTATTGATGAGATTGACGCCGTAGGCCGTAAACGTGGGAGTGGTATGGGCGGTGGCCATGATGAGCGCGAGCAAACATTGAACCAAATTTTGGTAGAAATGGACGGCTTTGAAACCGGGACAAACGTGATTGTGCTTGCGGCGACGAACCGCGCAGATGTGCTTGACCCAGCCTTGCTGCGCCCGGGTCGTTTTGACCGCCATACAACCATTAGTTTGCCCGAGCGCAAAGACCGTGAAGCAATTTTGCAAGTCCACTTCAAGAACAAGCCAACTGATGATTCAGTTAACCTTGATAAATTAGCAGCAAAAACAGCGGGGAGTAGTGGTGCAGATTTGGCCAATATTGCCAACGAAGCGGCAATCATTGCTGCCCGACGAAACGCCAAGCGTATTACGGGCAAAGATCTTACGGAAGCATTCGAAAAAGTAGCCATTGGCCCAGAACGCAAAGCCAAGGTGATGAGCGAGCGCGAAAAGGAAATGACGGCGTACCACGAGGCAGGTCATGCCATTGTGGGACACGTATTGCCCGATAGCGATCCTGTACATAAAGTGACTATCATTCCGCGTGGTGGCACTGGTGGTGTTACCTGGTTCCTGCCGCCCGAAGACAAGAGTTACACCAATGTCTATGAGTTCAAGGATATTCTGGCTCGCGCCATGGGTGGTCGCATTGCCGAAAAAATCATTTACGGCGCTGATGGTATTACTACTGGTGCTGGTAGCGATCTTCGCAAAGCCACCGAAATCGCCCGTGATATGGTGATTGAGCAGGGAATGGGCACGAAGCTGCGCGATCAAGTATTCCACGAAGATAGCGGCGGCATGGTATTCGACAAGATTACTCATGAACGTCCTTACAGCGACGCTACTGCACAAGAAATTGACAAAGAAGTCGAAGCGCTCATTAAGGAAGCGGGCCGTCGCGCCGAAGCAGTCATTACCAAGAACCGAGCTGTACTAGAAAAATTGAAGGATGCACTTTTGAAAGAAGAAACGCTTGAAGAAGAGCAGGCGGTAGCGGTAATGCAAGGTACTGTTCTTCCTGCGGAGGCAAAACTCCACTAGGAGTAAGGAATAGCCATGGCGACACAGGGAAGGGTCCGATCGGCAGTTGCACGCGCCAATAGCAAGTTAAGTGTCCAGTGGGCCGCTATCTTGTTGGCAAGTTCAACGCTGATTGCTTCTTTGTTGGGTATTTACCGAGATAGGCTCCTCAACAGCTTGTACCTTGATAGCTATCCTGTAGGGATTGACGCGTATACAGTCGCCTTTACCATTCCTGACTTCATGTTCTTCATATTGGTGTCGGGCGCGCTCAGTGTTACATTTATTCCTGTTTTTAACCAGCGGCTTGCAGCTGGTAATCGTAAATCTGCTTGGGTGCTGAGTTCGAGCATGGTTAACTTCATGGCGCTAGTGACATTGGTGGCGAGCGTGTTGATTATCATTTTTGCTGATCCGCTCGTTCGCTATATTGTTGGACCGGGGCTCGATGAGAGTGGCCGTGCACTGGCAATTAGCATGATGCGTATTATCGCGGTTAACCCGTTCTTGTTTGCTGTGGCCACGGTAATCGCAAGCATGCAACAAGCGGTAGGCCGGTTTACGTTCTATGCACTTGCGCCGACAATTTATAACATCGGCATCATTATTGGTGCGAAGTTCTTCACTAACGGTATCGATATTTTTGGCTGGCATGTGTTTGATGGGGGAATCATGGGCGTGGCGCTCGGCGTGGTACTGGGGTCTATGATGCAGCTGGTGGTCAGTTCTATTGGACTACTGGGCCTTGGTTTTGATTATCAAATGAAGATCACGTGGCGTAACAAGGGTTTCCGCCAAGTATTACACCTACTGCCAGCTCGCTCGCTTGACCAGGGTATTGATTATTTCAATGGACTCGTCGAAACTAACCTTGCCTCGCACATGGCTGACGGTACCATTCGTGCTTACCAGCAAGCATCTGCATTGAGCTTGATGCCCGTTAATCTCATTGGTGTGGCCATTAGTAATGCCGCGTTTCCGCGTATGACCGAGCGGTTGAGCGAGGGCAAGGACGAATTATTCCGTAGCGAGTTGCGCACAGTGCTGCGCTGGATTGTGTGGCTTGCGCTGCCGATTGCTACCATTACCTACTTTACGCGGGGCTTTGTGGTGGCGTTCATTAAAAACGGCGGAAACGTACTGATTGCTGGTTTGCTTGGTGCATTAGTTGTGGCAATTTTGTTCCGCACGATTTATCACATTGCTGCACGAATATTCTATGCCCAACAGGACACAAAAACACCCCTCTATATATCGATTTTTTCCATTGCGCTCAACATTTTCCTCGCCGTGACATTTACCAATTCGTTTGGCTGGGGTGTGTATGGGCTGGCATGGGCACAGTCAATTGTCGCCTTTGTTGAGGTTGTCATTTTGTTCGTCATACTGCGCCTTCGCATCCCGCAATTGTTTACGGCAAGTTTTTGGCACGCGATTTTGCGCATGGTAGCAGCGAGCGCTCTCATGGCATTGGTGACCTATGCTACTGTGCAGCTTTTCCAGCTGCAAAGTAATGACATGAGTTTCCTGGCGACGTTTCCAAAGTTTGGCATTATCGTCGCAGTGAGCTTTGTGACGTATGTATGGTTGAGTCATATTCTTCGGCTAAGAGAAGCGACGCCTGTGATTACAAAGGCTCGTTCAATCCTGTTCGGGAGGAAATAGCCGTGAGTCAGTCGAACATCCGTAATTTCTGCATTATTGCTCATATCGATCATGGCAAGAGTACGTTGGCTGATCGTATGATGGAAATTACCCATACGGTTGAAAAGCGCGATATGAAGTCGCAGCTACTTGATAGCATGGACTTGGAGCGTGAAAAGGGCATTACGATTAAGCTGGCACCAGTAAGAATGCACCATAAGGGTGTTGACCTTAACCTCATTGATACGCCTGGCCATGTGGATTTTAGTTATGAAGTCAGTCGTAGCCTTGAAGCATGTGAGGGGGCGGTACTCGTTGTTGATGCCAGCCAAGGTATCCAGGCGCAAACACTCGCCAATGTGTATCTAGCACTGGCAGCAGACCTAACGATTATTCCCGTGCTTAACAAAATTGATTTACCAGCAGCCGATGTGCCACGAGTGAGTGCAGAAATTATTAACCTACTGGGTTGTGCTGAGCAAGATATTTTGAAAATTAGCGCAAAGACTGGCGAAGGTGTGGAGACAGTCCTCGATACAATTGTCGAACGTGTCGTGCCGCCAATGGGTGACGCCAATAGCCCAACTCGGGCGCTTATTTTTGATAGTTACTACGACGATTATCGCGGTGTGATTTTGTACACGCGAGTGGTTGACGGTGCAATTAAAAAAGGCGATACCATTGCAATGCTTGCGACTGGCGCGCATGGCTTGGCGCTCGAAGTGGGTGCACTCAGCCCTGCCATGAAGGAAGAGCCAGATATTGGTACGGGAGAAATCGGCTATATTGTGACAAACCTCAAAACCACGCGCGATGCCAAAGTGGGTGACACGGTAACGGTACGCCGTAGCCATAGTGATCAAGCGCTGCCAGGGTATCAAAACGTAAAGCCATTTGTGTATGCAGGGTTTTTCCCGGTGAGCAATGAAGATTACCAGGATCTCAAAGATGCAGTTGAAAAACTGAGCCTCAGTGACTCTGCCCTGCAGTTTGAGCCAGAGAACTCGCCGGTGCTGGGTTTTGGGGTGCGGATTGGCTTTTTGGGGTTGCTGCACATGGATATCATTCGCGAACGGCTTGAGCGTGAATACGACTTAGATCTTGTGGTAACTAACCCGAGCACAGATTACCAGGTGTCACTGACAAGTGGCGAGGAACTTGATATAAAAAGTGCGAGTGATTTACCAAATGTCGCAACGGTCAAAGAAATACGCGAGCCGTGGATTAAGGGCGAGATTGTGGTGCCGCAGGAATATATTGGTGCAGTGATTCAACTCATTGTTGCTAAACGCGGTCGCCAGAGTAACTTGAGCTACATTGACGAGCGTGCGTTGATTAGTTTTGAGGCGCCGCTTGCAAACTTGTTAACGGATTTTTATGATCAACTCAAAAGCGTCACCAGCGGCTACGGCAGTTTCAACTACGAGCTTTCTGCCTATAGGGCAGAGGACTTGGTGCGCGTTGATTTTTATGTTGGCGGTGAGATGGTAGATGCGCTGAGTGTCATGTGCCATCGAAGTGAAAGTATGGCGCTGGGCCGTGACGTAACGAAGAAGCTTAAAGAAGTCGTGCCACGGCAAAGCTTCGAAGTAAGCTTACAGGCTGCAATTGGCGGTAAGTTTATTGCACGCGAAAACATTGGGGCATATCGCAAAGACGTTACCGGCTATTTGTACGGCGGGGATGTTAGTCGCAAGAAAAAGTTGCTGGCAAAACAGGCGAAAGGCAAAAAGCGTATGAAGCGTTTTGGCAAAGTGGACATTCCCAGTGAGGCGTTTACTGTGATGCTCAAGCGTGATTAGCGTATAATCAATCTATGGAAGTATCACTTACACATAAACAGGAATTTATCGATGCCCTTACTGGGTATCAACCTTCGGCCGAAGCGGTAGCGACGCTTGCACAAATGCCTCTTGTGATTTTGCTCAGCGTTACTGGTGGTGGACGCAACACGATTATCAATGAACTCGTTGCAACGGGTCGCTATCATTTTATTGTGTCGGACACTACGCGCCCACCCAAGGTCCGCAATGGTGAACTTGAGCAGGATGGAGTTGTATACCACTTTAGGAGTGAGGAAGATGTCCTGCATGATATTCGTGAAGGAACCTACTTAGAAGCTGAACTGATTCACAATCAGCAGGTAAGCGGCACCAGTGTACGTGAGCTTGTGAAGGCGCATGACAGTGGCAAAATTCCTATTAATGAAGTCGACTTAGGCGGCACCGATGCAATTGCTGCAGTCAAGCCCGATACGGTGTTTTTGTTCGTTGTTCCACCCTCATTCGATGAATGGATGCGCAGGCTTCGCACCCGTGAGAACATGAGCGAAGACGAGTTGCGTAACCGCTTGCAAACCGCGGTGCATATGCTTCGTAGGGTACTCGCCAGTGAGAGGTTCGTGTTTGTTATCAACGACGACTTAGCTGAAGTTGTCAGCACAGTTGACGATTATGTGCGGGGTGAGCATCACCATACGCACAACGACCAAGCACGCCAAGTGGCGCAAGTACTTCTTGACGATACGCTGCGCCATTATCCGGAACTTAGCTAACGGCGCTTTGAATGCCGGTTACGGCCCTTGAAAAGAATAATAAGAGCAATAACAATCAGGACAATGCCCACTCCGACGCCAATGATCATATTGGTACCAGTGCTGGGTAATGCTCCCGAATCTGTAGACGTGCAGGCCTGCTGGGAATTATACGTTCCTGCACCATATGCGCTACAGTCGTAGTCTGCAGTGGCTCCAAACGTTGTTGAAACGCGCACAATAGGGGAGCTTGCATTTATAACCATTGCCAGTATAATAACCTTTAGAACTATAACGTACAGGATACCCCGAAGTAGGACACTAAGCCTGTATTGTTAAGTACTCTAAGTATACCTCATTTGCTGTTTTGTAGCCCAAGACTTGTCTTGGGCGTTCGTTTAGGTACGTTAGTACCGTAACGATCGTTTCTTTTGTGACCGTGCTAAGATCTGTCTTCTTCGGGATAAAGTGACGGATCCATTTGTTCGTGTTCTCAACCAGCCCCTTCTCCCAGCTATGGTAGGGATGGGTGAAATAGAACGGCGCACCCAGTAGTTGTTCGAAATACGTCCAGTACGTAAAGGCAATGTCGTTGTCAGTGAGGATAGTTTTGACGGCAACGCCGTCAAACATCTTCCGTAGAGCTCGCGAGAGCTCTTGTTTGGTTCGGTTGGGGAGTAGTTCTATGAGGGCTCGTTTGCTGAGTGTATCGACGGCCACGAGCAGCACAGTCTTGCTCCCATTCGTCCCGTCACGGTTCTTTGTCGGGCTGACGATGAAGTCGAGCTCCCAGTGGCCAATCTCATCACATAGGATACGCTCTTCAATCCACTTCCGTTCACCGATGAGCCCACGGCGATACATCGCTTTGCGTCGCTTTGGTTTGCCTCGAAAGTACAGCTTGTGCTGTAGTGCATAGATCGTGACGTAGCGATAGATAGTCCGTTTTGAAACAGGACAGTCACGGCTACCCGCAATCTCGCCCGGAGACCAACTCTTGTCGAGGCTGTCGTCGACATATTGGCGCAACGCTTTGTCGCGAGCAACTTTGTTACTAGACGTTCTCGCATAGTAGCGCTTCTGGTAAGCCTTGATGCTCGCTTTGCGAGCGACGTATTCGCCAGAAACCGCCAGGTGCTTCAGTTCATAGCTGATGGTATTGGGGCTGCGCCCCAACTCACCAGCTATGTAACGAATGCTTTTACCGTTCTTATGCCAATGCTCTATCTTAACTCGATCTTCATAGCTTAAGTGATCGTACTTCTGACCCATAGCTACTATTGTAGATTTTGATCTGCTTGTTTTTCTAACTTTTCTATACCGTTTCATACATCCTCGCCTTTCTTGGCGAGTGTCCTACTTCAAAGGGACCTGGAGGTAAAAATCAAGGGAGAGCTACCGCTATGCCGAACATCGGAGTACCAGAACTAATCGTTATTCTTGTCATTCTCCTCCTTCTTTTTGGAGCCAGGAAATTACCAGAACTTGCACGCAGCATTGGTTCTTCAGCCAAAGAGCTGAAAGGTGCAATGAAAGACGACGAGCCCGCAAGTGGCAAAAAGAGCGACAAAGACAAAGACTAGTTTTAAGCATCGTGACGAGTCGGTTCTGCCAACTTTCTTGGACCACGTCCACGAGTTGCAGGGCCGACTCTTTGCCATTTTGCTTGCCTTTCTTGTAGTAGGTGGTGCAGCCTATCCATTTTTTGATAAGATAGTAACCCTGATTGTCGCGCCGCTTGGTAACAGCCAGCAACTTGTGTACCTGACACCCGGTGGCGCCTTTAGCTTCATTATTAAGGTTTGTCTTTATGTAGGGGTCATCGGTGCATTACCGGTTATTATTTATCATTTATATCGGTTTTTAATGCCCGCAGTGAAAAAAGTACACTTGAGGACCGTATTGGCTTATATGCTTGCATCATTTGTATTTGCCATTGCGGGCGTCGCATTTGCCTATGTTGTGAGCCTGCCAGCAGCGCTGCACTTTTTGACGAGCTTTGAGTTGTATCACATCAGCCCCATGCTTACTATTGACTCCTATTTTTCTTTCGTTATGACGTATTTGCTAGCGGGGGCACTTCTGTTTCAGCTTCCCATTGTCATGCTTATTATTAACTCTGCAACACCGTTGACGCCGAGTAAACTCATGGGTGCTCAAAAAGGAATCATTGTTGGATCATTCGTAGCTGCAGCTATTATTTCTCCTACACCAGACGCGCTCAACCAGACACTTCTTGCTTCGCCGATTATCATTATGTATCAGCTGGGTATTGTGATTGTGTGGCTACGAAACCGTCGCTTGCAGCCAGAGAGGCAACGCGAGGCTGTCCCGCGGCACCAAGAATCAACTCACGACATGGTTTCTAGCCAGGTGGCGTTACTACCGGAGCGATCTGCAGCGGTACTGCTGGATCATAGGGTGCGTACGCTTGATGGGTTTACAGTACGGCAGCGCCAACATGGTGAGCCAGGGCATCCTAGAATGTCGCTTAGCGTACCTACTCGGCAAACAGCCCAGCCTTCCCTCGCTTCTGTGTCACATCGTCCGCGGCAGACCATCGATGGTTTTTTTGCCCCCGCTCGCTCGTAAATGCTTGTGCTTTTATATAGCTGAGTGTATAATTGCTGGCATAAACCATATAAAAATCAAAAAAATATGAAAACACCACAGCATCTAACAGAGTTAATGAACAAGCGTATGGATCGCCAGGAGTTTTTGAAGCACCTTGCGGTTGGTACACTATTGGTATTCGGTGGCGGTGCTATTGCTAACGCACTTGGACTATCGCAGCGGTTAGGCATCGATGCGCCGGGTAATGGCGGCTCTGCACAATATGGTTATGGCGCCAGTGTCTACGGTGGCATAAAACGTTCATAGAATCCTACCATCGTAACAATAGACACTACTACCCAAATAGGTTATGCTATAGGTATATAGTTTAGTGGTATAGGGGATAATTATGGCACGATTACCGCAACCGGGTGGTGACGCAGGAAACTGGGGCGAGATACTAAATGAGTATTTGTCGCAAGTTCACAATACAGATGGTACCCTTAGCCGTCTATTATTCAGTCATCAAACCTAGCCACCGATGCAGTAAGCACCAATGCTCTTGCAAATAACTCTGTGACAACGAGCGTACTTGCAGTAAGTGGGGGTACGGACGGCCAAGTTCTCACAAAAGACAGCCTGCAACCTGGGGGGCTGGCGTGGCAGTCGGTAAGCGTTACTGGGGGCGTATCGAGCGTTAATACCCGCACCGGTGTGGTGACGCTAACGGCATCAGATGTTGGCTTAGCAAATGTTAATAACACCGCAGACACCGATAAACCGGTGTCCTCCGCCGTTCAAACTGAGCTCAACAAAAAAATTGATACGACGGATAAGGGTGTCGCAAATGGTGTTGCTACCCTTGACTCGTCGGGCAAGGTGACCTCATCGCAGATGCCCGTGACGAGTCAGGTGAATAGCGATTGGGATGCAACAAGTGGTGTGGCGCAGATACTGAATAAGCCCACGATTCCTGCACAGCTCAATGCAGCTGCAGGCGCCAACATGACAATCACTGGCACATATCCAAACCTTACGTTTGTCGCTGCTTCAAGCGCGACAGATCTTTCTTTCACGTCGACTGCTACGAACGCGACGATTGCTAGTAGTACTGGCGTTGATGCAACGATGACGGGTGCTTCTGCAACCAACGCGGGTGTAATGGTTGCGGCTGACAAAACAAAGCTAGATGGTGTTGCAGCCGGAGCTACTGCCAATGCGACCGACGCGCAGCTTCGTGATCGCGCTACGCATACTGGTACGCAGGCTATCGCAACGGTTACTGGATTGCAAACCGCCCTTGACCTTAAGCTTGACTCCGCAAATGTAGACATTGACACTGGATTAGTTGCAAATAGTGATACCAAAGTTGCATCACAGAAGGCAACAAAAACATATGTAGATACGCATCTTGCTACAAAAGCCGATGCCACAATGGTAGGTGCTAAAGTTTTATTAATTGATAACGCCGCAGCACTTCCCGCGGGCACTCCGGCAGGCGTAGTCGTTGTTGTAAAGGTCTAGCCCTATGGCCCAATTGCTATTTGGACCGGGAAACAGCGTTACGTTCGGGTCACTCAATGGGAGCGGCCTCGGCTCTTCAAAGAGTTTTGCCAAGACTTCTCTATCGAATATGGCAGTAGGCGACTTGCTCGTGATGTGGTTCGGCTCGCAAGATAACTCCACTACCAGTGTTATCACACCTCCGGCTGGCTGGACAAGATACGGCGCTCCTGAGGGTTCACCAAGCTATTCCACATCTCGTCGCTCGGGAATCTTCTATTACCCGCTTCGCACACAAGCTGACGTGGATAACTTTCCAGCCACATCAACCTGGACATTTGACGCCACGGCCGCAAATGCCCGCGGGGGATTTGTCGTTGCTCGAGCTGTAGGCATCGATCTCAATAATATTGAGGATAGTGCGGCAACGGCATTTAGTGGTGGTTCGAATGCAACCAGCTTGAGCGTTACGGGCATTACGACCCAGAATACCTACACGCTTCTGGTTGGTGGCGTTTATCAACACAACTCGGTGGGTATCACCGTACCAACCGCAACAAGTTTTATGACCGGCTTTGACCAATATAACTCGACGGCAGTGGGGAGTACTGCCTATGCAAACACTGCCGCAATTATGGGGTATAAAGACCTCAGTGCGAGCGGTGCGACAGGCAACCAAACGGCAACGTTCAACTCATTATGTACCGCGCTAGGTGGGGAGTTGGTAGCCTTTAAGGCACTCCCGCCCTCATCATATGTTCGTCCTACAGTCATTGCAGGCAGCGTGCTCACGGCAACGGCATCAAGCGGCACGACATTTACTATAAATAAACCAACCGGTGCTGAAGATGGTGATCTATTAGTTGTGGCTATTTCTGCACAGTCTGCGACTTCTACGACGGACTTTACGTCAAGCGGATGGATGCGGGTTAGTGCCGATTACGTACCAACTAGCGCTACGTATCGCATTACTGGTTTTTATGCTCTGCCTGTTCCGATTGCAGCTAACCTTACGTCAACGTCATTCACTTTTACTTCAACAGACCCAGCGGGTGGGCGTATTGCGGCATCCATCTTTATTGTTCGACACGCCGATCTTACTCACATTACCGCTGGCAAGCCATCTATGGCGGGCACTGCTAGCTCGGCGACCATTACTCAAACCATGGGGACTCCAATGGCAAATATGTCGCTGCTCCTTAGTGTTTATAATGGCCAGTTCACAGTCGGTAACAGCTATGCTGTGTCTACGTCGCCTTCGGGCATGGCACTGGTTTCATCTACACATGTCGCAAGTGCAAATAGTACAGAAACGCCCAATGTGGTTTACTGCCAAGATGTTGAAGCAGTGAGCCAAGGAACACGGTCATTAACGTGGGCGAGTGTTCCGGCTCAGACCAGCGTAGCATCGGTGTATATTCGCAACCTGAGCCAACCGGACGCGGTCACTGAGCCAACGGGTGCAATAATCAAGTACACCTCGGCACCTGATACACTATCTGACGCAGTGGTCCGCTACACTTCCGCCGTCGATACACTGGCAATACCAAAAGAAGTCCGACCCTTTCCAACAGGGTACGCTTCGGTAACTGACATGCTTTCAAAAACCATGTTTTACTGTGCGCACCGTGGTGGTTCGCGAGAATGGCCAGAAATGAGCCTATATGCGTATACGCAAGCCGGCTTTTGGGGGGTTGGCGCGCTTGAGGTTTCTTTGGCGCGTACATCTGACGGCGTATGGTTTGGGCTGCACGACGCAGACATTAATCGCACCTCCGGGACAACCGGTTTGCCCAATGCATCGGCAATGACATGGGCGCAGGTTCAGTCATATCAAATACTTGGCTCAACTGCTTTTAACAACCCAGCTCAGGCAAATCAGCCTTACATGCGCTGGGAAGAGATTGTTGCAACGTATTATTCCACCCACGTGCTGTTTGTGGACATTAAATACGCAGGTAGCTATATCGCTGAGTTTATGACCATGATTAATGCCCTTCCCGGTAACCCCAAAGAGCGGATTGTTGGTAAATCCTACGGAGTTGGATCATCCTTCTCGGACACCATGCGTGCTGCAGGGTATAAAACTTGGGGCTATTACTATGAAACAGACTTCACGCCAACTAACAATATGGCAACCTACCAATCTCACTATGACATTTTAGGAATGGACTACAACGCATCTCAGGCGACCTGGGATGCTGTACTAGCATTTGGTAAGCCGGTGATGGCTCACATTCTTCCGACAAGCGCCTCGTACACAACGGTGCAAACAAAGGTCAACGCAACCTCTCCCGGGGCAAATGCTGCCAACTGGAAAGGTTGCATGGTGTCTGGGGTAATGAGTGTGATACCACGAACACCGTAGTTGGCACTCATATTGCATGAGTGCCAACCTTGGCGTATAATGAAGCTATGAATATTACGGATAGGCAACGGGCAATCCTCGGCGCCATAGTGGAACAGCATGCAGAGATAGCCGCACCAGTAGGAAGTGTCACGCTTGCAAAGCTTTTTGGTGTTAGTAGCGCCACCATTCGTAGTGAGATGGCGAAACTTGAGGAGATGGGACTGATTGCTGCGCCGCATACCAGTGCGGGACGGATACCAACCGACAAAGGGTACCGTTCTTATGTAAATGGTATTACTGATGCGCAAATGTCAGAGTTGCCAAGTGGCGTTGATCGTAGCGCTCGAGCAATTGAAGCACACGTCAATTCCTATAAAGATAAAGGCGATCGAGCAATTCGTAGTGCAGTTGATAGCCTTGTTGAGCTCACGGGTAACTTAGGGTTTGCAACCATCGGTACGCAGCTGTATATGAACGGTATCGGTAACCTATTTAGCCAGCCTGAGTTTATGGAGGGCCATCATGTGCAGGCCATAGCTCGTCTTCTCGATAATATAGAACCATGGCTTCGTGAAGCGGCGCCAAACCAGCCGCTCAACGTCTATATCGGTAGTGAGAATCCCATAGGTAAAAGTAGCGGCGCAACACTCATTATTAGCAAGTTCCGTTCACCCTTTAGCGATAAAAGCTATATAGGTGTGATTGGTCCAACAAGGCAGAACTATGCACGAACGATGCAACTGGTGCGCCGCACTGGTGCGATGTTGGAGGATGTGCTATAGAAAGTCGCCGTAATCGCGCCTATGTCTCTTTAGGCCTCGCGACTCTTGCAGGCCTTACCGTCCTGCACTTCGCTGGTAGGGCATCGAGCGGCGATACGACAATTTTCCCTAGCCTACTAACAGCTACGGGCGTATTTGGAGTAGCGGCGCCCTATGCAGTGTATGCTATGCACCGCTATTGCCACGGTACGCACGAAACACCTGATGAGTTATTGAGGCGGGAACAAATGATGCAAAAGATGAAGGAGGTACATGATGACGAAAAAAAAGCTTGATGAACGTGAACAGCACATTGTTGACTTAACTGCTGATTTGCAGCGGACACGCGCAGACTTTGAAAACTTTCGTAAGCGTGTTGATGGTGAAAAACAACAGGCAATGGAGCGTGGCGAAGCCAAGACTGCTCTCAAATTGTTGCCAGTTATTGACACGATAGAGCGGGCTATACTTCATACTCCTCATGATATTGCCGAGCATTCGTGGGTACAGGGTGTAGCGGGCTTGATTAAGCAGCTCGATAAATCGCTTGCAGACATGGGAGTCGCTCGTATTGATGCTAAACCGGGCACATTATTTGACCCTGAACTACACCAGGCGGTACACATGGATGAGGCAGCTGAGGGCCCGGAAGAAGTTATCGCCGAAGAGCTACAGAGCGGCTATACACTTGCGGGTGTACCTATTCGCCACGCGATGGTAAAAGTTACCCGGAGGTAATTACTGGGGGTAGGCAATGACGCGCCCTTCATTGTGACGCCAGGCGTAGAGCGGTGCGCCATGATGGACCTTTGATCCAATGCGTACGCGCTGCTTGCTGATTCGAGTTTCAGCCGAAGCATCTACATGATCGTGGCCAGTAATAAATAATCTATGGTCAACGTGAAGTGGAATCTCTCGCATTCTGGCAAGTTCTATTGAAAAAAACTTGTGACGGTTCGGCAGCGAGCCTGTTTTCGTCGCTCGCGTTGTATTCGTCGAGTTGGGCAGCTTGCGTATTCCAGTCTTGCTTGAGGTGCGGGCCAGCATGAACAACAATAAACTCATCGTTGCTGTAATACGGAGGCAAATGGTTAAGCCATGCAAGGTGTTCGTTATCTTCAAGTGATTCACGCAGCAGAGTGGCATTGTCACGCCACTCTCTTGTCGGCTCAATGCCATACGATTGCATAGTTTTATAGTGGTAGCGTGCCCATACCTCATCTCGCCATGCACCAGCAAATGCGTGCCTACTGAGTGCATTTCGTAGAACCCATTCATGGTTACCGGCGATACAAATTACCTTATCTCCGAGTGAGCGGAGGTAGTTAATTACTCGTTTTGTATCGGGCCCGTCAACAATATCACCAGCAATTATCACGGCGTCGCTATGCGCTAACTCTGATTCAACAGCTCGCATTGAGACATCGTAGTAACTGTGTATATCGGAAAGAATAGAGAAACTACCATGTTCTGTTGACATGTTTTTATTATACTTAAAAAAATGTGACAAAATCTTTGTTAGCACTCTTGACATGCGAGTGCCAACTATATATTATGGATACAGAATTAGCACTATCCTGCGAGGAGTGCTAATCCCGGATCAAGATAATCAATAGAGAATGAAACAAAGGAGAATAGATATGGGTAAAATTATCGGTATTGACCTCGGAACAACGAACTCAGCGTTTGCTTACCTTGTGGCAGGCAAGCCCGAAGTGATTGCAAATGCAGAAGGTAACCGCACGACGCCAAGTGTCGTAGCCGTCAACAAGAGTGGTGAGCGCTTGGTGGGGCAGGTTGCACAACGCCAACGTGTCACTAATGCTAAAAACACTATATATGGCATTAAGCGTTTGATTGGCCGTAAATTTAGCGACAAAGAAGTGCAAAAAGACATCGATATTATGCCATTTGAAATTGTGAAGCACCAAAGCGGTGTTGGTGTGAAAATGGGTGATAAAGAGTATACGCCAGAAGAAGTCTCGGCCATGATCTTGAGCAAAATTAAGGCAGATGCCGAAGCGTTCTTGGGTGAAAAAGTTACCGAAGCAGTCATTACTGTCCCTGCGTATTTTGATGACAGTCAGCGCCAGGCAACCAAAGATGCTGGTAAAATTGCTGGCCTAGAAGTGAAGCGTATCATTAATGAGCCAACCGCGGCTGCGCTTGCCTATGGTCTCGAAAAAGGTAAAGAAGAGAAAATCGTTGTCTTTGACCTTGGGGGTGGTACCTTCGACGTATCAATCCTTGAGCTTGGCGACGGTGTATTTGAAGTAAAAAGTACGAACGGTGACACGCATCTTGGTGGTGAGGACTTTGACAACGCAATCGTTAATTACTTCATTGATGAATTTAAAAAGACTGATGGCATTGATCTACGTAAAGACAACGCGGCGATGCAACGACTAAAGGATGAAGCCGAAAAAGCTAAAAAGGAACTTTCTACCACGACTGAGTACGAAGTGAATATTCCTTTCATCACAGCCGACGCTGATGGTCCAAAACACTTCGAATTGAAACTTTCTCGTGCAAAACTGGAAGAACTTGTAGCCGAGTTATTGAATCGGCTCGATGGTCCAGTTGAAAAGGCACTAAAAGATGCAAAACTTGCCAAGACGGACATTGATAATGTTGTATTAGTAGGTGGTATGACGCGTATGCCAGCCGTGGTTGAGCGTGTCAAGAAGCTGTTTGGTAAAGATCCAATGCAAGGGGTGAACCCTGACGAAGTTGTGGCAATTGGTGCAGCGATTCAAGGTGGTGTGCTGTCGGGTGATGTCAAAGACGTGCTACTCCTCGATGTCACGCCATTAAGCCTTGGTATTGAAACGATGGGTGGCGTAAGTACAAAACTCATTGAGCGCAACACCACAGTTCCAACAAGCAAGTCCGAAACGTTTAGTACCGCCAGTGATAACCAGCCACAAGTCGAGATTCATGTGCTGCAGGGTGAGCGTGAGTTTGCCACTGACAACAAGAGTTTAGGCCGATTTGTGCTCGATGGTATTGCCCCTGCCCCTCGTGGTGTACCGCAAATTGAAGTCACTTTTAACATTGACGCCAATGGTATTTTGAATGTGACCGCTAAAGACAAGGGGACTGGCAAAGAGCAGTCAATTACTATCCAAAACTCTGGAAACATGAGCAAGGACGATATTGAAAAGGCACAAAAAGAGGCTGAGATGCACGCTGATGAAGACAAGAAAAAGCGTGAAGCAGTCGATGCTAAGAACCAGCTAGAAAATGCTATTTACCAAGCCAAGAAAATGCCTGATGAATTCAAGGATAAGATTTCTGACGAAGACAAGAAGGCAATTGAGGCGGCTGTTGAAGAAGCAGAAAAGCACAAGGATGCAACCGATAAAGATGAACTTGAAGCTGCAGTAAAGGCACTCAATGACGCAATTATGCCGATTGGTGCCAAGATGTATCAGCAAGCAAGCGAAGAGGCTGCAGCGAACGAATCAGCTGATGATAAAAAGAAGTCGGACAAAGACGAACCCGTTGAGGGCGAAGTAGTCGACGAAAAGTAGTGGAAGACGTGACACTACAAATAACACCTCCTCATTTAGGGGTGTTATTTGTAGTTAATCAGGCATAGGTAGTTCAAGAAACAGTGCCACCCACACCATGCCAGGGTCGCTTTTATACACCAGCGAGTGAAACCATGTGCCATCCACATCCAGCATTTCGGGGAAGTTCCCATGGCGCTCAATCATGCGGCTAAAGCTCTTATACTGCTCTTTGTATTCGCGTCGCTTATATCGTTTAAGTAAGTGTAGGTAATACTCGCCATGCCAACTCCAAATTGCTTCACCTTGATAATTACTCATGAAGATACCGCTCATCCACCAACGGTACTTAAAGCGCTTTGGCGTATCGGTGTACTTTAGCGGGTAGGGGTAATTCAGCCGGTGTTCATCAATGTACTTGAATGTCGCATCCATTTTCTTTTCGTCGTGAATGCCACCCAGCCAAAATGGAAATAGCGCGCATTCGGCGCTAAAGGCACCATTCCAATAATCGGCGTTAAAGTAGTTGCCGTTCCAGTAGTGGTTGAGTAGCTCTTCACGGTATAGTTGTGGACGGCGTGGAAACGCATGCTGCATGCCAAGGTATTCCACACACTCTGCCATTCGGGCGACAAGGGAGTATGAATAGGCACTACGATCATAAATAACGGCGTCGCGCATCTCGGCGTACACCATGTCTTTAATTAGCCCGGTTTTTTTGTCGAGAAACACTTTGCTATATTTACGCAGCTGCCGCTCTATAAAGTAACGCTCACCTTCTTTGAGCGGATAGTCGCTTGCAACAATACTATGGAGCAGCCAAGGGAGCGCATCGATACTTCGGGCAGGTGCATTAAAAGTATTACCCGATTTATCGATGCAAAGTGTGACCGTACCCGCACGGCGATAGTAGCGAAGTGCCCAGTGAAGCGTGTGGTGCACGCGGTCTTTGTGGCCAAGCCGCACAAGAGATTGGGCAACAGTACCAAAATCACGCATCCAAAAAAAGTCGAAGTGGCCAAGGCTTGTTCGGTAGAAGTCGCCCTCCCATAATCGGTCCAAGATTTGCTGGCAGATCGCACGGGCATCACCGTCAAAACGTTCAACTTTACCAAAATAGCGGTTGGCAATTTGGCGGTACTCTGCACGTAATGTTCCAAGAATATTGCCAACGTGGCGAAAGAAATGTTCCATTGCCACCTAGTATACTCCCAAACTGCTTACGCTGCTATGGGCATGCTACAATAAGTACACTTGGCGTGGGGAAGGAGATAGGTGCATGAGTAAACATGAGCAAAATACCTCGCGAGAATCTTTTACGACACAACGCTTTGAAACATGGCTTGATTCTTTAGATGATGCAAACGGCTCTGCTGTACAGCGATTTTTGGCCGTGCCAGCACATCAAGCTGCAATTAACAATGCACCCGGTTCGCGCGACGCTCACCACGGTTGGCAAGGTGGCTATAGGGAACATTTGCGCCAGACGTTTGTGCATGTTCACGCACTCTATGAACTATGGGAGCAAATGGGTGTGCAGCAACAGTTGCCGCCAGATGAGCACTTCACTGAGAGTGACGCGCTTACCGTCATGTTCCTGCATGACATAGAGAAGCCATTTATTTATGATATAGATGAGACAGGTAACGTGCGGCGCTTGATGACAATGACAAAGCAAGAACGAAAAGCCTTTCGTGCAGAGGTGATAGGCAAGTACGGATTTGTGATAACTCCTAGTATGCAAAACGCCCTCCAGTTCGTAGAGGGCGTTCGCGACGAAGATTATGTACCGGGTAAGCGCGCCGATTGGCCGCTCGCAGCGCTTTGCCATGCGGCAGATAACTTGAGTGCGCGCGGACTCTACGCGTATCGTGGCGAAATCTAGCTACTTTCGCTTCTTACGCACGGCGCGAACTGGTGTTTCTGTGTCGAGCAGCGACATTCCAATACAGCTCATACCAATACCGAGCAGAATAATGCCCGTGTTGGCATCAAGCGCTTTAAGAATAGACAGCACAACAACTGCGACGCCCATAGCGAGTGCTACGGCACACAGTATGAAATCAACCATTTTACCTACATTCATTTTTTGCTCCTTACTTTTATTAACGAATAGCAACCAACTCAATATCAAATACAAGGTCACTGTTGGGTGGAATATTGCTCGCAGCTCGCGCGGATCCATACGCCATTTCACTAGGGATAATCAATCGGCGCATGCCACCAACTTTCATGCCAGGCACTCCCTCGGTCCAGCCGCGAATGACTTGGTCAAGGCCAAAGGTAATGGCTTTTCCAAAGTCGTGGCTGCTTTGGAAAATGATACCGTTTTTGCACAGTGCACCCGTGTAGTGAGCGGTGATGGTTGCTCCAGGCTGCACCTCGTCACCTGTTCCCAGGCTGATATCAATGATCTGTAATGACTCGACCTTTTCAATAGGTGTGAAGTCTGCTAATTTGGTTCCTTCATATTTCATCATACTCCCAGTATATACGATACGAATGGTGGTTATGATTGGGAACAGGGGCGCACCTCAGTATACTAGAGTGAGATGAAGGAGCGTCTATCACCACAGCGCGAACAAAAACCTGGGCGTATTGGTCGTGCCACCCTAAGCTTGCTCAGAAAGCTTGAATGGGTAGGGGAAGAAGATTCTGTATTGGATCATGAGAGAGGAATTGAATTTTTAAAAACATTCATGCTACTACTGGCTATTAATGGATCGGCGGTTTCAATTAATGCAGTGAACCAAATGGCCAATGGTAACAGAGAATTGCTTGATTCCCAGAAGTGGATGGACGGCTGGGATGTTTTCTTCCCTGCTTTTTTTGTTGCATCGCGTACTGCCGATGCAAAAGGTGATCATTACAAAGCTTCAGCGCTGCGTATCATCGCGTATACCGGGCATGCGGCCGTTGCATACTTGGGTGGTACGCAAACCTACGGTGCCATGATTGCAGGAGTTGGTGAGACAGATAGCAGTCTTTTGCTATCTGGCGCAACTGGCGTGGCAAATGCTGCTCTGTTTGTGAGGGAACTTAAACACGAAGATGATCATGCCGCTGATGAGCATGATATTCGTAATCGCGTTGGGCTTGGTGTGTCGGTGGCCTCTAACTTAGCTGAGAGTGCCGGAGGCATTGGCGGCGCAATTGCTGAGTTTGTCGCGCCGCCAGGAGTTCATGCAAGTGCGATTGCCGGCATGGGGATGAGCGCTGTGGTAGGAACGGGAATGCTTGCAGCAACGGGTGTCGAGATTGCACACCTGCGTCGATTACACAAAGCAAAAAAGACAAAGCGGAATCTACCTGTGCAGATTCCGCTCGATCGTGATGGCGTACCTATTTTGAAACGAGACCTAATGCCTGACTATAGTGAGTATCTAGACTATTAGGTGCGCTTTTTCTTTTTGACGCTAGCCTTCTTTTTTGCGGGTGGCTTTTCCTCGTATAACTCTACTTTGGCCCGCTTGTTAATCGCGTGCATTAGGTGGTAGCTAGCAATTGCAGCGATGGTGCCGAGTGCGATTCCTTCAAAGGTAAAATCCTTACTCGCAACCCAAGTATAGTTGCCGGCTCCCACAATCAGGGCAATCGCTGCAGGCATCAGGTTTTCGCTCCGATGAAAGTCGACTTTGCTTTCAACCCATATGCGCGCGCCGAGTACAGCAATAAGCCCATAAAGTACCGTTGTCACACCTCCAAGCACACTCACCGGCATTGTCAAAATGAGCGCACCAAACTTTGGTGATAAACCAAGCAGAATCGCAAACCCGCCCGCTACCGCATATGCAGCAGTCGAGTAAACGCGCGTTGCTGCCATCACACCAATATTTTCAGCATAGGTTGTGGTGCCTGAACCGCCAAAGAATCCAGCTAGCATGGTTGCTGCACCATCGCCCATATATCCCTTGCCCAATGATTTATCGAGGTTCTGGCCGGTCATTTCGGCAACCGCTTTAATGTGCCCAGTGTTTTCGGCAATCAACACGAGCACAACTGGCAGCATAAGCAGCACAACGCTCCAGCTAAACTGGGGACTCGTGAATACCGGCAGTCCAAACCATGCTGCGTCATTGAACGCGGCTACTGCTTTGGCATCAAGCCCACCGGTCACAGCGGCGATTGCCCAGCCGACGATGACGCCGAGGAATATTGAGATGCGTCCCGCAAAGCCCTTAAAGAGCACAGAGATGAGCAGAATGCTCACAACGGTGACGAGTGCATATGCTGGTTGCGTGAAAAAGTTTTTGCCCGCCACACCGGCAAGGTTGAGCCCAATGAGCGCTACAATGGCACCCGTAAGAACGGGTGGCATGAGCCGGTTAATCCAGTCATGCCCAACTTTGTTGACGAGCAGCCCAATGGCGAATAATAGTGCACCCACCGCTACAATACCGCCTAGCGCCAGGCCAATGTTTTTACCTGCACCCATCGCTGCAATGACTGGGCTGATGAATGCAAAGCTCGAACCTAAATAGCTCGGAATTTTATTTTTTGTGACGATTAAAAAAACGAGCGTTCCGACGCCCGAGAAGAAAATCGTTGTTGTTGGGGGGAACCCCGTAAGTAAGGGCACTAAAAAAGTCGCCCCAAACATGGCGACCACGTGCTGCATTCCTACTCCGATTGTTTGCAACCACGGCAATCTTTCACCTGGTGCAACGACTCCCCCTGCAGGTATTTGCTCCCGCAAGGTCCATATCCTCATACTACCCTCCCTTGTATGAATTAGTGATATCTCACGTAGTCTATCACGTCTATCCCAGCTACGGCAAGTGCCATTTTGCTTGTGCTTTTTTGCAATAATGAGTACCATAGAATCATATGGATCTGCAGGGTGAGCTTAGTGCAATTATTGAAGGTGACGTTGATACAAGTGACGCCACGCGGGAGTTCTATAGCCACGATGCGAGCCTGTTTGAAATGAAGCCTCAGGCCGTTGCGTTTCCGAAGAGTAGCCAAGACATCCAAGCGCTTGTGCGCTTTGTGAACGAACATAAGAAGGACATTCCAAACCTCAGTTTGACCGCTCGCTCGCGTGGTACCGATATGTCAGGCGCTGCCATTAATGACTCGATTATTATGGATACCAGTAAGTATATGACGGCAATTCGTGATGTATCAGCAACGTCGGCGACAGCCCAGCCTGGCATGATGTACAAGGACTTTGAGAAAGAAACCCTGGTGCATGGCAGTATTTTGCCGAGTTACCCAGCGAGCCGCGAACTATGCGGTATCGGCGGTATCGTAGCCAACAATAGTGGCGGTGAAAAATCGCTTCAGTTTGGCAAGACCGATAAGTATGTCACCAATCTCAAAATGGTACTGAGTGACGGCAATGAGTACGAAGTGAAGCCACTTACGCGTGATGAAGTGAATGCAAAGATGGGGCAGGATACATTCGAAGGAAATCTTTATCGACGCACCTTTGAGTTGCTGGATCAAAATTATGACGAAATTAAAAAAGCCGCACCAAATGTCACCAAAGATTCAACCGGCTACCATTTGTGGAACGTGTGGAACCGCGAAACGGGTATATTTGACTTGACCAAGTTGTTTGTTGGCGCCCAAGGCACATTAGGTATTAACACCGAAGCTACCTTGGCGCTCGTGCCAAAACCAAAGTACAGTGGTACATTGGTGTGCTATATGCGCAGCATCGATAACCTTGGTGAAGTGATTCCATCGGTACTTGCTGAAAAGCCGGCAACTTTTGAGTGCTTTGATGACAATACGCTGTGGCTTAGCTTCAAATTTATTTTTGCCTTTATTAAGCGGCTCGGATTTATTACTTGGCTGATGATGTGCCTACAGCTTATTCCAGATGGTTTGGCACTGCTGCGTGGGGTACCTAAGCTCATTTTACTTATTGAGTTTACCGGTGAAAGTGTCGAAGAAGTGCAAACGAAGATTCATACCGCCAAGCAAAACTTAAGTAAGTATAACTTTAGCTATATGGAAGAGGACGAAACAGAGGCAAAAAGTCGGAAATTCTGGTTAATGCGCCGTGAGAGCTTCAACTTGCTCCGCAGTAAGGTAAAGGAAAAGCATACAGCGCCATTCATTGATGATTTAGTGGTTCCGCCAGCGCGTCTGAGTGAGTTTTTGCCACAGTTGCGTGAAATCATTAAGAAATATAAGCTGCTCGCGACCATTGCAGGACACCTAGGCGACGGCAACTTCCATGTAATTCCTCTTATGAAAATTGAAGACCCAGCTGAGCGCGCAAAGTTTGAACCTGCCATGAAAGAAGTGAATACCTTGGTTATCAAGTATGGCGGTAGCGTATCAGGCGAGCACAACGACGGGATGATTCGCGGGCCTTGGCTTAAAGAGATGTATAGTCCATCTGTGCTTGGCTATATGAAAGAAATCAAAGAACTGTATGATCCGCTCAATATCTTTAACCCACATAAGAAAACCGATGCTACTTGGGAGTACAGTTTCAGGCATATTCGGGAGCATTTCTAGAGTATGTTCATAGTGAAGAAGAAAAGAATAGTCATTGGAGCGCTGCTTGTAACAACTATTCTTGCTGGCGTAGTAGTGGCGGTATGGTCGCTTAGTCGCGTAAGTGGTGACGCTGAAAAATACCAGACACTTAAGCGGCAATGTATCGAAAAATATAATCAAGATGTTGAAAAGGGTGTTCGTTTTATACAGTATCCCTGTTCTGACGACATAATCAAGTCGGAATTTCAGACACGTTACGGCCATCCATACCGCGAAGGATAGTGGGTTACAAACGCTGCCACTAGCACTCTTGCATATTGAGTGCTAGTTGTCTATACTGGTAACAGATATGACCAAACGCGATTACTATGAAATCCTTGGCGTTACCAAAACTGCCAGCGATGATGAAATAAAGAAGGCCTTTCGTAAGCTTGCCGTCAAATACCATCCAGATAAAGAGGGGGGTGATGAGACGAAGTTCAAAGAAGCGAATGAGGCGTATGAAGTGCTCAAAGACAAGCAAAAACGCCAGCGCTATGACCAGTTTGGTCATGCTGGAGTTGGTGGGGCTAGTGGCGCTGGCGCTGGAGGTAATCCGTTTGAAGGCTTCAACTTTAACGGCCAAGATATTCATTTTGATTTTGGTGGTGGCGGTGGTTTCGGTGATATATTTAGCCAGTTCTTTGGGGGTGGCCCTCAGCAGACGTACGGTCCAACTCGTGGGCGAGATGTTGAAACGAGTATAACACTGAGCTTTGAGGATGCAGTATTTGGTAGAGAAGTGGACTTGTCGCTTAATCTTGACGACGAGTGCACACACTGTAAGGGCACGACAGTTGAACCCGGCTACAGTACAAAGACTTGTGAAACATGTAAGGGTGCTGGTCAGCAAGTTCGATTGATGAACACGATGTTTGGGCAAATTCAGCAAGCGGTGACCTGTGAAACATGCCGGGGCAAAGGAAAGATTCCTGAGAAGCTTTGTACGCGATGCAACGGTAAGGGCACGGAGCGACGCCAACAAACGATAACAGTGAAAATTCCTGCCGGCATCGATGATGGCGCGACGATTCGCTTGCGCGAGCGCGGTGAGGCAATTGGGGGTGGCGCGAAGGGCGATTTGTATGTGCATATCAAAGTCAAAGCGCACAAAAAGTTTACCCGTGAAGGCGATTTATTGCTGAGCGAGGAGCATATCGACATGGTGCAGGCGGCTCTTGGCACGGAGATCGATGTCGAAACAGTAGACGGCATCATTACCATGAAGATTCCAGCTGGCACGCAGAGCGGTACCGATTTTAAGCTGAGCGGGCACGGAGTGCCGCATCTACGCAGCGAAACGCGCGGTGCGCACATTGTAAGTGTGGTTGTCGATACTCCAACGAAGCTTAGCAAAAAGCAACGCGAATTACTTGAGCAGTTCAGCAGCAGCAAAAAGCACGGTTTATTCTCGTAGCGATTACTGCACGGGGTGGTATACTAAAACCATAATGGTTTTAGCTAAGGGGTAGCAAACAAACATGACGTTCTTATTGTTTATCGCAGTAGTCGTGCTCGCCATAGTGCTTGGCACTCAGAGCAGCAATGCAAAGAAAAAAGTAGACTATTATAGTATGTCGTATCGGCAAGGCTACTGGGATGGGGTGCGCGCAAGTGAGCAAAAACAAGTATCGTCGAACGACGCATTGCAGCAGCCAGCACCTGAGCAGGCGGTAGTAACAGATGAACTTCCTCAAACCGCTAATACAGTAGAGTATACCGATGTCCCACTTGTGCAAGATGCTGATGGCTATATGACGGCACTTGAACAGACGACCCCTGCAGCGAGCTACGCTGCGCAGCCAGTTCTTTCACATGAATCAGCAGAAGAGCGTCACGAGCGTAACCGTAGTCATACAGTGAATATCGCACTGTATGTTGCCAGCCTTTTGCTGGTTTCGGGTATTATACTACTAGCTCAAACGATTGGACTTCCGAGTGAAGTCAAATTTGCTATTGTGTGGCTGCTCGTACTTACCTTTTATATTGCTGGGTTTGTGATTCACGCACATGTGCCAATCCTTAAGCCTGCTGCCGTTGCCTTCATTGGTACCGCACTCGCAGCAGTGCCAGTGGCAGGCATCACTATGTATTACCTCATCACGCGTGACGCTGCACTATGTTGGCTTGTGACCTCACTCATTGCTACGGGCATGTACGTGTACGCCACGGTAACAATGAAAAGCCAGCTACTCGCGTACGTTTCCATTCTCTCCCTCTTCATTTTTTCGTGTACACTCCCCGCCGTCGCTCATGCGCAAATTATGTGGTACTACGTCGTCATGATTCTCTTCGGATCGCTCCTAACGATGTTGGCCCACTATAGGTATGCATGGATCCCTGCCACCTTTGCCGCGCCGGTGACCCAGGCGAGCCCTGTTGCAGTGCCACTAGCACTCATTGGTTCGGTATTTTCCTTTGCATTTATGACACCCTGGGAATACGCTGCGGTGTTTGGCGCAGCAATGGTGTACTATGCGGCCCAGGCGATGGTGTCGGTAATCTCATCGTTGCGAGCGACCTACTGGATCGTGGCGCGTTGCTTGTTCATGGTAGTGGTTGTTATGGTGGCGGCAGCGCTTACCGACAAGTCGTGGGTTATGATGAGCTATGCCTTAGCCGCTGCAGGTGCGGTGAATATGGCTGTTTCGACCAGCCTGCTTCAACCACATCAACGTATGGGTGGTGTGCAGCACGAGGTCATGTTTTGGGTAGGCTACGCAGCCGCACTTGTTGCTTCGGTTATGGTGGCCAATGTTAGTGAACCAGGTAATGCCTTTATTATGGCGGTAGAGCACGTCGCGATTGTCGTGGCTGCGCTGTATGCATTATTGCGACTTCGTCGAGCAGAGTTTGGTTGGCCGGTTTTGCTGAGCATGACGGTACTGCCGCTTGTTGCTGGGTATCACCTCGCCAGCCCACCAGTCGAGACAAAATGGATGTTTGTATTGTTCATGGCGTATAGCCTAGCGGCGCTCGGACTACGCTGGGTAAGGCCGGGCAGGGCGCTTGAAGCATCCCTGCTCTACACATTTGTGGGACTGTGGTTCATGATTACGGGCACGATGACCTTTACGCTTGGTACCATTTGGGCGATTGCGTGGTGGCTTGCAGTGGCGATTGTTAGCTACTTTGTCGTATGGCGTGAGCGCGTGGACGGCATGATGATACTTGGGAATAATGCGCTGCTGGTAGCGCTTGCGGTGGCCGGTAGCTATTATAAATGGACTGATGATACAACCGTTACAGTTATCGCTTGGGTGAACGCTGCTGGTTCCTTGACACTGACTGAGTATTTGCGAACGAAAGGCGAGCGGGGCATGCTACTGGCGACTATTGTGCAAATGAGCACTGTTGCAGCTGCGGGTGTACTTGGCGCATTGACGCTCCTGTTGATTGGTGATGAGGCGATGCGAGCGGCTACATGGATGACGCTTGTGGGCGCACTGTATTATACGGCATGGCGACAGCGCAGCACTACTGCATTGGTATTTGCAAATATCGCCGTCGTCGTCGAACTGCTTCTCATTGCCGCAATGCTCCACCTATCATGGCTTGCAACCATGGCGTTGGTTGTTTGGCTTCCATTAGTTGGATTTGTTGGTGTGGCTGAGTTTATGCGATCTTCAAACTACCGTTCTTCACTGATCCAGACTATGTGGTCCTCTGGGGTTGCAAGCGCCTTGCTTTTTGGACTGCTCGCACTACTCGCAGGTATTGGCTCTCATGAGCATGATGCAATGTGGCGTACGGTTGCGTGGTTCGGTGCGGTGAGCGCCCTGTATTATTCGGCGTATCGTGCGGTGAGTGTATCGCTGCTCTACGCGGCGAACGTGAGCATTGTGATACTAGTTGGTTTACTTGGCAATTGGGCCGGTCTTTCGGCCTACCAGATTAGCGCGTGTATGGCGTGGTTTGGGCTCGTTGGTTTTTATGGTGCCGCGTGGTTCTACAAGCAGAACCGAGGCGGGGGAAGAGTATGGTCTGCTTTCTATCTTTCGGCTATTGCAACAACCGTGATTACTGGATTGTTTGCCTTGCTATCGGACAGCACTACCGATGTGCTTGCCGCTGGGACCGCACTGCTCGGTATTGGGGCAATACTCGCCAAGGATGGCTTTGAAAGTCAGCGACTATGGATGGTCGATAGCGGTGCCATTATTGCAATGATTGGCTTCCAGCGAATGATTGGCAGCTATTTTCCCGATGCTCACAGCTTGCTCTATACACACCTTTGGGCATTTTTGGCCTTTGCAATCGCATATCTTTACCGCACGCGTGGACAGCGTGGACAAGCACGCGGCAGGTTAGTTGTCGGTTTAGCCGCCTTAAGTTTTCCGACACTCGGTACGGCGCTTTCCGAAGGTGGCGGGGCGCAGGTACTCTTCTTAGTTGAGCATGTTTTGCTAGTTATTGCTGGACTGGTATACGCTTACCGGGTGGCTACTTGGTGGGGCGCAGCGGGGGTAACGATGGCAGTTCTGTATATGCTCAAAGGCTACACCTCGCTCCTCACCATTGCGATTGGTCTTGTCGTGATTGGGGCAGTTGTCTACGTGATTATTCACGCCGACAAGAAGAACCGCCCACAGCCGCCTACTGTATAACTATATTGACTTTCTATCCAGTTTATGCTAATATTAAGCTGGTATGACTGCCAAAATAAACACTGCTTCTGAATCGCTCATCACCTTGCGTCCTGATATTATTGGCGCGATGGTGCCGCGTAATGCTAAAGAGCAACGCGAATTATTCTTGGCAGGTGCGGTCCGTAACCCACGTCACAGCTACGACAAACTTGCATACGACTACGCCGCACCGATGAAAACAATCCTCGAGACGGGCGAGCAGGTCACCGAGGAAATCGGTCCCGAGTCGAAGCACCGTGCTATTTATGATGAAACTGTCGAAACCTACATCGACACGAACGAGCTAATGTACTTTATGAATGAGTACAATCAGACAGCCGACTCTGCAAAGAAGCAGCAATACCGTGACGAGATTATGAAGTTGAACGTCGAGTTGCACGGCGCGCCTGTAGAGCGCGAGTACCATCATGTACTGGCGAGTTTTTTGGACAAGATTGACACCAAAAGTCTTACGGGTAGAGCACTTGCTATTTATCAAGAGCTGCTCGGTGCAATGCCAATTGCCGATACGCTTGAAGACCCGGGCGGCTACGAGCCTAAGCCTGAAACGATGGCGTGGATGCAGCAGATGGTAGAATCGCTCTATGGCGGTATGTTGGCACACGTTGAGGATGGTCGCATTTATACTGCCGAGCAGCTTCGCCATGTATTCGAACAGGTAATTCGCAGTGAGTTCGAGGAGGTTGCCGTCGATTGGCAGGTGGTGATTGAACCTGCAAAGTCAATCGTAGTGAAAGCTCGGGATAAAAAAATCGTGATTCCTGAAGACCGAGCCGACGTAACGAGCGAACAAGCAAAAGACTTGGTAGTGCATGAAATTGGAGTACATATGCTTCGTGCTATATATGGCTACGATTCCGATGTTGCGCCGCTGGCTGTTGGGCTGACCGGTGCGGGCGACTCCGAAGAAGGTTTGGCGATGGCAACTCAGCAAGCACGGACGGGTGCCTATGTGGAGGCTGGCCACGGTCTTTACTTGGTAGCGAGTCTGGCCTACTTTGAGCAAACTGATTTCCGCGATACCTTTGAACTCGTGTGGCGCATCGGTGCCTTAGCCGGTAGCAAAGACGGCACGCTTTCCGAGGAACAAATTGAGAAGGCGCGTAGCACTGCTTACAATCAGTGTATGCGCATATTTCGTGGTACTGATGACATTCCGTGGTTCAAGGACTTGCAGTACTACAACGGCACCGCGAATGTATGGAAGCAGCTAGATGCCATCTGTGGTGATGACTTTCAATACCAGCTGATGTTGATGGGAAAAATCGACGTGACGAACCCTGTACATCGGCGTACCGTTCTTGAGTCGCATTCTTCATAAACCGTGTATACTATGGGCATGAAACTGCGCTTTGCCACACCCAACGATATACCAACATTGTTTGCGATGTCCTGCCGGATTCATCGTTTGGAGCCCTATACGTCATTGATACCCGCCCATGAACGTGAGCGGTTTTTGCGTGCCTACGCGCCTGGCTCAAAACTCGAAAAAAAGTTCACCGATAAACTAGCAAGGTTCATCGCAACACCCGAGCATTGGGTGTATATTGCGGAAGTCGACGGCGAGATTGCCGGCTATCGACTGGCCGAGCGACAAGGCACCGATATTTATATGCACGGCCTGTTCGTAGACCCTGATTACCAGGGCAGAGGAATCGGCCGAGCGCTCTTTACCGAGCCACTATTGGCAGCAAAAGTGGGCGACACCATTCACTTGACGGTACTGAAAGGTAACGATCGGGCTCGTCAATTGTACGAGAGTGAAGGCTTTGTTGTAGTGAACGAAAACCCCAAAACATTCTACGGTGCCATGCAGGAAGACATGGTAAAAACCATTCCGGTTTAGATTGACAAAAATATATAAAACTGATAAAATATGGACTAATAACACGTAGCCCAGAAAAACACACGCAATGGCAGGATTTATGGTAACAGCACGTATGATCATGAGCGAGCTTGAAGCTCGTGATATTGTCGTTGATGCCGCTATGCCCGAGCGAGTGTCGGTATTGTCCTTTGAATACAACGGGAAACCTCGACTGATTATCGGCTGCACACCGGATTTTTCATCGGCACTTACTATCCCTGTCTGTCGGAGCAAAATGATGACCCAGTGGCTCCTGTCGCGAACTACCAGTGTGCCACTCCCCGCGACGCTGGTTTATACTACCGACGCTGAGGCAGAGGCCTTTTTGCACCGGTATGGTGTGTTGGTAGTAAAACCGCAAGACGGTGCTCATGGCAACGGAGTGACGGTGGGCGTAGACACTATGGACAAGCTGTTACCGGCTGTTGCGCTTGCACGGCAATACAGTGCTACGGGTAGGGTGCTGTTGCAGCAAATGGTGAGTGGCCGTGATGTTCGGGTACTAGTGGTTGACGGTGCGGTTGTAGCGGCGACATACCGGATACCTGCCTCAGTGGTGGGGGACGGCACCAGCACGATTCGCCAATTGATTGATACAGAGAACCAAACCAATCCCGATAGGGGCGAAAAGCCGTACGACAAGCGTATGAATCGTATTGATGTTGCAGCGGCCACTCGCTTTTTGGGCGAGGCAATGGAGGTCGTTCCGGCAGGTGGCGAGAAAGTCACGGTGGTTGGTACAGCCAACATTGGTACGGGTGGCGAATCGCACGAATGCCTAGACGAATTGCCCGAGGTGCTGACGCGTCACGCCCTTGACGCCGCTACGGCTGCTCGAAGCTTTATTTGCGGGGTCGACTTCGTGTATGATTCGACCACAGGAGCATACTATTTGATTGAGCTTAATAGCTCGCCAAGTTTTGGGCTCCACGCTTTTCCGTCTGTAGGCAAGCCAACTGATATTGCGCCGCTTTATGTGACGGCGCTGTTGAAGCGGTATGATAGTGAGGGGGATAAATAATGAGCGCATCTGTGATTGGTTGTATTGAAACGGTAAGTTTTCCTGAGCTGAACGTGTTTGATGTGCAGGCGAAAGTTGATACCGGTGCCTATTCAGGTGCCCTGCACTGCACCGATATTAAGGTGGTGAGACGAGGGGTATTGCGCACGCGCGTGCTGAAGTTTTCGCCACTCGGTGGCACGCCCCAAGATACTACCGAGTTTATGAGCACTTACATTCGCTCGGCAACTGGTCATAGGGCCCGTCGGCACGTTGTGGATACACAAATAATCGTGAATGGTAAAAGTTACCCTATACGCATTGGGTTATCGGATCGGTCCGATATGAAACGCCCGGTATTGCTCGGAAGACGCTTCCTAAGAGAAAACGACATACTGGTCGATGTGCGAATTAACGAAGAACTTGATGATGAAGGAGAAAACACGAGATGAAAATAGCGATTCTCAGTAACGGAAATGGTAATTATTCTACCAAGCGGCTCAAAGAGGTTGCGATTGCTCGTGGGCACGAAGTAAAGGTCATCAAATATCGTGAGTGTTATGCGAGTATTGAACGCAATAACCCAACGGTGAGCTACCGCGGGGAAGATCTTGCAACGTTTGACGCGGTGATTCCGCGTATTGCGAGCTATATGACGAAGTATGGTACAGCAATTGTCCGTCAGTTGGAAATGCAGGGTGTATACACAATTTCGAGTTCTATTGCGATCACGCGTAGCCGCGACAAGCTGCGCAGTATGCAGCTGCTTGCTAAGGCTGGGGTGGGTATTCCAAAAACCGTGTTTAGCCGTAATTCAACCGACATTGATGATTTGATTGAAAAGTTAGGCGGTACCCCGGTGATTATCAAGCTTGCGCGTGGTACGCATGGCAATGGCGTCGTGTTGGCTGAGAGCAAAAAGGCCGCCAAAAGCGTACTACAGGCATTTTATTTGACTAATGACGATGGCACTAACGTGCTGTTGCAGGAATTTGTGAAAGAAAGTGCCGGTACGGACATTCGTGCGTTTGTCGTTGGCGGTCGTGTTGTAGCCAGTATGAAACGTCAAAGTCTCGACGACGACTTTAGAAGCAACCTCCACAAAGGCGGCGAAGGGGTCACAATTAAGCTAACAGAAGAAGAACGAAAAATGGCCATTAAAGCCGCTCGCGCAATGGGGCTTAATATCGCCGGTGTTGATATGATGCGTAGTGACCGTGGCCCACTTATTTTGGAAGTAAACGCCAGCCCTGGGTTTGGCATTGAAAAGGTGACTGGCCGTGATGTTGCAACGCCAATTATTGAGTATCTTGAGCAAAATGCAAAACGCGGTCACAAAAAAGACAAAGTTGGCGCATAGCTCCATTATTTCGCTAGTGCTATACTAGAGCCATGACCTTCTTGATTGTTCTCGCGCTCTATGTGGGTATACTTTTCGTCATTGGCTATGCAAGTCGACGGAGTATGGGAGTACCATCGCTTGCGCTCGCGGCGGGGGCAATTCTTGCTAAGCTATGGACCGATAGCTTGACACCGCTCGTAGCGAGCACCGGTGTCATTATTGTGCGGCCACCACTAAGCAGTTTGGTGGCGGTAGCACTGACACTTATTCCGGCACTAATTGTGATGATTCGTGCCAATAAAGTAGCAGCGCATCACCACAGTATATTTGGGAGCATTATATTTGCGGTACTTGCTGCCATGTTGACTTACGGCGCATTTGCTAATGCAGTGGTACTCGATGAGTCAAGCAAGCAATATGTTATGCAACTTCTTGCCTACGACAAAATTATTATAACCGCGGCAATTACATTAGCGATTGGTGACGTGTTGTTCTACAAAAAACCCTATCAACACGACAAACATAGAAAATAGAAAAACACTCACTTCTACAGTGAGTGTTTTTCTATGGAGGGCCCAGTGAGGCTTGGTTACGTTCCGCAACCCCGAAAGTCATGCAAATGAGCATAGCTCATTTGTGACATTTCCTTGCGGACTGCCGCCACGGCAGCCCTCACTCACTCCACCCCACGGGTGTCTTGAATTCAAGCTCGCTTCATCTTCCAAAGAATATGCCCCGTCAGAAGACGAGGCATATTCTTTGGAGGGCCCAGTGAGGCTTGAACTCACGACACCCTGCTTAAAAGGCAGGTGCTCTAACCGGCTGAGCTATGGGCCCGAACGACTACCGTAATATAGCACTTGTAAGGTGTTTCTGTCAATGTTACAGTACGGCGTATGTATTGGCTTATGGCGCGGGTTCATCCTACGTGGCATTTTACCGCTGTGTGTATGGGAATAGTAGTGGGTGTTGCCGCCGCGCAGTGGCTTACTGTGAGCTACTACGGCGTACTCTTTATTGCCGGGCTTGCCCTACTGCTTAGTTTTGCGCAGCCACGAAGAATGATGCTTGTTGCAGCCATAGTTGCTGGCGCACTCTTGGGGGTGTATCGCGGTAGTGTCATTCACGGTCAGGGCGATACCATGGCGCCCTACATAGGTGGAGTCGTCACAGTGCAGGGCATGGTAGCGGGGGACGTGAGTGAGGCGGCACGGGGAGTATCACTAAAATTAAAAGATGTTCAGGTAGACAAACAGCATGTGTCGGGAGAAATTTGGATTAGCGGCGGCGAACAGCTTGCCGTGCTTAAGCGCAGCGACACGACCACCGTAAAAGGTCGTTTGTCCCCAGGATTTGGAACATTTATTGCTACGATGCCGCGGGCACAGCTTGTGCGGGTGGAGCGTGAGGCGAGTCGTGATCCTGCTTTGCTCGTTCGCGATACAGCAAGTGAAGCGGTACGAACATCTATTGCTGAGCCAGCAGCAAGCCTAGGTATTGGGTATTTGCTTGGGCAAAAAAGTGCACTACCTATGGATTTAAACAACGATCTTGTGGTGGTTGGATTAACGCACATAGTTGTGGCAAGTGGTTACAACCTGATGGTTTTAGTTCGTTTTGCGCGCCGGTTATTTGCGCCCATATCCAAATACTTGGCCGTTATGAGCAGCGGATTGATGGTGGCTGGATTCATTATGGTTGCTGGAGCAAGTCCAAGCATGGTGCGTGCGGGAATTGTGGCGGCATTGGGGCTATGGGCGTGGTACCATGGGCGCAAGTTTCACCCGGTTACATTAATCATGTTTGTTGCTGCGATAACTGTGCTCATCAACCCGTATTATGCATGGGGTGATTTAGGATGGCAGCTGAGTTTTGCCGCCTTTATTGGCGTAATGATTGTCGCGCCGTTGTTGTATGCGTATTTCTTGAGTGATCGCCCAAAAAGCACCGTATCGCAGCTTCTTATTGAAGCGGTGGCAGCCCAAGCTATGACGGCGCCTATCATCATGATGGCATTTGGACAGTTTAGTGCTATTGCTATCGTGGGCAACCTTATCGTTCTCCCTTTCGTGCCGCTGGCTATGGTGCTTGTTGCCGTAGCGGGTGTTGGCGGATGGCTTGTGCCTGCCATGGGGCACGTGGTGGGGTGGCCAGCAGAAACACTGCTTAACACCATGATCGCTGTCATTCATCGACTGGCTGAAGTTGAATGGGCGCAGGTTCCTGTAACATTGAACGGCTGGGGAGTCATAGCGTGGTATGCGCTTATTGCGACAGCTTGCTGGTATATAAAATACAAAACGAAGTACCAGCTTTATCAGGCCTCCATAGTGGAATAACAGATAAGAATCTGCTATACTAGACGTAAATCGATAGTGACATAACAAGCGGAGAACATATGGCAGGACATAATAAATGGTCAAAAATTAAACGTGATAAGGGCGTTAATGATGCAAAGCGTGGCGCGATATTCACCAAAATTGGGAACCAAATTGCTATTGCTGCGCGGCAAGGAGCTGATCCTGCCATGAATTCGGCGCTTGCGCTCGCCATCGAGAAAGCCAAGGCCGCCAATATGCCAGTGGCAAATATCCAGCGCGCCATTGATAGGGTGGCCGACAAGAATGCTGCGGCTCTTGAGGAGGCTACATATGAGGGTTATGGGCCTGGCGGAGTGGGGATAATCGTTGAAACTGCCACCGATAATCGTAATCGCACCTATCCGGAAGTCCGCACTGCGTTGACGAAGAACGGTGGCACCATGGCAGACGCGGGGAGTGTGATGTTCCAATTTACGCGCAAGGGAGTGATTCGGGTTGCTGCAACGGGTGAAGAGGCACTGCTTGCGGTGCTTGATGCTGGTGCTGAAGATGCGCTGGAAGAAGATGGTGAGATCGTGGTGTACACCGATATGAAAGATTTAGCTAAGGTGCGCACAGTGATTTCCGACAGCGGCCTCAAGATTGAAGAAGCAGAATTGCAATATGTTGCGAACAATCTTGTGCCAGTAGATGACGAGGAAACTGCTCGTAAGATTATGAAAGTAATGGATGCACTGGATGATTTGGATGATGTCGTGGCAGTGCACACCAATGCTGATATCATGATCGATGTTGAATAAATCACATGACAAACGTTGTTAAATTTTATGTACCGTATTGACACGGTAGGGTCCCCGCGCTATACCTGAGGGTAATACAAATTACCTAGAGGAGCGAGGGAATGCGGCCAAGACTTTTGGTTTGTTTTGCATGGATAATTCTAGGGTGGGGAATGGTGATACAGATAAATACGGCGTACGCGCTGCCAGTTGAGCAAACTGTCATGAAGCCTACATCACCTCTTATTATCACCGCCTATAGCACGTGGCGTGGTGGCAAGGATATTGACTTTGTCGAAGTGTACAACGACAGTTCTCGGCCGCTGCTGCTAGAAGATTGGACGATTCATGATGCTACGAACAGCCGCGACTTGACTATACGTCGTCATAGTAGCGGGAGTTATATTGAGCCAAAGCGGCATGCGCTCGTTGCATACTCAGATCTCTTTGATGCATACGCATATGAGATAGAAGGCTGGAGTCGTTCGGTAGAAACTGAGCAAAGAATCACCAAGATTTCGCTACTTCACAACAACTATCGACCCCATGAAGTAATGGTCGACCCTGCGAAATACTTAGACCAACCGATGATACGGAGTATGGGTGTAGATGGATATGTGAGTAGCTTTAAAAATGAAATCTACCGTAGTTTTTTCAATGACCCGCTCTACTCGGCACCCGCTTGGCCAGATTACCTTGAAATAACAGAAGTATTTGCTTCGGCAAAAGGTGAGTGTAGTCCACTTGAAAACCAAGTAACGTGCGGTGATTATGTGAAGCTTCACAACAAAGGGCAAACCGAAATTGTTCTCGACAACCTCGTGCTTCGGAGTGATAGCTATTCATCGACGCGAACTGATTCCAACACCATTCTTCTTGGTGGTGTCTTGGCGGTAGGAGGGTATAAAGCAGTTTATTTAACAGATAGCGACAGGCGGCTCTCATTGAATAATGGTGGGTATGTGTGGCTGGAGGACAAGTGGGAAACGGGCCCAGTTTATTCACCATCACTTACATACTATGCTAGCGCCGACACACTACGTTTGGGATTGGCGTATTCGCACGACATGGGTGAGTGGGGATGGGCGGAGCCAAATCCATTTGGTACGAGCAAGCTAGTGCCACTGGAGATGACTATTGAGGAGTGTCCGGTGGGTAAGTATCGCAACCCTGAAACCGGTCGGTGCCGTGCTATTGAGGAGGCGGTAAATTCACTCGCACTCTGTGCTGAAGGTGAGGAACGCAACCCTGCCACGAATCGGTGTCGCAAAGTTGTAGCAAAGACATCCACACTACTCCCTTGTGGTGAGGGCCAGGAACGTAACCCCACCACCAACCGTTGTCGAAGCATTGCAAGTGCAATTGCGGAGTTGCTACCTTGTGACGAAGGCTACGAGCGTAATCCAACAACGAATCGATGTCGGAAAATGCAAACGTTAACCATCCCCAAGGCGGACTTTCCCATCGAAGGACTGCCTACTTCTAAGGGCACGGCAGCGGTATGGGGAGCTGCAGGTGTCGTGACGAGTTTACTATTGGTGTATGCTGGGTGGGAGTGGCGGTACGAACTGGCAAGCTTTGCAAAGCGTCTTCTGCATAAAGGTGCGTAGCGTATCGTATACTAGAAGCATGAGTGAACTCGCTGCATCACAGGTTGCTACCTACTGTTCGCGCGCGCAGGCCTTTTATACTCAGCAGGGTGAGCAAGGGGCACTGCCTTACCATCATTGGGGGCATGCACTTGATGTGTGTAAAAACGCCAAAGAATTGGCAGAAAAAGCTATTGAAGGAACCGTCGATGCATCGCTACTGGAAGTGGCGGCTGCATGGCATGACGCGGCGTATCATGAACCGTTGGCAGGCTATTCCAGCAAAGAGGAGCGCTCAGCGGCATTAGTGGAGCAGTATCTTGTGGAGTTAACGTCTGCGCAGTTGCAGCGAGTTCAACGCGCAATTATTGATACCACCGTCAGCCTCCATCCAAAATCTGGCCCCGAGGGCATTGCACTTCACTTTGCTGATATAGGGTATCTTGCATCCCTCGAATATTCCTCCTTTTATGAGCGACTTGCTGCAATGCGCGCAGAGTGGGGAGGCCCTTCGTGGCAAGAGACAGTGAAGCGCACTGAGACATTTGCGCAGCAAGTGATGGCTGAGGCGGCAATCGATCTTGTGCAAGTTTTGCCTGCATCGGAGGCACACGCATGGATAGAGCGGGTTAAGCGTAATGTGCAAAATTTAGCAGCGGGGAAGGGCAAGTAATGCGAATTATTGGCATTGATCCTGGAACGGGCATCTTGGGGTTTGGCGTGATTGATGCGACAAAAGGGAAGACAAAACTAGTGACAGCAGGGGTGATCACTACCCCACCCCATACTCCCCTTCCCGATCGACTGGAAGAAATTTATGATGGATTAACGCAGATTATTGCCGAAACGAACCCTGAAGTTATGGCGATTGAGAAACTCTTCTTTAATCAAAATATTACTACTGCTATGAGCGTTTCGCATGCACGCGGCGTGGCAATGTTAACAGGACAGCAGGCGAAATTGCGAATCGAGGAGTACACCCCGCTACAAATTAAGCAGACCATGACGGGGTATGGACGCGCCGATAAGAAGCAAATGCAGGAAATGGTACGTATGCAGCTTGGGCTTTCAGAGGCACCGAAGCCCGATGACTGTGCCGATGCACTAGCTGCTGCTATTATGGCTGCGTTTACGCTGCGAGGCCAATAGGGGTATAATGATACGTATGAAACGTATCAAACAGCCAGCACGCTTGAACCGCTATACTAACTTGGCGGGTAGCAAGCCAGCTGCCCGAAAACGGCCCGTTCGTAAGAGACGACTAGCTTGGTTTAAGAAGTTAAGCCGTAAAAAGAAGATAATGGTGATAGCGGCACCACTCCTGGCCTTTTTGATCCTGACACCGATTGTGACGTACTTGGTATACGCTCGCGATATTTCTGATCAAGAACGACTGATGAACCGCAATAACACAGGAATTGTCCTTAAAGACAAAGACGGTAAGGCGTTTTATACCATTGGGCGAGCCGAACATCGGACGATGGTTCCATTGACAGATATTTCACCAAGCGTCAAAGAAGCGCTGATTGCCACCGAAGACAAAGACTTTTACAAGCATGGCGGGTTTAGCATCTTCAGTATTTTCCGAGCGCTCTTCACTCGAGTTGGTGGCGGTTCAACCATTACTCAGCAGTTGGCAAAAAATACCGTGCTCAGTGATGAGCGCAGTGTGCTTCGCAAGTATCAAGAACTCGCAGTGGCAATTGCTATTGAGCAAAACTATTCAAAGGATGAGATACTAGCGATGTATCTAAACTCTGTGTACTATGGCGAGAATGCTTTTGGAATTGATGAGGCTGCCAGAGTATATTTCAAAAAATCACCAAAAGATCTGACACTGGGTGAAAGTTCGATGCTGATAGGAATTTTGCCAGCACCAAGCGCCTACTCACCAATCAGCGGCAATGTTGAGTATGCCAAACAGCGCCAAAATACGGTTTTAACGCGCATGGTTAATAATGGTTACATTACTGAAGAACAAAAGAAAGCCGCACAAGCAGAAGAATTGGTCTATGGTGAAGGCGCAAAAACTGAAAAATCAATTGCCCCGCACTTTGTCGAAATGGTCATCAATGAATTGAGTGAAAAGTACGGCTACGAGAAAGTAATGCGCTCAGGGTTTCAGGTAACAACCACACTGGATAGTAGTGCCCAAACAATCCTAAACGATAATGTTGCCAATCAGGTTGCCTACGTGAATGCTAATGGTGGTTCAAACATCAGTGCGGTAGTAGTTGACCCAAAGAGTGGCGAGGTTCGTGCACTCGTAGGAAGTGCTGATTACCAGAACGAAAAGTGGGGCAAGGTCAACATGGTGACGACACCACGCCAGCCAGGCAGTAGTTTTAAACCAATTTATTATTCACAGGCACTCGCGGATGGGGTGATTACACCAGCAACGGTATTTATGGATGAAGAGACCGATTTTGGCGGGGGGTATAAGCCAAAGAACGCAAGCCGCCAGTGGTATGGTAATGTATCCGTGCGCAAGGCGCTCAACTGGTCCCTGAATATTCCAAGTATAAAAGTAATGCAGAAATATAGTATTGATAAGTCGGTGGCGGGCGCTAAGAAGCTTGGCATTGTGCTTGATGAAAAACGTGATCATAACTTGACGCTTGCACTCGGCTCAGAAGAAGTTCCTTTAATGACAATGACAAATGCCTATGCCGCCTTTGCAAACGAGGGCCAGCAATACACCAACACAGTGATTAAACAAGTGAATGATAAGTTTAATAAAACTGTTATGAAAGCAAATGCAGTTGCTAAGCAAGCTATTAACAAAGAGGGTGCTTACCTCATATCCAACATTCTGTCTGATAACCAAGCTCGTTCAGGGGTATTTGGTGCTTCGCTGACGGTGTACGGACATACGGCTGCTGTCAAGACTGGAACGACCGATGATTCACGTGACGCGTGGACAATCGGCTATAACCCTGATTACGCGATTGGAGTGTGGGTGGGCAACAATGACAACACTGCAATGAACAATGGTGGTGCAGGCATGGCAGGTCCAGTATGGCGCAAGACGATGCAGCAGCTTCTGCAGGGGCAATCGGACAAGAAATTTACGATGCCAGGTAGCATTGTGCAGCGCAGCGTGTGCATAAAGAACGGTGGGCTCGCGACCAAAAGCGGCTCTGGAACATACAATGAATATTTTATGGCGGGCGCCTTGCCGACTGAGAGTTGCACACCTGAGCCAGTTATGATTACTGTGTGTAATTTGTCAACTAAAAAGACTGAGTCAATTGATGAGGCAGACTACAATGACACGGCGTACTCAAAGAATCTCGACGAGTGTAAGCCAAAAGAAATATCTGTCTGTGATTTGACAACAGGCAAGGTAGTGAGCATCGATGAATCGGCGTATGATGCAACAAAATATTCGCGGGACACGGCTAATTGCAAAAAGTCTACGACAACCAACAAAGTTGAGGCATGCGATACCACAACGGGTAACGTTGTGATGGTTGATCCGTCACAAATTGATGGTGAACGTTACACAAACAACGTGAACAATTGTCAAAAGGCAACATCCACAACACCGTAAAGCAACGCAGTATGCGATAATAGGATTATGATTGCGCATATATTCGGAAATGTGGCTGAAAAGTTTGGTAGCACAATAATTGTTGATGTGGGTGGTGTAGGCTACGAAGTGAATGTAGCGGCCAATGACTATGATGCGGTAAAGTACGGTGATGCAGCGAAGTTCTACACCTATCATCATATACGCGAACAGAGTCAAGAGCTGTTTGGATTCAGCTCGCTTGCTGCAAAAAAACTTTTTGAGCTACTTATTACAGTGCAGGGTGTCGGCCCAAAAGTTGCCCTCGCAATACTGAGCCTTGACCAAGCGGAACATGTGCGTAACGCCATTGCAAATGCCGACAGTGCGTTTATTGGCAAGGCAAGTGGTGTTGGCAAAAAAACTGCGGAACGAGTGGTAGTAGATTTGAGTGATAAAGTTGGCATGCCAGTGATATACAAAAAATCAGGTCCAGTACAAACGGGGCTCGACACGACCGACGAAGCACTAGAGGCACTGATTGCTCTTGGCTACAGTTTGACGGATGCCTCAAAAGCGCTTGAGGGAGTTGATGCTACCCTCACGACGAGTGAGCGCGTAAGACAGGCACTCAAGGGGTAGTATATGGCTATTGAACGGATCGTCGACACAAGCAATCATGATGACGGTGAAGAACAGCAAATTGAGGTGACGCTGCGGCCCCAAACATTTGCTGAATATGTAGGCCAAGAGCGATTAAAGAAAAATTTGAAGCTCAGCATTGATGCCGCTAAAAAGCGCGGCGAGCCAATTGACCATGTGCTGCTGTATGGACCTCCTGGTTTGGGCAAAACTACAATGGCAACCGTTATTGCAAATGAAATGGGCAAGGCAGTGCGCGTAACGGCAGGCCCTGCTATTGAACGTGCCGGAGATTTGGCAAGCATTCTCACTAACCTGGGCGACGGTGATATATTGTTTATCGACGAAATTCACCGGTTGAGTCGTGCCGTAGAAGAAGTCTTATATAGTGCGATGGAGGATTTCAAGCTCGATATTGTCATTGGCAAAGGACCGGCTGCTCGGAGCGTGCGGCTTGATTTACCAAAGTTTACCGTGATTGGCGCAACGACACGCACAGGCGCACTTGCCGCGCCGCTTCGTGATAGATTTGGACATATTTATCGGCTGGAGTTTTATACTCCTGAGGAAATTGCGCGCATTATCACTCGAAGTGCCGCTATCCTTGAGAGCAAAATTGATGCGAGTAGCGCAAGACTTCTCTCAACACGAGCACGGTTGACTCCCCGTATCGCCAATCGTCTTCTCAAGCGCGTTCGCGACTACGCTGACGTTAATGGTGATGGTATTATTGATACGCAAACAACGGTAAAAGCGCTGGATATGCTTGAAATTGACTCGCTAGGGCTTGATCCGGCTGATCGACTGCTCTTAACGAGCATGATTGATAACTATGGTATGAACCCGATTGGGCTTACGACGCTCGCAGCGCTCACGGGTGATGAGACGACGACAATTGAAGATTTTTACGAACCTTACCTACTACAGATTGGGTTTATTGAGCGTACGCCTCGGGGTCGCCGGGCAACACCAAAAGCCTACAAACACCTTGGTAAGGCCTATACAGATGAAGAATAGAGTATAATAAAGGCATGGTATCGCCATTAGTAAAGAAGTGGGAGCATAGAGAACGATCCATGAGTGAGCGAGAGCACGAAAATATTCGACAAAAACGAGAAGAACTAGCTGAGCGTGAGGCCGAACAGGCTGCTCAACGTCCAGTTGCATATGATGCAGATGGCCAGCCGTTGTATGCAGCCCCAACTGATCAAGTGCCACCTGCTACAAGCATGCCGCATCAGGTAGTGCATGTCGCGCGCGCCACTGAACCTGTTCCTGTGGAAGTATCAGAAGAAACGCGTAAACGTCATGAGGATTCGAAAAAACACTTCCCGTGGCTCAACCTGAGTGAGCACGAATATATCATTAGTGCAATTCGACGTCATCCCATTGGTATGTGGGGGCCATTGCTAGCAACGGGCTTGTCGGTTTCAATGATGTTCATTCTCATTCTTAATTACCCATACTTTAGCGATACGATAGGTTTGCCTGCTGAATCATTTGGCTTAATTCTGCTTATTGGTGTATTGCTTGCTATTTTATTCTTGATTGGCGGTTATTTAGCTATTTGGGTATATATGAATAATCGTTTTTTCCTTACGAATGAGAGTGTGATTCAGGAGATACAGGCGAGCGTATTTTCTCGCCGTGAACAAACGGTGAGCCTGATGAATGTCGAAGATGCGAGCTTTAGCCAGCGCGGACCGCTGCAGACAATTCTCAACTACGGCTCCATTCGTTTGAGTACAGAAGGCGAGGAAACTACCTATCGCTTTGATTACGTTGCCGATCCAAAGGAGCAAATTGCTATTTTGAACAACGCCGTTGAAGCATTCAAAAACGGCCGACCCGTAGAGGGTCCGGCCGCCGAGAATGACAAGAATTAATTATTTATTTCGATTGGTTTTGACAAAGTCGCCTTCACGTTCCATGGTGCTGCGTAGTTCATACGCCTTACACTGTCCTTCGGTGCCACAATCTTTCCCTATATAGCGGTAATCGCTCTCACTTTCACCGAGCTTGGTGCCGTAGGGGTCGCTGAAGAGTGATGCATCCATGGCACGAAGTGTTTTGCTGTCAATACTGGCAGGGTAAAATTTGTTCTTTTCATAGTAAACTTCTTCGAGATTGTAATACATGGCGTTGATGGCAATCTTGCGTGCGGCGTCGCGCTGGACCGCATCCACGCGCTCTTTCTCGCTAAAAAATAGCCATGTCCCTACGCCTAACAGAACAATCACAACAACGAGTTCTATAACAGTAAAACCTTTACGCTTCATTAGCAGTATTATAGCACGATGCATGAGCAATCAGCTAGCCGCGGAGCAAGAAAATGCGGTATACTAAGGCATAGTAAGTAAAGGGGAAAATAATGGCAAAAAAGACTGAAAGTAAGACACTAGCCGAAAAACCGACTGCCGATGAAGGAAAGCTCAAAGCCCTAGGCCTTGCGATGGATCAAATCACTAAGCAGTTTGGCGATGGATCAATCATGAAGTTGGGCGAGGCAAAAAAAGTAGATGTAGAACTACTGCCTAGCGGCAGCCTCAGCCTTGATATTGCATTGGGTGGTGGATACCCTAAGGGACGAATTATTGAAATTTATGGACCAGAGAGTTCCGGCAAAACAACACTCACTCTCCACGCGATTGCAGAGATGCAGAAACAGGGCGGTACGGCAGCATTTATCGATGCTGAGCATGCGCTGGACCCAGCTTACGCCAAGCGCCTTGGTGTTGACACCGATAACCTACTTGTAAGCCAACCAGATAACGGTGAGCAAGCACTGGAAATTGTAGAAACGCTCGTGCGTAGCAACGCGGTTGACCTGATTGTTGTCGACTCTGTGGCGGCGCTTGTACCCCAGGCAGAGATTGATGGCGATATGGGTGACAGCCATATGGGCTTGCAGGCTCGGCTTATGAGCCAAGCGTTACGTAAGCTTACTGGTATCATCAATAAATCACATGCAACCGTTATTTTCATTAATCAGATTCGCATGAAAATTGGCGTGATGTTTGGTAATCCAGAGACGACCACGGGCGGTAATGCACTGAAGTTCTACGCCAGCGTGCGAGCGGACATTCGTCGCACCGGTCAGATTAAAGAAGGCGAAGAGATTATCGGTAATCGTACTAAAGTGAAAATTGTGAAGAACAAAATTGCGCCGCCATTCCGCGTCGCTGAGTTTGACATTATGTATAACGAAGGTATTAGTAAAACGGGCGACGTGCTTGATTTGGCTGTACAACATGGTGTTGTGGGCAAAAGTGGCGCATGGTTCGACTATAACGAGGCCAAGATTGGTCAGGGTAGGGAGTCAACCAAGAAGTACTTGAAGGATACCCCAGATGTTCTTGCAGAAATTGAAGCGAAAGTTCGCGAAAAAGTTGCTGCCGAAGCAGAGTAACGACTGCTGTGATGAAAATCACCGACATCTCCATTCAGGCTAAAAATAATGATCGGGTGAACATCAGTGTTGATGGCGTATACCGGTTTAGTCTTGATGTCTTCCAACTGGGTGAATTGGGAATTAAACGGGGGAATGAGTATACGGAGGAGGAGCTTGAGGCTCTTGAAACCGAAAGCCTATTTGGTAAGCTCTATGCACGTGCAGTGGAATATACAATGCTACGCCCGCATAGCAGCAAAGAACTCCGTGATTACTTGTGGAAAAAAACTTTAGACAAAAGAGGGAAGGAGGGGAGAATAAAAAAGGGATACTCCCCTGCCCTCACACAACGCGTCTATAAGAGGATTTTAGCTAAAGGATATGTAAATGACGAGGCGTTTACTCGGTTTTGGGTGCAAAATCGTCACCAGGCTAAAGGTGCTTCCAGGCGTAAGCTGATTTCTGAACTACGTGTCAAAGGTATCGAGAGTAATGTCATAGAGACAGTGTTGGCCGACGTGGGCAGGAATGATCAAGATGAGTTGGCTAAAATGATGGGCAAAAAACGGGCAAAATACCCCGAAGATGTAAAACTCATGCAGTATCTTGTCCGCCAAGGATTTTCGTATGATGATGTGAAGCGCGCGATAACCAAAGCGGAGGACTAATGATGATCAGACTGAATCTGCTCATGGGCTGGTTCCGACTTGCGAAACGGATTGACGTAGCTACCAACAACTTCGTGCAACTCTGGTTCGGGCGTTTCTGCCTGGCTGTGAACAACAATGGCGGTGTCATTGATTTCAATAATTTGTGAACGATGGATTAAGAGTTCGGTGTCGTTAAGACTTTTAAAAAGTGGGCGCTTTACCGTCAATTGCTGAACAACAAAGCCACCCGTATCAATGGTGTAGTCGATGACCTTTCCTAGTTTCTGCTTCCTTTCGTCGGCAACGTTCATGCCAACGAGATGAAAGTTGAGTTTATAAATATCGTTGAGCTTAATAATATCATCCGGTAAGACAAACTCATCAGCCGAATCAACGATCATTCCTACGTCGCTGAGTTCACGAACGTCAGCTAGCCGGAGGAGCGACGGATGCTCAGAGAGGAGTGGCCCTTCGAGCTCATAGGCAATAATGAATAGATTTGCTGGGTCAATAATTGCTTGTTTTGTTCGCGCCAGCTCGGCACCGGTTTGCAAACCCATGACAGGGGTGTTGAGGAGTGAGGAGCCAAGAAGCATCATATGACTAGTATACCTACATAAATGGGTTAGTTCTACCTGCTGGCAATACGAATGGGGTTGTCTCGGTAGAAGAACGATTAAGTTTGTTAATCTTTTCGATGGTTGCGGTGTCGAATTTATCGATGCCCGCTGTCGGCTGCTCAACGGCACGTTCGTTGATAGATTGGTTGATCATGAAAGTAGCAAGAGCGAGACCACCAATGACAGACAAGACAAAAAGAATGATGTGATAACGATGGAGAAAATGCGAAAGAGCTTTGCTAAGCTGTTGGGTGCTGATATCTGTTTTCATTATCGTACGTATACCTCAATTGTTAGAACATCACTGGTAACTTCATTGCCCTTTGCATCGGCAGGACGAGAAAGAGTAACTTGGGAGATACGCATTTTGAATAAGCTTCCTTCTATTGAATGAATAAAACGTAGCATAGCATTGTAGTCAACCGGGTTTTTGAGTGTCACGGTGGCGGTCATTGACTTAACCCCACTGGGAACCGCACTGGTGTTCCCAGTGGCAGCGGCAGATGAGTTATTTGCGGTTGTCGGTGAGCTAGAGGTTGTTGCGCTAGGTGTGGTAGGCGTAACTTTGGCATCAGCGAAGGTAATATTAGTGACGCTCAGTCCAGCGTTGTTTGCAAAGTTATTGATGTCACGAATAATCTGGTCCTGATAAACGTAACTTTTACTTGCCGCGACTATTTGAGAGGCTCGCTCTACGGTATCTTGCTTCTCCGCTAATTCGCGCTTAACGACAATAAGGTTCTGTAGACTCGAGTTACTTGCCTGCGCCTCCGCAGCGGTGGTGCGCGCTTTTGCTGAATAATCGGCCAGCACATTATAGCCAACCATGAATACGCCTCCCCCAGCGCCGACAAGCAACACAAGGCAGGCAATTAAGATGAGGCGAAGCTTTGCTGGGTTAAGACGAGAATGGTTCATTGCTTGAGCGCCTCCCGTGAGAAAGTGACATTGTACACAGCGGTATATTGATAGTCAGATGCTGGTTTTTCTTCCTTCGTAACTGATTGAAAGCTCACGTCTGAAAACAAAGGAGATTTTTGGAGGCTTGCTTTGATATCAATGGCAAGACCGTATGACTTGGTATGAATAGTGAGCACGGTAGGCGTACCGAAGCTTTCTGGGTTTAGTGCAAGTGTATCGAGGCGGGCATCTTGTGGCAATGCAGCGGCAACGCCAGTAATGAGCTTTGTATATGGCACCTGTTTGTCTAGGATTACTTTTGCTGTAGCAAGATCGGATTTAAACTGTGTGGCAAGCTGCTTCGTTTCGGCATAGCCATTGGTTTTTTGTTCATTCTCTTGGATAACGGCCTCATTGCGAGCCTTATCGTTACCAATGATAAGGTATACACCCACCATCTCGACAATAAGAACGGCGATAACGAGGGCCATAAGAAACACATAGCGACGAAGCAAGGTATTGGTTCGTGCTGCGGCAAGCTGGCGTCGGTCGTCGGGTGCGAGAAGGTTTATCATTTCCAGATTGCCTCATTTTGGACACTGGCAAGACCGGCCACTGTAATATAACGGGGACGAAACTGCTTGTTTGGTTCTTGAAGGTGACCGAAGTCAAGTTTTTGCCATGGGCTTGCAACGCGCGCAGGCATCACAAGTTCATTAGTGAAAAATTCCCCGATTCCTGGCACGTTAGCGCCGCCACCGACAATCAGTACTTGTTCAATTTTGCGGTCATCATTGAGCCGCTCATTGTAGTAGCGAATAACCTTTCGTACCTCGGTGACAATGCGCTGCAGGCTCGGCTTTAACGCTGCTGAAATTTTTGCTTGGCGTGGTCCTGCGCTCAGCCCGTTGAGAACCTTGAGCTGATGAGCGTTTTCAAGGGCAATGTTGAGCTTTTTGGCAATATCGATGGTGAATGTATTGCCACCCAGACCCACTCCTCCAGTAACGCGGATAGCCCCCTTGTCAAGAACTGCGATGTCGGTGCTTGCTGGACCAATGTCAACAATAAGGGTAGAAAGATGGCCCTCCTCGGTTGCTTCAAGCACTCTGGCGACTGCATTGATACTCGGTTCGGCAATAACGGGTAACAGGTCGGCGCCACGAACGGCGTTGATGCAGCTATCGACAAGGGTTGACGGTACTGCCGACATGACGACAGTTAACTTATCTTTAGTCCGTTCAATAACCTCGTGATCAACATAGAGTGAATTGAGCGGAATCGGAATATACTGATCAACCTCAACCTCAACAGCATTCTGAATGCGTTTTTCTTCGGTGACCGGGAGGCTGAAGGTGCGCGAGAAAGTGCGACCTGTCGGTAGCCCCACAACGACATGATCGGAACCTAGTGTGCCAATCACGTTGTCGTGAAGAAGTGAGCGGATACTTTCTGCTAAGTAGGGATCCTCTGGGTTATCTAGAGAGGCTTGAACTTTAGCAGGATCGAGATCAAGTGAACCATAGCCGAGTACAAGCCACTTTTTAGGGTCAACTGACATCACTTTAATACCAGTCTGGCTGATATCAAGACCAATCAGGGGTTTATCTTTATAGAATAGTTTTGTCATTGGTGCCCACTAATAGAATTTCTCTCTATATAGTATAGCATGAGCGCTTTGAAAATAGACTAGCTTTTTATGTTTTGCGCAAGGCCTGCAATCGGGCCCATAACACTTGCGGCAATCAATCCCACCATGGAGCCCATGATAAGGATCATCACTGGCTCAATAATCGAGCTAATTCCATCAATTGCTACGTCTACCTCTTCTTCGTAGAAGTCGGCAACCTTTACAAGCACCGTATCGGTTTGGCCGGTTTCCTCACCTACCGCGAGCATTTGTGCCACAATTGGCGGGAAGAGATCGTCTTTCTCGAGAACACTTGAAAGCGTTTTTCCGTTTTTAACTTGCTCGGCTGCATCGACGAGCGCTTTCTCGTATACAACGTTGCCAACCGCTCGAGCAGTAACATTGAGCGCTTCGAGGACTGCCACACCCGCGCCCATCAGTGCTGAAAATGTGCGAGCAAAGCGCGCAACGGCCACTTTACGGATGATTGGGTTAATCATGGGAACGCGCAGAACGAACTGGTGAAAGATAGCTTTTCCACGAGGAGTTTTAAGGAAACGCAGGAACATCACAACCCCACCAATAACAAGTGGCAGAAGGAACAGGCCATATTTAACCAAAAAATCACTGATAGTCAACATGGCTTGGGTGAGGGCAGGAAGTTTAGCATCGGGCCCACCAAGATCTTTGAGGATTTTACCAATTTGTGGAATGACGAATAGCATAAGGCCGAAGAAAGCGAGGATAGTAATCACCATGAGTACTGATGGGTAAGTCATGGCACTCTTGATTTTTTTACGCATGCTGGCATTTTTTTCTTGTTGCATGGCAAGGCGTTTTAGAATGTCGTCAAGGATACCTGCTGATTCACCAGCGCGAACCATGTTAACGTAGACATCGTTAAATGTATTAGGGTATTTTACCAGTGCGTCGGCAAGTGTTGCGCCTGCTTCAACGTCTTTGACAATGCCAGCACTTACCTTCTTGAGCGCGGCGCTATCGGTGTGGTCATGCAGCGATGTAAGCGCTCTGAGGATTGGCACCCCAGCGCTCACCATGGCGCTTAATTGTCGAGTGAACATGACAAGATCATCACTTTTGACTTTATTGCCACCCAGGAAGTTGAGGAATCCAAATGAGGTCTTTTTTTCACTACCTTCTTTGAGGCTGATGGGGCTTAGGCCCTGTTTTGAAAGGGTAGAAATGGCAGCAGCTCGGTCATTTGCATCAAAGCCGCCGTTGACGACTTTTCCTTGGGAGTTGGTTGCAACATAAAGATAGCTCGGCATATATTATTCCCTTGTGACGCGCAGCACTTCCTCAAGGGTCGTATTTCCGCGGAGTGATTTAATAAGGCCATCAGTTTGCATCGTTGTCATACCTTCGCTCACTGCCTGGTCTTGAATTTGATTACTGGTAGCATTGGCGACAATCATTTTTTGAACAGGGACACTTACACCAAGGACTTCATAGATACCGATTCGTCCTTTGTATCCGGTGTGATTACATTCGTCGCAGCCGTCAGGATGGGCCTTCCATAGGCCCGTCACAGTGCGTTCGTTTGTGCCGAGAGGAGTCTCGCCACCGACCCCTTGATCGGCAGCTTGTTTTTCTAGACGACGAATATCGGCAAAGTTTTGGCCCTCCCTGAGGTTGAATAGCTTGACCATTTCGTCGACTTCAGGTTGGCTGGGAGTATATTGTTCTCGACATGTCATGCAAAGCCGGCGAACCAGGCGCTGGCCCACTACTGCCTTCACGGTGCTCGCAATGAGGAACGGCTCGATGCCCATGTCAAGTAAACGGGGGAGACACGTCGCGGCGTTGTTGGTGTGGAGGGTGCTAAACACCAAGTGCCCCGTTAGGGCAGCCTGTACACCAAGGTTGGCTGTCTCGCTGTCACGAATTTCTCCTACCATGATGATGTTAGGATCCTGGCGTAGCAAAGCGCGTAGCCCATTGGCGAATGTCATACCTGCCTTGACGTTGGTTTGTGTCTGGTTGACGCCAGGAATCTTGTATTCGACTGGGTCTTCAATGGTAGAGATGTTCACATCAGGACGATTGAGGAGGGTGAGGACACTAAAGAGAGAGGTCGACTTACCGCTACCTGTTGGTCCGGTAATCAGTACCATGCCATTAGGCTCTGCGATGGCCTCGGTGATAATGGCGAGCGAATGCCCCCAGTAGCCGAGATCGGTAAGTGACACGGCCTGGTTGGACTCATCGAGAATACGCATAACGACTTTTTCGCCATCGGCAATTGGCAATGTTGAAACGCGTAGTGCGTATTGTTTGCCGGCAACCTTTATTTTAAACCGGCCATCTTGCGGCACGCGGCGTTCATCAATCTTAAGATTGGATAGAATTTTAATGCGGCTAACAAGTGCCCCAAGCACGTTCCGCGGCAACTGATTGACCTCGCGCAGTACACCATCAATACGGTAGCGAATTTGCACGTATTCTTCACGTGGTTCGATGTGGATGTCGGAGGCCTGCGAACGAATAGCGTATTCAAGTAAAAGGTTAACAGTCTGTGCAATAGGAGAATCTTCTGCTACCTCCGCTTCGGTTACTTGCTGTGCAGTGCCGTCGTCTTCGCGCTGGATGTCGATGACCTCGTTAAGCTCCTCATTGACGTCGCCACGGTAGTTCTCAAGGCATTGAAGGATGTTCTCGTGCGGTGCAATGTAAACTTTGGTATTTTCGCCAACTTCTTTCTCGATAAAGCTGACCGCTTGCACGTCATCAGGGTCATCCATGGCAAGATGGACAAGACCATCTTCATCTACCTGAAAGATAACTGCATTATATTGGCGCGCAATGCGTTCAGGAATTTTGTTGAGCACATCTTGGGGTATATCTCGAGGGTCAATCTCTATGTATGGAATCTCTGCGTAATCAGCAAATAACTTCTTGAGTGAAGGCTCGTCAATCACTTGCTTCTCGATGATGATATCTTGCAATGGGCGATTCAAACGTGCGCTCTCTTCTTTGAGAACGTCGAGTTGTTCCGCCGTTTGGATGCCACCCTTTACGAGCAGTTTAATAAGTGTATCATCTGAAATACGCATACCGCTTATAGCTATTGTATCTGATTGCAAGCCCCAGCGCTAGTCTAAATATGCTATACTAACACCGATATGGAACGAGCGGCGACCTCTAGTGATGCAATGATGGCACTTGGCGAGAAGCTAGGCCAACTTATGCGTGGTGGCGAGGTGGTTGAGCTGATTGGTGATGTAGGTGCAGGTAAAACCACATTTACCAAAGGCGTTGCCAAGGGTCTAGGGGTGGATGAAGACGTGCAGAGCCCGACATTTACGATTAGCCGGGTGTACAATGGGCGTGACGATTTGCAACTGGCGCACTATGATTTTTATCGTCTTGTTGATGCCGGGATTTTAAGCGCTGAGTTACATGAATCCACGCAGAGCACCGATGTGGTGACTGTAGTAGAGTGGGGTCAGATTGTTGCGGGGGTTCTGCCCAAGGACACGCTTCATGTTGCGATTACATCGCCTTCAGAAACGGAGCGCCGAGTAGTATTTACGGCTGGAGGTATTCGAGCAGAAGAATTAATGAGGGCGATACCATGATTGTGCTGTGGGATAGCGCAGATATGAATGTATCGCTCACGCTTGTGGCTGGCACCGTACGCTACGACTACCAATGGCAAGCAAATCGCTCACTGGCTCGGGACATGCTGGCGTATCTTCGTGATAGACTTGCGGAACACCAGGCAACACTTGATGACGTGACGGGTATCGGCGTGTATCGTGGTCCCGGTAGTTTTACAGGACTTCGCATTGGCCTCACGGTTCTTAATACACTCGCAGAAACAAACCATGTACCTATTGTTGGTGCGCTTGGCGACGGTTGGGCGAGTGAATGCGAAGCACGGCTTTCACGGGGAGAAAGCGATCAAGTTGTGCTGCCTGAGTATGGCGGTGAAGCAACAATTACAAAACCAAGAAAATAGCTTGCTCATCTACCCTACCTGGCGCTACAATAAAATCAGCTAGTTTATACTGGCTATCTCGAAAACTTTTATTACTTAGCTATTTCCAGTTCGCCATTTTGCGATTTCTCAAGCTTTATGAAAACATCTACCGGTCCGAAGATTGCGTCCCCGGTGAACTAGAAGAAAGGACACATTATGATAGAGGTAATTGCCGCTATAATTGGCATTGCTGTTGGTATTGGCGGAAAGTTTGCCTATGACAAGCAACAGGCTACGAGTAGCAAGCATAAGGCAGAAAAGGAAGTTGCGCGCGCTGAGCGCAAGGCAAGCGATATCATCTTGAAAGCAAAAGACGACGCCCTGCGGCTTGAGCAGGAACGTCGACGCGAAATGCAGAAAGTCGAAAACCGACTGGTGGATCGCGAGTCGGCTCTTGACCGCAAGCTTGACGAACTTGATAGGCGTAGCGAAAAGCTCCGCGCTGCTGAGGATGAGGTTGAATCACTAAAAGGTGAGATACGCGACATTCGTAGCAAGCAACAGGAAAAGCTGGAAAAGATTGCTGGCCTGAAAAAGAAGGATGCTGCGGACAAACTGATGCAAATGACCGAGCGTGACATCAAAGATGATTTGATGGGCCTGGTTGCTAAACTACAAAAAGATGCGACTGATGATGCAGAAGAGCGCGCCCAAGTAGTGATACTGAGTGCGATGGAACGCATGGCGAGTGAGGTTACGGCGGAACGTACCGTGACGGCAATTAAACTGGCCGATGAAGAAATGAAGGGCCGAATTATTGGTAAAGAAGGCCGCAATATTCAGGCATTGCAGCGCGCAACAGGCGTCGACATCCTTGTTGATGATACTCCTGGTATGATTGTGCTCTCAAGCTTCGATCCTGTGCGTCGTCAGGTTGCACGTATGGCACTCGAACTACTTATGAAGGACGGTCGTATCCACCCTGGACGCATTGAAGAAGTAGTCGCTAAGGCCGAGAAGCAGATCGAAAAAGAAGTAGTAAGAGCAGGCGAAGATGCCGCTCGTGAAGTTGGCGTGACGGGTATTCCTAAAGAGCTACTTCGGTTGGTTGGTGAACTGAAGTTTCGTACCAGCTATGGCCAAAATGTGTTGATGCATAGTACCGAAATGGCACATATGGCTGGGCTGATTGCGGAAGAAATTGGTGCCAACGTACGCGTCACAAAGATTGCTACGCTCTTGCACGATATGGGTAAGGCAGTCACCCATAAAGTTGAAGGTAAACACCATCATATTGGTGCTGAGTTGGCGCGAAAGGCAGGACTGAGTGAAGAGATATGCCATGCTATCGAGGCGCACCATGACGATATTGAAGCAACCACGCCTGAGGCATTGGTTGTTCGGGTGTGTGATGCCGTTAGTGCGGCTCGCCCTGGTGCGCGTAATATTAGTGCTGAAAACTTTGCCGAACGCATGCGCGACCTTGAAAATATTGCAACAAGCTTTAAGGGTATTGATAAGGCATATGCCATCAGTGCTGGCCGCGAAGTGCGCGTGATTGTGCGTCCAGAATCTATCGATGATTTGTCGGCGATTAAACTTTCCCGCGATATTGCCAACAAAATTGAAAGTACCATGCAGTACCCCGGCACCATCAAGGTGAACGTTATTCGTGAAACGCGAGCAATTGAATTTGCTAAATAATGCATGAAAGAATTTAGCCTAGAACAAACAAACGCATGGATGGCCAATCTTGAGAAGCGAATGAGCAGTGGTGCTGTGGCGCTTCGAACGGATGACGATAAAGTGGTTGTCGTAAAAGCAAACTACAAACGCTACTGGTCCTTCCCCGGTGGTGTTGTTGATCATGGCGAGACACCTCGACAGGCTGCGGCAAGGGAAGCCGAAGAAGAGGTTGGAATTGCCGTAGATGTCAATAGCCTTACCTTCAAACTAGTAGTTGATAGGGTAAGTGAGATTGCCCAGACCTATCAATTTGTTTTTGAGGCCTCGGTTCGCCAAGAGGATCTGGAAAACCTATGTGCTGACGAAGCTGAAATAGAAGAAATTGCGGTGGTTTCGCGCCAGCAGATTATCGACCGGGACCGTTACTACTCGCAATCCACAATACGGTGGGCCGAAGGCCACACTGGGTATGAAGAGCAAATTTTTGGTGCCGGTGCAAAAGCAGCAGATATTTAGTTCTTAACCAGCTGGACCCTACCAAGTGGCTTGGCTGTAATAACAACGCGTCCTGCATCTGAGCCGCCGAGTTCGCAGCTGTAGAGTGTTAGTTTGCTTTCCTCGGAAGGTGCCTCGATTTCAACTTGCGTTGGTTTTACATCGAATTTTTTGGTGATTTCATAACCATAGCGGATACCGCTATAGTCGACAACAATTTTGTCACCTGCAATCAGCTTGTCAATGTTATAGAAGGGTGATTTGGCCACGGTTTCGCCTGGGGTAGGGGCGATGGTAAAGCGGTGGGCTGCAATAATAAAGTTCCCACCGGTTGCTGGGTTGCCACGATCTGGAAAGCGCCACTGTGCGCCACGGTTGAGCGCTGCCTCGCCTTCGCCATACACAATATTCACACCGATTTTGGGAATGACAATGCGATTATCTGTTGCAGTAGGCGCAGGAAGGTTGTTGACGTTGATTGGCTTCATAGCTACCATTGGTGCGATGGTTGGCGCTGCCACCAGACTCAGTACGTAGGCGCCGCTACTAAGAAGAACAATAGCCACAAAAGTGAGGCCACCTGAACGGAGTCGGGAAGTGTGTTTCGTCTTTATTTTTAACATATAACCCCTATGGTTATAGCCTAGTATAGCTCAAAATAGGTGATGATGCTAGCTATTTAAAGAATAGATTGTACACGCCCGACTGATTACTACCTTGAACTGCGCGGACGTCCCACTCACCTTTTACTAGTACGTTGCCGGGCCATTGCCAGCCAATGCTTCCGGAGGAGCCGGTTAACGTGTACGGAAGATAACGATCATACCCATAAGTAACATTATGCATTCGAACAGTGCAGTAGGTAGTAACGGCCGTATTGCAGGCGCTGCTCATAAGGGCAGTATCTGATACGCTATGTTCGGAACGGTGGTCGCCTGTTTGCGCCAAACTAGGCGTAGGAGATGAGGATTTGAGCGCCATTGTAATGCGGGTGGCTGTATCTGCATTAATCACACCATGTCCATACTGTGGCACGTAGACACTCCCATTCATAGCCGAAACCTTAGTCGCTGAAGCATCAAGCAGCGCGGTAATGTCGTCTGGGGTGGCGGTAGGGCGTTCGGAGAGAATCAGTGAAGCCAAGCTAGTAACGATTGGTGTTGCAAAGGACGTGCCGTAGAGTGATCCCGAGTAGGCAGAACTATAGTTAAAGGTAAGCTGGTCATTTGGTGTCATGCCTCGGTCAATGAGTGGTGAAACAATTGCACCAGACCCTGGGGCAAGCACATCGATCGCTGGTCCATAGCTGCTAAAGTCTGCTCGCTTGCCCATAGCATCACTTGCGCCAACGGCTATAACGTGATTATAAAGGGCAGGGTAACCCATGGCACCCGGCTTCGTGGGATCACAACCGTATTCTGTACCAGTACCGCAGTTGCCGGCAGCGGCAACTACAACCACCCCGTGGGCATAGGCGTAGTCAATGGCTGCTTTTAGTGCTGTATCAGGCGAATCACCACCAAGACTGAGACTCACAATTTTTGCACCGTTGTCGACTGCATAGTAAATAGCAGCAACAATACGACTCGTCCATCCGCTGCCATCATCACCGAGTGCTTGGAGTGGCATCACTTTAATATTCCAGTTATAGGTTGCAATCCCTTTGCCATTATTGGTGGCTGCTCCTGCAAGGCCTGCGGTAGAGGTGCCGTGCGAAATCGCAACATACGGATCACCCGCATCAGTACCAAAACAATCTTTTGATTCTTGATATAAGATATCATCGCCTGATTGGCCAGCCTGGGGGTTATTGTTGGCTATAAAGGTGCCGAGGCCATCTGGTGCACATGGGTTGGCGGTGGGAGTGTATCGCCCGTAAAAGTTCCAGCCGCGCCAATCATCAACATAATTGTTACTGTCGTCATCGCATTTATTTGATACCTTGTTATCAGGTGTACCCGTCCAGCATTTATCACCCGCTGCGGTCATGCCGCTTTCACCAGGGTTAATGTACCATTGACTCGCCAGGTCTTCGTGTTGCAGTGCAAATCCGGTGTCGATGACGGCTACAACAATGGGCGCCCCTGTAGATTGGTCCCATGCAGCGGGTGCTCCAGTACTGGTAAGTGCCCACGCAGGGTAGCTTGTGTTGGTGTAATAGGGATCATTGGGGTTCGCAAGCGCACGGTAATGGTGCTCTACTGTGATAGCCGATTCAACAGCCGCCTGCCCAGGTGCACTAGAGGTATCAGTAGGAACTAAAGTGCCGCTATTGCTCGTACGGGCAGTAGCACCTTGTCCCGAAGGAAGTGTAGGGGTAAGCTGAGGCTTGTCGGCTTGCAGCTCGGCTACGCCACCGATACCATGTGATGTATCGATGAGCTTAGTAACGATAGGGTCTGGACGGGTAGAAGTAGGTACGAGCCGTTTTTGGTAATACACAACCAGCCCCGTCATAACAGAGAGTGATAGTATAAGCAGTGCAAAAAGTGATGGAAAACTATTTTTTTGTTTCATGGCAGTAGCCACTAGTAGTATACATCTGCAAACCTTAGTTCGTAAATAGCGGTATCACAGTACGTCTTTCTTGGCTATGCGGCCGAAAAATACGACGGTATATTGTAGCGTAAAGTAGAGCGCAGAGCCAACAGCGCACAGGCAGCCAAATGCCAGGCTCGCTTGTTGAGGGAGTTGTTCGATAGGTCTGGCAACCAGTAGCAGTAGCAATGGCAGAATAACAAGTGCGGCTTTTGTGATGATGACAAATCGGAATGACAGCTGAAGGCGCTGTTTTTTTGTTGCAGGTTTGTGATGAGTAGCAATTGGAATGGCTGCATTTGCGGCTGTTTTGGTAATGCGCGCCCCTGCTGAAGCAATTGTTTTTGGTAGTCGAGCAATGACGGTCGCGGTAAATACCAGCACAAGTAGCGTGATGACGGCAGCAATAACGAAGACTACGGGGGTGAACACACCTGCATCAATAGGGGTTGGAGCGACTTCTTGGCGCTTGGGAAATAAAAACATATCAAGTTCGCCACTAATGACGGGGTACGAAAAAATTACGAGCGACCACATCCATTGCAAAACGAGCGATAAATACCCGAGCGTTCCTGCGACGTTGGCTAGTGCTGTTCGTTTTGTTTTCGTGCTCATGGTTTTATTATAGAAAAAACTGCCTCGATATACAAAAAGAGCCTCCCTATGCGAGAGCCTCTGATTGTATGGTCGGGGTGAAAGGACTCAAACCTTCGACCTCTCGGTCCCAAACCGAGCGCGCTATCAACTGCGCCACACCCCGATAGGTGTACAACGTGGTATTATAAGGTATTTTAACAGGGATTACCAGAGTATTTTGCTTGCACGGCAGTGGTGAGCAATCTACAATGAAAACATGTTAGATAAAATAAAGCGAATATTTTCCCAACGAGAAGCATGGTCACACAAAGACTGGGCGATTCTCGCTGTGGGGCTTGGTGTATTTGGCGTATTGTCATTAGGAAACATGGCTCGCTGGTCGATATGGTTTGACGAAGCGTATGGAGTTTACTTAATTCGCCATAGTTTTGCGGAAGTGGCGGCATTTACTGCTGCCGATGTTCACCCGCCGCTCTACTATTGGTTATTGAAAGTGTGGCAGATGCTATTTGGCAGCAGCGAAATCGCATTACGTTCGCTCAGTATGGTCATGGTAGCGGTTGCAATCGTCTTTATGTATCTTCTTGTTCGTAAATCGTTCGGCAGGCGAGTGGGTGCGTGGACAATGCTCCTCATGGCGCTCTCGCCCATGCTTATTCGTTACTCAGAAGAAGCGCGTATGTATGGTATGGCAATGGCAATTGTCGCAGCTGCTACCTATGTACTTGTGAGCGCCACAGAAAGGCCAAGCCGCCGCAAGTGGATTCTTTATGGCATACTCGTATCGCTTGGCATGTGGACGCACTACTATACGGCGATCATGTGGTTGGCGCACTGGGTATGGCGCTATATGACTGTTCGTACAACGACAGCTAAAAAGACCGCCAGGGCCTTTTGGACAAAAGAGTGGGTATGGACACACATTCTTGCAGTGGCGTTATTTCTGCCTTGGCTACCGCACATGGTTAAACAAATGGCCAATGTTCAGGGAGGCGGTTTCTGGATTCATCCCATTACTGCGACGACACCCTTTAACTTTTTGACTAATATCATACTGTATCGAGAAAATCACGAAGTGAGTAGTTGGCTGGCAATTTTGATGCTCGCGATTATGACTGGTATAGTGGTAGCGATTGTTTTGGCGTACAAAAAGTTGCGCGCCGGGCAAAAAGAAACTCTGCGATTGTTTATGGTGATGGCATTTGTCCCAATGCTTTTGTTGCTTGCGCTGTCACTTCCTCCACTTCGCCCTTCATTTGTTGATCGCTACTTATTGCCGAGTATTCCCTTCTGGTTTGGTTTATTGGGCATTAGTGTTGCTACGGTGCTAGCAAAACAGAAAGCCCGAGTGGCGCTTCCTGCCACTGTACTTTTGCTTGTAGGACTGAGCCTAGGGGTTGCGCATGTGTATACCGTAGGCAACTACAACAAGAACGCTAACGACCCTTTGCCTATTCGTCAAACCGTGCGGCAGATGCAGCAGCTTGGTGCTGTGGGCCAACCCATCCTTTCCTCATCGTCGTGGCGCTTTTATGAAATGCATTACTACGATACAGAGCGTAACCCGGTGTATTTTGAGGCAACCGATAACTTGACGTGGGGGTCATACGACATGCTTCGGTATAACCCTTACCGCAAAGTATATGGGGCACCTGATTTTGCAAAGGAGCATGGCGGTACTATATGGTATGTAGGCGACTGGAAGGCAGGCAGCCCTATACTACCAAGGCAAGGAAGTTGGGAAGTTCTCCGCGAAGTCAAAGTGGACGGTATTCCCGACAATCAATCAACCATTCACGCTGTTGAAATTCGCCTGAAGTAAGCTATTTGGGAATAACACGCCGAATGCCAGGCAGTCGTATAAAGAAGTACGTTGCCATAATGGTGGTGAAGCCGAGCAAAGTGTTGTAGGGAATGGCCAGTGCTTCTGGTACCGCAAAGGTAAAGATATAGTTAACCAAACAGATCATGAAGCCATGCGCGATGTACGCGGTGAGCGAGTGAGTGCCGAAGTATTCTAATACGCCATAGGTATACTTTTGCAACCACGGCGCAATGCGCTCGAACAAGAACGCAAGTGACACAAACCACAGCCCGGCAACGATAACGCGCAGTGGCGAAAAACCTTCTATCGCAAAGGCTGCATTTGTCCAATCAACAAAAGCCGTTGGGAGCGACCAGGGGGCAAAGGCGGCCATGACCGACAGAAACAGCAAAACACCAGAAACCCCCCACAGCCCTGAGCGAAGCTGGGCTTGCATGGTTTGCGCCCGCGCTGACCACCAAGTACGCACTTGGTCAAAGTAAAACCCGACAATACTTGGTAGGAAGAAAATAATTTGCCATTTCATCCACTCTTCGTCAAAAATGAGCCCAAGAAGGTAGGTGAGTAGCGTGGTAATGACCAACAACCATGGCTGGCGCCTACGGAGCATGAAGACGGCGCCAATTGCAAGTAATAAGAAGATTGCGTACAGGTACAAGAAATGAATCCACATATGGGGTTGGCCGCCAAGAGCGAATTGCGTAAATGCATCAAGGTGGCTCGTGTAATTGCCAGTTGAAATAGGAGTAAACGGCATGTTGGGAACCAGCTTACTCCACTCCAGCATGATATAGCCCATACTCACAATGACCATCCAGAAGTAAAGCATGGCGGCTCGCCACAACAATTTGCGAGCGATGTCGCTAAACGGCAGCTTTAGGCCCTTGAAACCACGAATGTAGCCAATCAGGAAGCCACTAATCATCACAAAGCCTTCCGCAGCAGTCACCCATAGCTTAGCCTCGCCAGAAACGAGTGCCCAGAGACTGGGGTACTTCCATAGGTGGTCTACAATGATGATGATGACAAAGTAGCCGCGAAGATAGTCGAGTGACAGGAGCCGGCCTGCGGGCGTTGGTTGAATTTTCGACATTGCTATAATTATAACAGAACACCGCATAAGGTTCACGTAACAAAGGAGAAGAACATGATGACACAGCAAGTACCCTACCCGGCACCAGAGTTTTCTTTGCAAGACAGTAGCGGAAACACGCATACCCTTGCAAGCTACAAAGGAAAGTGGCTCATACTGTATTTCTACCCCAAAGATGATACCCCTGGATGCACACTTGAGGCCTGCAGTTTTAGGGATAGCAACGAACTCCTGTTAGCAAAGAAGGCGGTTGTCGTAGGAATATCACGTGACAATGCAAAGAGCCATGGTGAATTTGCTAGTTCGTATTCACTACCCTTCACGCTGCTAAGCGATACCGATCACGCCGTGATGGATGCTTATGGTGCGTGGGGCAAAAAAATGTTTGGCAAAGAAGGTGTGTTGCGAAAAACCTTTATCATCAATCCTGAGGGGCAAGTAGTAAAAGTATACGGTAGAGTCATTCCTACCGGGCATGCACGCCAAGTGCTCGCCGACCTTGAGGCGCTTCAGGGATAATTAGCGCGGACGCTTGATAGCGACTTCACGTGCTTTATGAGCGAAGGTATCGTCAATAACTTGAGGGTGGTATTCGCCATACTTGCGGACCACAGCAGTTTCAATTAAGAAGTCGGCAATGGCTGGATTTTTAGGGAGAAGAGAGCCGTGAAGGTAGGTGCCAATTACATTCTTATAGCGGGCGCCTTCTGTGGTATCCTTGCCATTGTTGCCCGCGCCACGCACAACAGAACCGAGTGGTATTGCTTTGGCTCCAAGCGTCGTTTGCCCGCTATGGTTTTCATATCCGACAATCTGGCCAAAATCTTCACTTGTTGTCACGATGTTACCTATCATTCGCTCGTCCCCACCATAGGTTTCAATGTCAAGTAACCCAATTCCTTGAATCACCTCACCGCTTTTGGTTTTAAAAAAGTGACCAAACTGTTGGTAGAGTCCGCATATCATGAGCATTGGTACATTATCTTCAGCGAGTTCAATCAGTTTTGGCCCAATTCGTAGTAAGTCTTCGCCAATGCGCGATTGCCCGCTATCCTGACCACCGCCGCCGATAATAATATCGACGTCCGATGGGAATGTATCACCTGGATTATATGAGAGTAAATTGACAGAGTAGCCATGCCACTCAAGGCGCCGTTTCAACACCAGCGTATTGCCCCAGTCGCCGTATATATTCATGTCGCGCGGGTATAATTGCAAAATACTAATAGTTTTTTGGCTCATCGGACCGTCTCCACTTTTGTACGTTTTGCAAGCTTTTTACGGAGTGTGAGCATGGCAGTATAGCTACAGTAAATACGTTTTGGTGTACCGCTTGTTGACGAGAGGAACTCATTCAGTGCGACGGCAAGGTTGGTGTTGACGTACTTCATCGCAACTTCATCGTATTGTAAGCGCAGCGCCATGTCATAGGCGCGGATGCCAGACACAACGGCAACGCCAGTACCCTGCAAGCTGTCAAAATCGACATCCCACAGCCAGCTCATATCACGACCATCAGCGTAGGCATCGTTAATGGCGATCATGGTTTCATATCCGCTGGGCGAGAAAGAGGCGAGACTGAGTCGAAAGCCAGCAGGGTTTTTGACAAGCACTAGTTCGCAGGTGTCGCCATTAACTATGATTGATTCACCGCGGCCAAATGCTGGTGTTACGCGCTGTAGCGAGCTAAGCATTTTAGCTTCGTTTAATTCGGCGCCCATAACCATACGCACAAGGGCGACTGCACCAACGGCGTTCTGCACATTGTAAATGCCTTTGAGTTGCAGTGTAACGGCATGTGTTTTTTCGTCGTAGCGTATATGAGCGTGTTGACCGTCAATGGATTCGAGTGAAACGTCATCTGAACGAAAGGCGGATGTTTGGCCCGTTTCTTTCGTTGTAGTACGCATGGCGTCGTCGCTAGGAAACAGTGAAAGAAGAGACGGGGCAACCCCGTAGGATGTAACGGGCTTGGTGAGCGAAGAAAGAAATGCTTCTGAGCTTAGGCGAGGATCGTCACGATTAATAACGATTCCATCGGTTGTGTGTTCAGCGATGATGTGGAGCAGATCGGCGGTTTTATCAATTTCACCAAAGCGGTCAAGCTGGTCGCGCATGACATTGAGAAGCAGGCAGTAGCGCGGCTGAATGGCACGTACAAAGTGCACCGCATGCGCTTCGTCAAGTTCAAGCACGGCAACATCTGCCTGTAGGCGCCCACGTGAATCGACATCTCCGAGGAGCGCCGCAGCAACACCGCGAGTAAAGTTACTCCCCGTTCGGTTTGTAAATACTGATAGCCCCTGTCCTTCTAGCAATTCAACTACCATTTTTGTCGTTGTTGTTTTGCCGTTTGTGCCGCTAATTAGTACGACACCACGCGGCAGTTGCGCCAGGGTGCGCGAAACAAACAGAGGATCAATGCGTTCAACAAACAGTCCGGGAAGCGCAGAGCCTCCACCCCTAAGTTGGGCAATGTGCTTTACGCCTTTTCCAAGCATTGTAATAAAACGCTGTTGCATAGTCTTATTATACAGGCATATGACCTGTGAGTAATTGTGACATGCGACTAGTGAATTGGACCTACCTGAGGTACAATAGGGTTATGTTTATTGTGGGCTTGTTCACGTGGTGGTATGGTGCCGGCTGGAAGCAGCGTCTTTTGGAAGCCCGTGAGCATATGGCGAGTACCTACGACTACTTCTCGATTGATCTGTTGGCACGCACGCTCTTTTCACCCTATCGTCAGATATCTGCAGGTACAGTACGCGGCCCGATTGGGGTACAAATGCGTGCGTGGTTTGACAGACTTATATCGCGCACAATTGGTGCAATTGTGCGTTCGCTCGTGATTGTTATAGGGGTGGTTACACTCCTAGTGACACTAATGGTGAACACTATCGTCATCATAGTCTGGGGGCTTGTGCCTGTTGCGCCGATTATTGGTATGGTATTGATGAGTACGGGGTGGGTACCATGGCACATTTAGAGTACAATTATCACTCCATGCGCTCGCAAAAGGCGCGCGTAGGTGCTCGATTGACTGGGGTACCGATTACTGCGATTGCGTGGTTGCTAGGCGTGATATTGCTGGGCGGAGTGGCGCTCCTTATTGGTGCGGGCACTGCTGTTGGCTGGCTACTGATTGGTCTTGCGGCTGTTCCTTATATGGTGGTTATGTGGTACCACTACGATTTGCGTCACTTACCATCTGGCAAAGGGAACGCCGTGACAGACATTTTGTCCGGTGATATTTTGGGTCGCTTGCCCATGAAACCAACTCCAGCTGATGTAGCGCTTGCGGCTGGGCAAACAATAAGCGGGCAGTTTATGGGTGTACGATTTGGGCTTACCTCCGCACTTCTTCAGTCTGTGGCGGCATCCGGTGCCAGCGACATGGCAGCGTTTTGGGAACTAGCAGACGGTATTCGCCAAAAGAGCGGACTTGTCCATATTACCGGTTCGGTGCTGGCGGTTGCGCTAGTGCGTAACTTTGCCGACTATGAAACGCTTATTGCCAAGATTCACCTAGATGATGACGATCTCGACAGGGGCGTCCAATGGCAAAATCACTTGCGCGAGCTTGTTGCAAAGCACAGTCGGCCCAAGCGCACAGGTGGCTTGGGGCGCGACTGGTCATTTGGGTATATTCCGCTATTGACTCGTTTTGGACAGAACATCAGCGAGCAAATTGGTAACGGCAGTGGACTCCTTACCGTCGATGTTGCTTCGCACATTGAAGCGATTGATCAGCTTGTTGAGACATTTGGAACGGGTGGACGGCAGAATGCAGTGCTTGTTGGTGCTGCTGGAGCGGGCAAAACCACGATTATTCATGCATTTGCTGAGCGCTTGCTTGATGCAACCGCAGCTATACCGAGCAATCTCAAGTTCCGCCAAGTATTTATACTCGATTCAGCGGCATTGATTGGCGCAGCACCCGGTAGGGGAGAGCTAGAGCAGCTAGTGATGCAGGTGCTTGGTGAGGCATATAGTGCAAAAAATATTATTATTTGCCTCGATAATGCACAGTTATTCTTCGAAGAAGGTGTAGGGGCGGTTGACTTATCGAATGTTTTGCAACCGATTATTGACGCAGGTAATTTACGCGTTATTCTTTCTATGGACGAACAAAGGTTCTTGCAGATTGGCCAACGCAATCCCGGCCTGGTAAATTCGTTGAATCGCATCAATGTTCCAGCAGCAGATAAAGACGAAACAATGGTTGTCATGCAGGAACAGCTAATATACACAGAAATCCATCGCCATGTGACCTACATGTACCAAGCAGTCAAAGAAGCCTACCGTCTGAGCGAACGGTATGTTCACGATTTAGCGATGCCTGGTCGGGCCATTAAACTCCTGGAGTCCGCAGCAGGCTATAGCGAAAACGGCTTGGTTACAATGAACTCCGTACAACAGGCGATTGAGAAGACGCTTGACGTAAAGGTGAGCGTTGCTACAGATACTGCCGACCGAGAGATGCTACTTAACATGGAGGATCTCATTCACAAGCGCATGGTTAATCAAAAGCGCGCTGTGAGCGTTGTGAGTGATGCCCTACGACGTGCGAGGGCAGGGGTACGAAACGAAAATCGGCCAATTGGTACCTTTATGTTTTTGGGTCCTACTGGTGTAGGCAAAACGGAACTGTCTAAGGCATTGGCAGACGTATACTTTGGTGGTGAACATCGCATGATACGGCTCGACCTTAATGAATATGTGCGTGCCGAAGATGTTTCCCGTTTGATAGCGGATGGTGCCGACGATCCCACCAGCCTCACGGCACAGGTGATGAAGCAACCATTTAGTGTTGTTCTGCTTGATGAAATTGAGAAAGCAGCCCCTGAAGTGCTAACGACGTTATTGCAAATGCTCGACGAAGGGATACTGCGTGATGTGAAGAACCGCGAAGTGAGTTTTCGAGATGCGATTGTGATTGCAACAAGCAACGCGGGAGCAGATAGAATCCGCGAGTTTATTGATCGAGGCTACCAAGTGGAGCAGTTCGAGGGCGACTTCATTAACGAGCTTATTAGTAGTAACCAATTCAGGCCAGAGTTTTTAAATCGCTTTGACGAGATTGTGGTATTTAGGCCCTTTACAAAAGAAGAGTTAATACAGGTGTGTGACCTTATTTTGGCGAGTGTCAACAAGACCTTGGCATTACAAAAGGTGAGTGTTGAGGTTGCTTTAGAAGCTAAGCAGTTCCTGGTAGAAAAAGGCTATGACCCACGGTTGGGCGCGCGACCTATGCGGCGAGTAATTCAAAAGGCAGTAGAAAACACCATAGCCAAACAGATGTTAAGTGGCCATGTAAATCCGGGCGATGTCATACAAATAACCTATGATCAAGTAGTAAGCGCAATGGGCTCAGGTGGTGAACTGCCTGAAGCCGTTGGGGCCAAGCAGGAGTAATTTTTAAGAATCACTCGGACACACAGGAATAAATCAACTAATTCGTGCTCACAGCCATGCTGCCAAAATGCTATAATGCGAGCATAACAACGATTGGGAGACTCACGCGGTATGGCACGATGGGATTCGATAGAAGCGAGTGGTGACGTAGAAGATAGACGGGGCACTTCGCCGGCACTTGCCTTTGCGGGCGGCGGTGGGTTAATCGCCTTGCTTATTACGATAGGCCTTAATTTTTTAGGGCTGAGTGTACCACAGTCAACAGTGCAAGACATCTTGAATACGGTTCAATCTTTAAATGGCTCTCAGGCGCAGCAGGTTGAGCAGCCAGCTGAGTTCAAAGGTGAAGATAGCTACGAAGTGTTTACGCAAAAAGTGTTAGGCAGCACGAATGACGTATGGAACGGTGTATTTAAGCGCAATAACCTAACCTATCAGCAGCCAAAACTGGTTCTATTCCGTGATGCAACTCAATCGGGGTGTGGTATCGCTTCGGCGCAGGTGGGGCCACATTTCTGCCCCAATGACGGCACGATTTATCTTGATGAAACCTTCTTCGATGAGCTAAAAAGCCGTTTTGGTGCAGATACTGGCGAGGTTGCGCAGGCATATGTAATAGCGCACGAAGTAGGGCACAATGTACAAAGTCAGCTAGGTGCGTTTGATCCAATGAGTTCACAAACCAGGGAGGGTGCGATTGCGCTAGAGTTGCAGGCAGACTGCTATGCGGGGGTATGGGCATATACGCAAGCAAAGAATGGCGTGTTTGAGGGGGGCGAAATTAACCAAGCACTCAGTGCGGCCGCTGCAGTCGGCGATGATCACATTCAAAAAGTTGAGACAGGAAGAAGTAACCCTGAAACCTGGACACATGGCAGTAGCGAGCAGCGTGTGGCCGCATTCACGAAGGGTTATCAGAGCGGTCAGCCTAGCCAGTGCAACGAATTCTAGTCTATGAATGAAGAGTACATTGCCGATAGGCTATTGTCCCAATTCATTGCGTCCAGTTGTCGGCGCTTGGGTATAGATGTCGGTGTATTATCGGATGGCTGGGTACTTGAGCTGCGAAAAGGCGACGACACAAAGTGGGTGGTAGGGTATCATTTTGATGTCGACGGGGCTGCTGCTACAATGGTTGCGAAAGATAAAGTAGCGGCCTATCAAGCCTTACAGCGTGGTAATGTGCCTGCGGTTGCACATTACCTTGCGCGATCAGCAGCTTCTATTCAAGTGCCCTATGGATCACTGGATGGTGCAGTACATAACGTGCCGTATATTGCAAAGCCGCTTCAGGGGAGTGGGGGGCATCGTTTTACCTTGCACCAAACACTCCAAGACGCACTGCTTGCAATTGAGGCTACGCCGGGCGATTGGACTATTTCACCCGCTATGAGTATCGTCCGGGAAAAGCGCATCATTATGCTTAACGGCGACTCGCTGCTTGCCTATATAAAGACGAAGCCTCAGCAAATTGGTGGAGTATGGATGTACAACCTTGGGCACGGTGCGCAGCCAATTGATGAGCAGGCAAATAGCGAGGAGCTACTTTTGGCTCGGCGTGCAATGAAGGCATGTGGACTGCGACTTGCTGCCGTCGATATTGTGACGCTTGCTAGCGGTGATGTCCAGGTATTAGAAGTGAACGCTGGCATCATGATGGAGCATTATGCACGGTTATCGCACAAGCACCACGCTCGTGCGCAAGCTGTTTACGATGCGATAGTTACTGCGCTCTTCAATGACATTACTAAATAACTGTGGTATAATAGTAGAAGTAATAACAGATTGGAAAAAGATGGCAAAACACCGAAGCTGGCACAGTGCAGACATCAAGCGTGCGCGCAAGAAGAAGCTAAAGGCTGAGAAGAAAAAGAAGCAAATGCTCTAAATAAAATACCCACATGTGTGGGTGTTTTATTTTGGTACCCCGGGCAGGGGTCGAACCTACGACCTTAGGCTTAGATGTCCTCTGCTCTATCCAACTGATCTACCGGGGCAAAAATGCTCAAAATCTGACAAA
>DDEW01000014.1 GCA_002336935.1 Candidatus Saccharibacteria bacterium UBA1944
CGATGATTTCGCCAGCCTTACCCCAAGCAACACAGTTGATAAAACTCGTTTGCTCTTGGGTGGCGCCACTTTGGTCCTTCCAGCTACGGCTCACCGCAATACTGAAGTTGGCGACACTTTGCCCACTAGGGGTGGTACGCATTTCAACGTCGCGCGTCAAGTTCCCCATCAAGATTACTTTGTTGAATCCCTTAGCCATTTCCCTATTCTCCTTTTGCCTACCCCGACTTATCGTTTATTCTTCGCTGTCTTCTTCGGTTTCTTCACTGGCGCGCTCTTTGGCTTCAGCTAAAAGTGCACGGCCCTTTTCATCAACTTTTACCAGCAAGTAACGGAGTACTTCGTCGGTAATATTGAGCGTGTTGCTCAACTTTAGCAGCGCTTCAGCAGGAAGTTCAACGTCCATGTATACGTACACGGCGAAATCTTCACCCTTAATTCGATACGCAAGCTTTTTCTTGCCCCAATTGTCTTCACTAACGACCCTACCGCCGTTATCTTTGACAAGTTTACGCACTTTTTCAAGTGGCGCTTCCAGATCCGTTTCTAGATCTGGGTGAATAAGAACAGTTAGTTCATATTCCTTCATAGAGATACCTCCTTTGGAATCCGTATGGATGGTTACTTTATTGCAAGTAACCTTAGGTTGATAACACCTTGTATTCTAACAGAGGTAACGAAATAAATCAAGTAGTGCTACAATAGCGAAGATGCGTATTGCGATTCAAGGCCAGGCCGGCTCATTCCACGAACAAGTTGCCCATAGCTGGTATGGTGCATCTGCGACCATTGTGCCCTGCACGACCTTTACCGAAGTATTTGACAGTTACGAACGCGGCGACGCCGATGCTATCGTGACAGCCGTCGAAAACACGCTTTATGGAAGCATTAATGAAGTCTACCAACGTATCGAAGAGTGTACCGCACCTATTGTTGGCGAAGTGAAGCTTCAGATTGAGCAAATGCTTATCACGATGCCTGGTGTAAATCTTGGTGATATCACGGAGGTCTATTCCCATCCAGTTGCCTTGGCCCAATGCCGCAAATTCCTCAAAACTCACCTACCAAATGCCGAGCTCATTGAGTTTTATGATACTGCCGGTGCGGTAGAATACGTTGCGTCCGAAGGTAAGCAGCATATGGCAGCAATTGCCGGTGAGCAAGCTGCACAGCTCTACTCCCTTCCTATCCTCAAACGTTCTATTCAAGATCACGGCTACAACATTACTCGTTTCCTCGTGCTGGAACAGCGTGATTCGGATGTGGCAGCCAACCGTGCCTCACTCGTTGTCACCACCAGCCACAAACCAGGGGCACTCGTTGAAGTACTCCAAGTATTTGCTAATGCCGGTGTCAACCTAGCTAAACTACAATCCCAACCAATCATTGGATCGCCCTGGCAGTACAAGTTCTTTATTGTTGTCGACTGTGCTGGCGAACCACTCTACCAGCTTGTTGAGCAAATTGAGCAAAATGACCATGCAGTAACGCTCCTTGGCGAATACAAAAGCGCCTCGTAGTGGCTACATTTCGTCGTCAGGGATGCTTGAAGTACCATCAAGATCGGCGAGGCTCGTAATAAGCACTTCACGCGGTCGGGCACCATCTGCAGGACCAATAATCCCCTGTTCTTCCATTTCTTCAATGATACGTGCTGCACGGGAATAGCCAACACGGAGCTTGCGCTGTAATAGGCTGGTGCTTGCCTTGCGGCTATCAATCACCACCCGGACTGCGTCACGGAACAAATCGTCACCACCCTCGTGATCGAAGTCCATCACTACGCCGCCCTTACCATTCAAATGCACGGGTTGGCTGATGATTTCATCGTTGTACTGTGGTGCACTTTGCATACGCAGGTGATCAGTAATCTTCATAACTTCTTGATCCATTACCCAAGCACCCTGAATACGCTTTGGTTTTGGCATCGTCGCGGTCTTCATAAGCATATCACCCTGCCCCAGTAGCTTCTCAGCTCCAATTTGATCAAGAATAGTGCGTGAGTCAACTTGGCTAGCGACGGTAAAGGCGATGCGAGCCGGAATATTGGCTTTGATAAGGCCAGTAATAACGTCGACGCTTGGGCGCTGTGTGGCAAGCACCAAGTGGATGCCCACAGCACGTGCCTTTTGAGCAATACGCACAATCAGCGCTTCAACATCACGAGCGGCCACCATCATAAGATCGGCCAGCTCATCAATTACAATGACCACATATGGCATGCGACCTTCGTCGACTTCTTGCATATTGCCATCTTCATCTTCCACACTCACATGCTTGTCTTTCACCTTGGCATTGTAGCTTGCAATGTCACGCACTTTTTCTTCGGCAAGCAAGCTGTAGCGTCGCTCCATTTCGTTCACTGCCCATTTAAGCGCGCTGATGGTCTTTTCTGGCTCCACAATTACTGGTGTTAACAAGTGTGGGATATCGGCATACGGCGCCATTTCAACTTGCTTTGGGTCAACCAAAATCAGCTTCATATCGCTTGGGGCATTCCGGTAAAGCAAGCTACAGAGCAATGTATTAATCATGACAGACTTACCGCTACCAGTCTGGCCAGCTACCAATAGGTGCGGCATTTTGTTGAGCTCGCCCACAACGGGACTACCAGAAATATCTTTACCAATGGCAAACGACAACGGTTCTTCGGTTTTGCGCCATACGTCTGTGTCTAAAATGCCGCGGATACGCACATCGGCTGCTTTGCGGTTTGGCACTTCAATACCAACGGCTTTTTGGCCAGGGATTGGTGCTTCAATACGCAACGAACTCGCTGCCAAATTAAGCGCAATGTTGGTTTCGAGCGCCGTAATGCGGCTTAGCTTAATACCTGCAGGTGGTTTGAGGGTATACTGCGTAACCTTCGGCCCAATATTGGCGCCTTCCATGTCAACATCAATACTAAACTCGCGCAACGTATCTTGAATAATATGCGCATTTTGCTGAATATCCCCCGCATCGGCTGGCGATTGCTTCTTTTCGAGCAGTTCAATGCTTGGGAACTTCCAGTTTGGATCACTGACGGCTAGCATAGCAGCTTTTTCCTCAGCTTCTTTGTCGGGCTTCACGCTATTGCGCAAACTTGCCAGCTTGGCAGCTTTGCGCTGCTCTTCAGGAGTAAGCATTGGCACACCCGCGTTTAATTTGAAGTCTGCGATTGGTGCAGATTTAGCGTCGGCTTCGGCAGCTTTGCGCATAACGGCAACATTGGCATCGTTTTCGGAACCATCACGCTTGACCATCCGCACGAATGCGGCTATCACGTCGCCGAGCGACTTTTGCATAACAAACAGCGTCGTCACAATGATAAGGAGCAAATAAATGAATGCTGCTACTGGCACGTTCACCAACGACAACATGCCGCTGTTTACCGTATCGCCAACCACTCCTCCCGTACTTGCTTGGCCGTCCTGGCGAAGGAGTCCGAATAGTGATGCAAACCATACAATTAATAATAATGCGGCAAACTTCATTACCCCTGGTAGTTTGTTTTTCTCAATCCGGAAAACAGCAATCGCTACATACACACTTATGATTGGCAGCACATACGTTGCATAGCCAATGGTGCGTAGGCTCGCGTCGCGAATCCAGTTAAAGGCAGGCCCGCCTGCCCCAAACCACGACACCACTAAAAGCAGCGAGAAAGCAATAAGTGCAAAAGCTGCTACCTGTGACCAAAAGCCGGTTGGCAACGTATGCTGTGGGGCTTCGGCTTTGCGGGAATTTTTGCGGGAACGAGAGGATTTCTTTTTTGCCATAACTGATATCTATTGTACGCTGTTTATTATCTTTAGGATATATATGTATTGTAGCATAAATTACTACAAAAAGCAATAGCATTTTAATTTTTACAGTTACACTTTAACCACCCAAATCCTCTACTTAGCACGAACCAGTAGCAGAATACGATGTTGCAGTAACTTCTGCAGCCAAAGTCGAATATAGTTCGGATAACGATACCGTGCAATCAACCACACCATGAGCGCGTAGTAGAGCGCCCATAGGCTGCCTACAACCATCCATATCGTATCGCTAGAATCAAACACATACGGTAAACATGCGAGCTGTAAAATAAACCACATTTCGTGAGATTTCATACTCAATCCATTTGCATCTTTGGTGCGGACCACTTGAATGATCTGCGGTGCACAGGCAGCAAACTGAGCAATATTGGCGATAAGGTAAGTTACAGCGAGCGATTCCATATTTGTTTTTTGAAGGTATTACAAAACAAATATTAGCATAAACATTATAAAAAGTCAATATCCCAAAAGACCACTCAATGCGATCGCAGTTGGTTATCGCCTACTTAGTAGCTATGGCCACCGAAGTGGTTTTTTGGTTCTGCTACTTCAGTATCGGGGTATTGTTTCTGCGGAAAGCGCTTGTTTGAAGGTGCGGGCATCGGCTGTCGCGAAGGTTGCTGAGATGGCTTACCTTGTTGTTGAGGTGCGCGCCCAGATGGCTGCTTTACCTGCCCCGCAAGGCCAATTTCGTTGATAACAGGAATAACAATCGGTGTGCGCCGCGTTTGATCATACAGAATGTGCGTCACCTCATCTTTGATTTCTTTTTTAATGACGTCAACGTCGTACTTACCCGCAAAGGCGCGTGCTGCCTTTTGTTTGAGATACTGGCGAATCATCCCCATTAGCTCTTCACTGTCGCGGAGGTAAATAAAGCCACGGCTGATGATATCGGGGCTTGTAAGTAATCGACCGCTACCGCGTGCAACGGTGAGTACCACCACAAACATACCTTCTTGGCTCATGTGAATACGGTCTTTTAGCACGACTTCACTGACTACCGCACCACTGTCATCGTACATAATGCCACCGGCTTGTACACGCCCGATCTTACGCGCTCCTTCGTGGTCAAACTCAACAATATCACCCGCATCGCAGACAAAAATATTGTCGCGTGGTATACCGCATTCTTTTTCGGCGAGGCGTGCATTGTGCACCAGCATGTGGAACTCGCCGTGGTTTGGCAAATAGTATTTAGGGTTAACAGCGTTAATCACGCGAATGTGATCATCATAGTAGCCATGCCCGGAAAGGTGCAGTGGACCAACGCCCGTAAGGTGCGTTTTACCATTTTGAATGATTTCTCCACCCTCGCGCATGAGGCCATCAACCGTTCGCACAACATACTTTTCGTTACCAGGAATCGGGTTGCTACTAAAAACAACAACATCGCTGTTTTTAATCTTAATAAATTTGTGCGCACCCGTGGCCATACGGTTCAACACGGCACTAAATTCGCCCTGGCTTCCCGTACACACAATCGTCACCTTGCCATCAGGCATCTTTACAATATCTTCCATCTTTACGACGGTGTCTTTGGGCACCTTAATAGCGCCAGTACGCAGCGCGACTTCGAGGTTTTGAATCATGCTATAGCCGGCGAAAGCCACCTTGCGACCGTGCCGCTGTGCCTCATCGAGAATCAACTGCATGCGGTGCAGCTGGCTGCTAAACGAGCTAATGATAACGCGGCTGTTGGGCCACTTTTCCATGACTTCACCCATACTATGTTGAATATCAAACTCACCATGGCTGTGTGTTCCATCACTTTCACAGTTGGTACTTTCATTCATAAACAGCAAGAAGCCTTCTTTGGTTGCAATCTCGGTAATACGCTCAAAGTCGAACTTTTTGCCGTCTACAGGGTTCTCTTCAATACGCCAGTCACCCGAACTTAAGATATTGCCCACTGGCGTGCGAATCACAACCGCGGTAGCGTCCGGGATACTGTGATTCACGCGAACAAGTTCAATGCTAAATGAATCACAAATTTGTACACGTTCGTGTGCCTCAGGGTTCAGTTCATTATAGGCAGGTTCAAAGCTGCCATCAGTTTCCTCCATAGTACGTTGCAACATGCCAAGCGTGAAGCGACTCGCGTACACGGGGGCTGGAATCTTTGGAATGAGGTGGCGAAAGGCACCGATGTGGTCAAGGTGCCCGTGAGTGAACACATGGCCGCGGATGCGATGTTTATTCTCTTCTAGCCAGGTGATGTCTGGGGTAATGTAGTTGATCCCCGGATAATCGCTACCTGGGAACAAAAAGCCCATATCAACCACAATAATGTCATTGTCATACTCAATGGCTGTCATATTTTTGCCAATACCCATTTCGCCAACACCACCGATAGGAATGACTTTTAGCGTAGGACGCGGAGCGCGCGGTTTTTTAGGTTGGTCAGCCAAGCTAAATTGCCGGCCTCCGTAGCCGTTATAAATACTTTTATTTACCGGCACACTAATGACATGCTGGCTGGCCTGCATGTTCACGTTTTCGCTGGTACGTCGCTGCGCGCGGAATACTTCGCCCTTGCGGGTAGTGGTGGCATTGAGCACCGTATTGTTAGATTTTTGTTTTACTGCCTGGGGACGCTTTGTTGTATCGTCGCCGGTAGGTTTAGCGAGTCGTCGTTGACCCATAGATTATTTTCTCCTTAGATTTGTATAAAATTAATTTCAAAATATTGAGTGAAAGAGAGCGACAAAGTGACAAAAGAATAGTCCCCTCTCTTTTCTAGTGGTGCTAATTATAGCAGCTATCCCTTGTATATACAAGCATAAGCATTGCAGGAAGTATCTTGCCAACTTGTGAAAAAAATCGCATACAGTCCTTTTTAGAGCTGTTATAGTCGAGACATACCACTAAACAAAGGAGCAATTTATGGCTGACGTTGTCGTCGAAAAAGAGCGAAGCAGCAACACTGGTGTGATTGTCGCTGTCGTTGCAATCGTGATTTTAGTACTCGCTGCCCTATTTATTCTGCCGGGTATGCTTGGCGGTTCAAGTAATAATGGGGCTGCTACACCAAGTGTCCAAACTACTACTGGACAGTAGTCATCGACATGAAGAAAGGGAGTGACGTGCCGCAAGGCGCGTCCTCCCTTTTAGGTTTGGCACATCGCTAGTCAAACAAGTCGAAGTCCCCGTCGAAGATGAACACCCAGACGCCACCGATGGCCAGCAGGATGATGCCAACGATGATGAGCCAGGTGATGGAGGCGGCGAAGCCCCAAACCAGGCAGATAATGCCGGCGAGGATGCAGAGTGCCTCAAACATGTGAACTCTCCCTAGAGTAGGTGCGAATGTGCAAAGTTTAGTATTGCAAATGCAGCTTGCCTGCACAAGCAAGAGCACTATGAAAGCTGCTTCATAATGTCGGGCATAGCAATAAAGTCATCAAGGAGCGTTTGGCGTAGTGACCCGTTGTAGAGTGCAGCAGCCGGATGATAAAGCGGTACGATAACCAACTTACGTTCACCGAATTGAATTCGTTTCGGTTGGCCGTGAATCTGGCTGATGTACAGACCAGGCAAAAAATACTCCATACTATGCCGCCCCAACGTGACGACTACTTTTGGCTCAATAATTTCTAGCTGCTTCAGTAAATACGGCCAAAAGGCCTTCTTTTCTTCGGGGAACGGATCGCGGTTACCCGGGGGGCGATATTTTACAATGTTGGTAATATACACATCGGCACGTTCCATGCCAGCTGCGGCAAGCATCTCGTTCAAAAACTTTCCCGCTGCGCCAACAAACGGCAACCCTTGTTCATCTTCATTCTTGCCTGGCGCTTCGCCAATAAAAACAATATCAGCGCTGGCATTACCACTACCCATGACAAGCTGCGTTGCTTGTGCAGCGAGCTCTGGGCATACGTGAGCATCGAGTATTGTTTGGCGAAGTGCATCGAGTTGGGATTGTTTGGTAGTCAAAATAAAAGCTCCTGCACATTATTGTACAGGAGCTTCAACGTGACTTACTTGCCTATTTAGGCCTTGCCATTCAGATAGGTAGTTAGTTCACCCAACTTGTCAGTAGGATCAAGTGATTGATTATGTTTCTTAACCGTCGATAACGTGTCCTGAAGATCTGATGAATTGGCAGCGTCATCAATCTTGCCGTATGCACGAGTAAAGGCTGCTCTATCGTTCGCTTTATACGCAGCTTCCATCTCAACAACAGCAGTACGCATATCACCGAAGGCCTTTTGCATCTTAGTTCCCACTTTGGCAGCGTCCGCGTTTGGTGATTTCACGAGTTCTGCAATGGCCGCATTACATTTGGTAAGTGCTTTATCCCACTGTGAGACGAGCTCATTCATGCGGCTACTGTCGAGTTTGCCCATAGCAGCGCTGCTACAGCCCTTCGTCATATTACGCACCGCTGGCATCGTAGCGGCCATCGTATCGTTATAGGCCACATACTCATTGTTCTCAGCCGCGAAAGCATTGTATCGCTGCATTGCCTTGCCATCTTTCAATGCACGTAATTTCTTGGCCTCGGCTACTTTTGCTTTGTAGTCATTAGCGGCCTTCTCGTAATCTGTTTTGGCCTTTTCTACTGTTGTATCAGAAGTGTATTCATTGGTTACCGCATCTGAATACTCTGTACCCGCCGCATCGAGCTTGCCGTAAAGTGTCTTAATATCGCTCGTGGCCACCGAAGCTTGCTTATAGTCGGCCTTGGAAACATAGAAGAACATAAAGTAAACAGCCAGAGCAATTCCGGCAAGCAATAGCACCGCGCCGCCAACGATAAGGCCGATGAGTAGGCCCTTGTTTTTACTTGGCGAAGGTACTGCTGCAACTGCTGGCTGCCCGAAAGCAGATGGTGCAGGCCCTACCGCCACAGGCAACACATCAGGCGTCGTAGGCGCTGGAGTTACCGGCGCCATTGGAGCCACTGCTACAGGTGGGACCGATGGAACTTCTTCAACCGGCTCTTGACTAGGCGTCGTTACCGATACTTGGACTGATTCAGGTTGATTTGCTTCGTCTTCAGGCTTAGTTGGTTCCGGTGCCGGTGGAAACGGCTTGTTATCATCCATGGTATTCCCCTTATTCTTAAGTTACCCTCAGTATACCCAAGGTGCCCTCTTTGAGCAAATAAATACTCCTCGGTAATGAGCCGAGGAGTGCGAGAATTTATTTTTTCTTGCCTGTGGTGCTCGGTTTATCAAATTTACTTAGTATCCACCCTACCACTATAGGCAATCCCCAGGCCAGAACTCGTTGGACCATAGGATTACGGAGTAATGTACCAATACTGCGTGTTGTTTTGCTCATAGAACTATGATAGTACACCGAGCATTACTACCGAAGTGAAATATGTTACTACTTCTGGTCAACGCCCTTCATTGTCAAACTAAGGCGACCTTTTTCGTCAATACCCGTGAGCAGTACTTTCACTTCTTGGCCAACCTTCAATACGTCTTCCACCTTTTCGACACGCTTGTCGCTCAGTTGACTAATATGCACCATGCCATCAGTACCTGGCATAATGTTTACAAAGGCGCCAAAGTCTTTGATGGTGACCACTTTGCCGGTATATGTCTTGCCAACTTCTGGTTCTTCAGTCAGTCCGCGGATCCATTCAAGTGCCTTTTCGATTGAAGCAGCGTCTGCACTAGCGACAGTAATCAGACCGTCATCTTTGATATCAATCATAGCACCTGTTTCGCTGGTAATCTTGTTAATCACTTCACCGCCCTTACCAATGACTGCGCCAATCTTATCTGGATTAATTTTAATCTTTTCAATACGCGGTGCATACGGGCTCAAGCTCTCGCGTGGACCAGGAATAACGCTCAGCATGTGCTCGAGAATATGTGCTCGACCGGCCTTGCTTTGCTCTACTGCTTGGCGCAGGATTTCAACTGGCAAACCGTGTACTTTCATGTCCATTTGCATTGCAGTCACACCATTAGCTGTTCCGGTGACTTTGAAATCCATATCACCCGCAAAGTCTTCGGCATCGGCGATGTCGCTCAGTACATAGGCCTTGTCGCCGTCCATCATCAAGCCCATGGCGATACCACTGACTGGCGCTTTGAGTGGCACACCTGCGTCCATCAGTGCCAGGCACGAGCTACAAGTGGCTGCCATACTGGTGCTGCCATTTTGGCTCATAATCTCGGTCACACTACGGATTGCATAGGGGAATTCTTCTTCACTTGGCAATACTGGAATCAATGCGCGCTCAGCCAAGTAGCCATGGCCGATTTCGCGGCGTCCCGGACTGCCCAGCCGACGTACTTCACCCACAGTATAGCCTGGGGCATTGTAGTGGTGCATGTAGCGGCGTTCGCCGTCGGTGATCTCCATCGTGTCAACCATTTGTGCAAAGCTCAGTGGCGCAAGCGTGACGATATTCATGCCCTGCGTCACACCGCGAGTAAAGAGGCTACTGCCGTGTGCACGTGGCAAAAAGCCAACTTCGCTGCTCAGCTGGCGAATCTCGTCGAGGGCGCGACCATCGGGGCGCTTGCCATCAGCCACAATTCCCTTGCGGACGTCTTTGTGAACCGCCATCGTAAAAGCTTCGTCGTATTCGTCGTGGAGCGCCGCATACTCGTCGCCGAGCTTTTCGGTCATAGCTTCATGGAATGCCCAGCGAAGCTCGTTGACCATTTCGTTGCGCTCTGGGTATGGCGCGCGTAGTTTATCACCCAGCTTGCCGTCAACCCACGTATCAACTGCCGCCTGGATCTCTTCATTTGGTAGTACCAGCGTGTAGTCCTGTGCGGCAGGAGCGACTTTTTCAGCAAGTTCACGCTGCAACGCGATTGCTGGCTGCAACGCTTTGTGCGCCCATGTCATAGCTTCAATAATTATCTCTTCGCTCACCTCGTTGGCGCCAGCTTCTACCATGGTAATACCACTCTCGATACCGGCAACCACCAAGTCTAGATCACTTGCAGCACGCTCATCGGCGTTCAAAAATGCCTTAAATTCGCTCCCAACACGACCAACTCGTAGACCAGCTACGGGACCGTCAAATGGCGTACCAGTCAGCATCAGTGCGCTACTTGCAGCAATCATCGCCACCATGTCTGGGCGGAAATTGGGATCCATGCTAAGTACGCTTGAAACAACCTGCACTTCCTGGCGGTAGCCCTTTGGAAAGAGCGGGCGGATAGGACGATCGATCAGTCTGCCGATCAGAATCGCTTCATCACTCGGGCGGCCTTCGCGCTTGATGAAACGACTACCGCTAATTTTGCCAGCGGCATACATTTTTTCTTCATAATCAATGCTCAGCGGGAAATAGTCAAGCACGACTGGCCTGCTGCCCACCATTGCCGTACCGAGCACCACGGTGTCGCCGTAGGTCACAAGCACACTTGCAGTAGTACGAAAACCAACGCGGTTGACTTCGAGGGTTAGTTTTTTGCCGCAGTAATCAGTCGATACACTAATAATATCCTTACCATTGGGGTTGATAATACTCATAAAGAGCCTCCTTTTTGTTAGATCACTTACCTTACCTGGGGTAAGTAACGGGTAGAAACTTTTGTCATGCAAAAGCATTTATCCAGCACTTACCGCGAACGAGTGACTCCTGTTATTTTACCACACCCTACCCTGATATTCTACTCGAATAGCAGCTCCCCTAGCTCGTCTTGACGACGGCACAGCTGGGCAAGATCCTTGGGGCTATTAACCCCTATGCCGTAGGGACTATTAGCAGATTTGAGCAAAGTGACATGTGGTCGACTAAGCGTAATCGGTATGGCAAATTTCTGACGCATGGCGCGCTCGAGCGATGCCAGACCCGCAATCTCTACTTCGCCAATCAGCGTTTGCTGCATATCGCCCTCGGCATTCGGCTTACGGCATAGATAGTATGCACCTGTCAGCCCCTTCCACGCTAGTTGATGAGTGGGGCCCGCTAGATACGCCTGCATGAACCATACCATTTCCGGTTCGATTTCCAGGTTTTCCCCGGCAATTCCCCGTAGATTTGCGATCGAAACGTGATATTCGTGTTTTGGGAGAAGTGTCACGCCCTCTACCTCCACTGGCTGGAGCGGTGGAATATATCCAGACACATCAAGCATGGCATAGCCTTTAGTATCGGCATCATACCACACCTGCTGGCCCAATTCCTGTCGGCTCATATTCACAGTATAGCCATTAGGTGAAGATATACTCAATCATTTCGTCGCCACGGCGATAAAGATTGGCTA
>DDEW01000005.1 GCA_002336935.1 Candidatus Saccharibacteria bacterium UBA1944
TTGACGCCAACAAGATAAACCTGGCGCTCGTGAAAGCAAGCGAGGGTTTACCTGACCAAATTCAAAAAGTCGTGCAGGTTGCGACAGAACTACAGCTAACATTATTTGATGGTATTAGCAGTGAAGAGCTTGATGAGGCAGTCATACACACTGCGCTGCAAAATGTGAAGGATGATCCAGATTTTGACACCATTGCTGCTCGCCTGTTACTCAAAAATATCTATAAAAACATTCTTGGCGATTACGCCGACGATGCTGAACTAAAAAAGCTTCATGCTCAAAAATTCCCTGAATACCTTAAGTTTGGCGTGAAGGAAGGACTACTTGATAAGCGAATGGCCGATAGTAAGGTGTTTGACATTAAACAACTTGCCGAAGCGCTCGATCCCAGCCGCGATGGACTGAGCAAATATCTTGGTGTTATTACCAACAAAAACCGTTACGCCCTTCGCAAACAAAACGGTGACCCAATTGAGACACCGCAGTTTACGCATATGCGTATTGCTATGGGATTGAGCTTTAACGAGAAGAATCCCACAAAAGCAGCACTAGATTTTTACAAGCACATGAGCAACCTCGACTACCTGCCTGGTGGAAGCACTCGAGTGAATGCGGGCGGTTCGTTCCCGCAGCTAAGTAACTGTTTTGTGATTGATGTAGAGGACGACATGGAAAGCATTGCCAAAAGCGTGCGCGATACCATGTGGATTGCTAAGGGCACGGGCGGTATTGGGATTAGCATGAACAAGCTTCGTTCTGCTGGAAGTCCTGTAAAGACAACTAATACCGTGAGCACCGGTCCGCTGCCGTTTATGAAAATGATTGACACGGCACTATTTGCGGTCAGTCGCAAGGGCAAGAAGGCGGGCGCGGCGGCTATTTATATGGAAAACTGGCACCTGAACTTCCCACAGTTTATGGAGCTGCGCCAGAACAGTGGTGACCCGTATTTTCGTACTCGGTTCGCAAATATCGCCGCATATGTTAGCGATGAGTTTATGAAGCGTGTTGCCAAAGAACAAGATTGGTATATGTTTGATCCGGCTGAGACGCCCGACCTGAGCGAACTTTACGGCGAAGCCTTCAGCAAACGCTACGCTGAGTATGTGAAGATGGCTGAAAAGGGTGAACTCCGTGAGTTCAAGAAGATTCCTGCCCGCCAGCAGTGGCGCCAGATTTTAACTATCCTTCAGGCAAGTAGCCACCCATGGATTACCTGGAAAGATACCATTAACACTCGTGCACTCAACAATAACACCAGCACCATTCACAGCAGCAACCTATGTACTGAAATTACGCTGCCGAACGACAAGGAAAACATTAGTGTTTGCAACCTGGTCAGTATTAACCTCAGCGCCTTTTTGGACATTGAGACCAAACAATGGGACTGGAAGCGCCTTGAAGCTGCGAGCCGCAGTGCCATTCGCCAGCTCGATAACCTGTGCGACATTACCGACACGCCAATACCTGAGGCAATTCACAGTATTCAAACAACGCGAGCGCTTGGCCTTGGTATCATGGGCTTTACCGATGTCATCGAAAAGCTAGGCTATAGCTATGAGAGCGAAGAAGCCTACGATACCATGGATCAGCTGAGCGAATTCATTAGCTACTATGCAATTGATGAGAGTGCCGAAATTGCCAAAGTAAAAGGAAGCTACCCAGATTTCAAGGGAAGCGGCTGGCAAAAAGGCCTATTACCCATTGACACTGTTGACCTGCTTGCCAAAGATCGCAAAGTAAAGGTGGATATGACCCGCAAAACACGCCTTGACTGGGAAGCGTTGCGCAAGAAGACTAAAAAGGGTATGCGTAACGCGACGCTGATGGCGATTGCGCCAACGGCAAACATTGCCCACGTCGCAGGCACAACACCAGGCATTGATCCACAGTTTGGACAAATCTTCAGCCGTAGTACGCTCAATGGTAAATTCCTTGAAGTCAACACCAATCTTGTGCGAGACCTAAAGAAGCTTGGGCTATGGGATGAGGTGAAGGAGCAGCTGTTGGTAGAGCAGGGTGACTTAACGAATATTGACGTTATTCCGCAGAACATAAAGGACGTGTATAAAACGTGCTTCCAACTTTCACCTTTCGCCTTTATTGAAGTTGCCGGGCGCGCGCAGAAGTGGGTAGACCAGGCGATTAGTCGCAATATGTATCTTGAAAGCCGCAGCATTGACGATATGGAGAAGGTATACATGGAGGCCTGGAAACGCGGGCTTAAGACCACCTACTACCTACACATGAAGCCGCGGCATCAAGCCGAACAAAGTACCACCCGCGTGAACAAAGCAGAAGCCATTGGTGGTGGGGGCGGACGTAAAACTGGCTTTGGCTTCGCCAAGAAACAGGCAGCGTAATATGAACGAATGCAACTGCTGTAAAAAGTGCATAACAAAATAAACGAAATAGGGGGAACTAACCATGAATGCATCACAAATTGTAAATGACGATATGACACTGGAAGAAAAACTACAGGCAATCAGCGACGCGATGGAGCAGGCGCAAACTGCAGCAAACGAAGCTGCTGCTAGGCGTGGCGATTTAGCGGCACCCATTGATCCTGCTGATTTGACCATGTGTGAAGGTTGCCAGTAGACTATGACAGATGCAGAGAACAAGGGGCTCGCTGAGCTGCGAGCCCAGTTCCCTGACCACTCCATTACAATAGGGCGTTGGGGTGAAGCAGTACTAACGCCATTATCGCGTGAACAACTGCAGCGGCGTGTGTCGAGCGAACTTGGTCAACGGGCCGAAGCGACTGCGAGAGTGCTCGACGAAATAGCTCGGATGGAATATGCCGCTGAACTTAGCGGTCAAACAGTGTAAACAAGCGAACTATTTCACAGATTAATAGTAAAAGCTGTGCGTAAATGATATGAGGAAAAGACTAACTAAAAGCGAGGAGATAGTATGGGAAAGATATTAGGAAGTGGTATTCAAGACGGACTGTTGCTCAAGCCAATTAATTATCAGTGGGCAATGGACCTATACGATCAAGCGGTGGCCAACACATGGTTCCCAAACGAGATTCAATTGGCACAAGACCTTGCTGACTGGGAGAAAATGAGCGATGAAGAGCGCCACGCTGTGACGTTCCTTATGAGCTATTTTAACCCGAACGAGCTTTTGGTTAATAAGGCACTCGCTTTTGGTGTTTATCCTTACGTTAACGCTGCAGAAGCGCACTTGTACCTTGCCAAGCAAATGTGGGAAGAAGCTAACCACTGTATGGCATTTGAATATGTGCTTGAAACGTTCCCGATTGATCGTGAGCAGGCTTATGCTGCGCATGTAGATGAAGCAACGATGGCAGCCAAAGAAGCGTTTGAAACCAAGTACATCAAGCGCATGACCGAAGACACCATGGACATCACGACAACCGAAGGTAAAAAGGATTTTATTCGCAACTTAATTGCATACAATATTATTCTTGAGGGAATTTGGTTCTATAGCGGCTTTATGGTTGCGTTGTCATTCCGACAACGAAATCTGCTTCGTAATTTTGGTAGTCTGATTGACTGGATTGTTCGTGACGAAAGCCTCCACCTTAAATTCGGTATCAACCTAATTTTGACGGTGATAGAGGAAAACGAAGACCTGCAAGACGAAGAGTTTGCGAATGAAATCAAACAAATGATTCTTGATGCCGTGGCTATGGAAGAGGAGTACAACAAGGCGCTCTTGCCAAACGGTATTTTGGGCCTCAACGCTGACTACATAAATCAGTATGTAAAATACTTGACTGATCGCCGCCTTGAAGAGCTAGGTTTTGAGCCACACTACAACGTAAGTAACCCCGCTAAATGGATGGCAACAGCGAACGATACGTATGAGCTGGTTAACTTTTTTGAAAGCACCAACACCAGCTACGAAGTAAATGCTGGTAACGCGGAAGCAAAAATTGCCGATAACCAGGCGGAAGCTGACGAAAACGGCGATAAATAATCACGTTCGATAGCAGCAAGTGGGGCGCCTAACAACAGGGTGCCCTTTCTTGTCAAAATAAACTGAGCGGCAGATGCTAGACGAGTCGCAGATCGAGAGGCTATAGTAACACTATGAAAATAGCACTATGTGGATCAATGGACTTCATGCCTGAAATGCGCGACACCGAGCAGCAGCTACGGGCAATGGGGTACGAAACCGAATACCCGAATATGGCTGAAGGCAAAGTAAAGGACGAGCAAACAGAGCGAAATATTGCGCTAAAAAGCGGTTTTATTAACGAGCATTTTCGCAAAATTGATACGTCTGATGCTATTCTTGTTGTCAATATAGGCAAAAAAGGCGTAGAGGGGTATGTGGGTGGTAACACACTGATGGAGATGACGTACGCGTATGCCCATGGACTGGAGGTTTTTTTGACAAACCCGCTGCCGGACATGCCGTACACCCCTGAGATGCGTGCAATGCAGCCACTTGTGATTAATAGGGATTTAACAAAGATAGATGAATACTTTGCCTCACTGCCACGCATGTATGTGAGTAGCAAAAGCCCTGTTAAGCTGACGGCGCTGAGTCGCGCGATGCGACGGGCTGGTAAGCCGGTTATGCCGGAAGGTTACAAAACGACCAGTGGCGTTAATGAGCAACCGCTCAGTGTAGATGAAACACTACAAGGCGCGATGAACCGGCAAGCAAACCTTCGTACTATTGTTGAGTCAAAAAACGGTGAGTACATTGCAACGATTGAAAGCGGCAATGATACGATTCACGGCGAACTTGGATTTAGAGGCCTTTCAATTGTTGTGATTGAGCAGGTAGGCGGCAAAACCAAGATGGGGCTTGATGTCGATATTGAGTTTCCAGCAGAATTTGCCAAACTTGTCCCAGCTGAATACCCAGATTTTGGCGTGTTGATGCAACAGAAATTTGGCACCGAGCTGAAAGACCCGTACCCCTACATTACTGAAGGTAAATTAACGAGGGCCGAGTTGCTTGAAGAAGCAGCGTATAGGGTGGCTGTGCAGCTTTAAGATTGGTGCGGCTGCCACGGCGCATAATTGCGACGAAGTGGTGGAATAGAAAGCCCTGGAAAGTCGTAGTCGATTACCTCGATGCCTGCTTCTTGCATCATGGCTCGTCCGACCGCAATGTCCTCGTCCCAATGATTATCGCCAGGAATCCAAGGATAACAAATGAATCGTTCGATACCGCTGCTAATGACGCCGCGGCTACAGTCACTGCACGCTGCCCAAAGGCTCACCATTGTTGCCTGCAATGTTGCCCTGCCAAGCTGGGCTGCTTCATAAATTGCTGTTCGCTCTGCGTGTTCGCGTACCTGGTATTTAAGGGGTCGTTCTAGTCGTGCGGGGGTTATGAGCACGCCTGGTGGCATGCGGTTTGCTCCAACAGTCACCAGTCCGTTTTGGTGCAAAATGGCTGCACTGGTTTGGGTTGATGGATCATCGCTGGTGCAAGCTTCTTCAAGGGCTCGTTCCATAACGTGGCGGTATAGCTCGGGGTTGGTAGTGAATCGTTCGGTCATGCAACTATCATAGTGATCCATGCCACCATGAGCAAGCATAAGGCAATAAGAGGTGGGATGCGTGTACAATAAAGACATGAAGGTAAGAGGACAAGTCTCACGAGTTTTGCGGTTGCTGGGTCCGGCATTTGTTGCGGCGGTAGCGTATGTTGATCCTGGTAACTTTGCGGCGAATTTTGGTGCCGGGGCAAAGTATGGGTTTCTTTTGCTGTGGGTGCTGCTACTCGCCAACATGATGGCTGCTTTGGCCCAATACACGAGTGCGAAGGTCGGCCTAGTAACAGGGAAGTCATTGCCGCAGCTTGTGGCTGAAAAATTGCCAAAATGGGCGCGACGGGGCTATTGGGCACAGGCTGAGTTGGTTGCGATAGCGACTGATATTGCAGAGGTAGTGGGTGGTGCGGTAGCCCTAAAGTTGCTGTTTGGATTACCGTTAGTCGTTGGTGGCGTCGTTGTCGGTGGAGTGTCCATGTTGCTCCTCTGGCTTTATAGCCACCGAGGCCAGAAGTATTTTGAGCGGGTTATTGTGGCTCTATTGGTTGTTATTCCCATTGGCTTCCTGGTGGGGCTTATTCAACAGCCACCGAACATAACGGGAGTATTTAGTGGCTTGGTCCCCCGCTTTGGCGGTCAAGAAACAGTGCTCCTTGCCACGGCAATGATAGGAGCGACGATTATGCCGCATGTCGTTTACCTTCATTCTGCGCTATCTCGTGATAGATATGGACGAGTGCAGGCAACACGGGTGCGAGAATACTTACGCGCCACAAAATTTGATGTAACGTTAGCAATGGCAATTGCCGGCACAGTCAATATAGCAATGCTTTTGCTGGCAGCAGCGGTGCTGCGTGGAACGGGTGCCGATACGTTTGAAGTTATTCATAGTGGGCTGGGGGCTGCACTGGGCTCCGGGGTTGCAGTACTCTTTGCTGTGGGATTATTAATTTCTGGTTTTGCGAGCACTGCGGTTGGTAGCCAGGCAGGAAGTGTGGTGATGGAAGATTTAGTGCGGGTGTCAGTGCCATTATGGGCGCGTCGACTCATTACGCTACTCCCTGCGCTCTTTATGCTTGCGGTTGGCATTGACCCGCTCACACTATTAATTGTGTCGCAGGTTGCACTGAGCTTTGGTGTACCATTTGCGCTTATTCCACTCTCTATTGTTTCATCCAGAAAAAGTATCATGGGGCCTCATGCCAACTCAAAGTTTGTTTCTGCGCTCCTTTACACCATCACCGCACTCATCGTCACGCTCAATGTTGTATTGATAGTAATGACAGTAATCCCGGCTTTGTAACTTACTGTGCCAGCAGTGACTCAAGACTAACTTGCCAGTCGAATGCGCCGCTCGCTACGAGCAGCGTTTGCAGCTGCTTGTCGAGACCAAATATAATCGCAACCCCAATAACCACCAAGATTATTCCTAGGGTGCGTCGAAAAGTGCCACTTGTATCAAGTGACCATCCTATCTTTTTGACGAGCATTGAGCCCCCAACCGCAATGGTATATAGTGTTGCCAGTAATCCAACGGTATACACAACAAGTAGTGCAAAGCCTTGGAGGGGGTTTGCGGGGAGGAGCACTGCGACAATCAAGGCATAGGTAGGGCTGCATACATTGAAAAGTGGCCCCAGGCTAGCGCCAAGGAGAATATCCTTTGCAGCACCATTTGACTGTTGGGCTTTTGCCATCAGACGCTGAGCCCATGTTTCTAAACCTATTGCAAGCACAATTTTTTCCCAACCATGGGGCCACAGCAGCGACAGGCCAAACAGCGTCACGACGCCTCCGCCGATGATGTGCCACAATTGCTGCGGTATGCCAATCAGTAAGGTTGATGATTTCAATAAAATACTGAAGAGGATTACCGACAATCCTAGTCCAAAAAGTACACGAATACTGCGCTGTGAGCCCCCTTTAGCCTGCGATCCGAGCATCATGGGGATGAGCGGCAATACACAGGGGGAAAGTGCGGACAATACACCAGCAAGAAGCGAAGCAATGGCAAGGAGCATCAGGTATTCTCTAGCACTGCCTGCAGTGATTTTTCTTTACCATAGGCAGACCACATGCTCACTTTTTCGCCTTTGCTCGTTACTTTTACAAAGGTAGTCTGTAGTGTGACGCCGTATCGATTTTTTAAGTCCGTGGAGGTGTCATAATCAACTTTTAGAATTTGAGTGCCAATTGGAAGCGACGCGCCTTGTAGTACGCTATCGTAGACGCGACACTCAGGACACCAGGGCGCATGAAAGAACAAGATTGTTTCGCTGAAGCCTTTTGCGCTGAGTGTACTTGATGAATAGTTACTGTAGCGGCCTTTGCTTTGCGGCTGCTTATCAGGCGTGCCGGCACTTGTTTCGTTTTGTTTGGTAGCATTGCTCTGCAGCTTACTCTGCTGAGGTGACTGCGGCTTATTGTACGCGGCAACCCCAATTGCGATTGCTAGTACTAGGCCAAGGGCCACGAGGATGCGTTTATTCATATATCTAGTGTACTATACCAGCACGCCGTACCCAGGATTATGGGGGTGATGATTTGACTTGTGAGGGCAGACTGCTACTACAGATAGAGTAGAATACACAACATCACACGCTATGGGTAGAGTGCCGTAGGGTAGGCATGCTATAATGAAACCCCATGGAAGAGCAATCGACGATGGGCAAACAGACAAAATATATTTTCGTGACGGGGGGAGTTCTCTCAGGGGTAGGTAAGGGAATTACCGCAGCCAGCATTGGCGCAGTATTGCAGGCGAAAGGTGCCACCGTTTCAATCCAAAAATGTGACCCGTATCTCAATGTAGATGCGGGTCTCTTAAATCCAGCAGAACACGGGGAATGCTTCGTGACCAAGGATGGGGCCGAGACTGATCTTGACTTGGGCCACTATGAGCGGTTCTTAGATATTGAAGTAACGCAAAAAAGCGCTACACTGGCAGGTCGATTACTGAGCAACCTCATTGCTGATGAGCGCGCCGGTAAATTTGGCGGCAAAACGATTCAACTGGTGCCACACTTGACCGGAGCAATTCAAGATGCAATTCAAGTGGCAAGTGAAGGAAGTGATGTACATATTGTAGAAATTGGCGGTACAGTTGGCGACTACGAAGGGCTGAGTTTTGTAGAAGCAATCCGTGAGTTTGGTCGCCGCGTTGGTCGCGAGAATGCGCTCTATATTCACGTGGTATATGTGCCCTACATTGGCACGAGCAAGGAGTTCAAAAGTAAGCCTGCACAAAACGCGCTCAATGACCTGCGCGGATTTGGTATTGTGCCGGATGTCGTGATTGTACGTACGGATGAACCGGCGCCAGAGTCAATTGCGCACAAAATTGCGATGTTTGGCGGTGTACCAGATGATGCGGTGTTGATGATGCCAAACGTCGATAGTGTGTTTAAGATTCCGCAAAAAGTAGCCGAAAGTACGCTAGCCCCAATCCTTGAAAAATTCACTGCAAACCACAATAAGCCTGATTTGAGTAAATGGATCGACTTAGTTGAGCGTCAGCTGGCGCCAAAAGAGCGGACGGTGCGGATTGGGTTGGTGGCAAAATATTTAGACAATGAGGATACGTATATTAGTGTCCTTGAAGCCCTTAAGGCAGCGGCGTGGCGAGAAGGCGTGAAGCTTGAAACGGTGTGGATTAATGCTGAAGCTGCAGGGGAAACAGATTTTGCGAGCGTTGACGGGCTTTTAGTTCCTGGTGGTTTTGGTAAACGTGGTGTTGAGGGGAAAATCGCTGCTGCTCGTTACGCGCTTGACCGCAACGTGCCGTATCTTGGAATATGTTTGGGGCTTCAAGTAGCGGTAATCGCTGCCGCTCGCAAAGCAGGCCTAGAAGACGCCAACAGTACGGAATTTAATGCCGACACATCGCAGGATGTGGTGTATATCATGGAAGGGCAACAAGGCAAAGAAAGCACCGGTGGCACACTGCGCCTTGGTGACTATCCGGCGCACCTTGAGGCAGATTCACTTGCTCATAAGCTGTATGGTCAGCAGGATATTGTTGAGCGTCACCGGCATCGCTATGAAGTAAACCAGCACTTTCGTGAAGCATTTGAGCGCGGCGGGTTACAAATCAGCGGCTCCTCACCAGACGGCAAACTAGTAGAATATGTAGAGGCACCACAAAATAAATTTTTCATCGCCACCCAGGCTCACCCGGAATTTCGTGGTCGGCCAACACGCCCACATCCGTTATTCGAAGGCCTCATACGCGCCGCGCAGCGTGACTAATTGAAGTTTCTCGAGTAACTGAGGCTGTAATACATTGCGGTGGGGGACACAGCAGGGTCATAGCGTATTTTTCCTGTAAGGTTATTACCGTCATCGATACTTGAGTCGACAAGGCTTTGCACCGCAAGGGGAGCATTGCGGATGACGAGGTTGGTACCCATAACCAGATTTGCTGTTGTGCTGGTAGTGCCTTTGGTGTCGTTATCCATGTCATAGCTCCAGTTAAGGGCGGGGTTCGCATCTGCCGGGGATTTTTGCTGGTAGGCGTTGTAGCCTGGGCAGCTAGCAATAATGACGGATATTTGTGGGTTGGTGACCGTCGTGCCGCAGATGCTCGGAAGGTAGAGCGGGTTAGCGGGCGTTGCCGCCGAATAGTCGGTGTAGTCCGAGGGCCAGTATGCATCGCCTCTGTCACTAAGCCACAGTCGGAATGCTTTTTCAGTTTGTGTAATACCGCTGGCAATTTGGCTTGCCTGCGAGCGATCTCGTATACCGTTGTAAGCCACAACGGTGATAACGGCAAGGATAGCAATAACAACAATAACGATGAGTAGTTCAACAACAGTAAACCCACGCCGTATATTCATAGTGCTAGTGTATAGAATAGTGCGCAGAGGGTCAAATTGACTTTTCATTACGTTTATGCTATAATGAAATTATGGCAGAAGAAAAACAAACAACTGACGAAGTAGATAGCTTTACTCTCGACGACGCATCAACGTTGCAGTATGTGCTCGAGCACGTTCGCGGTAGCACGCCGGTATCGATATACAATCAGTCTGAATATCTTGTTGACGAAACTGAATAGTCTGCTGCGCCCACTTCTTTAGCGCCTCTGGTATAATAGAGAGGTTATGAACGCTATTCGCCGCCACATTGAGCAACTTGTTGAAGATCATTTTCAGCAAAGGGTTGAAGTTCGACTCGATCGCCCGCAGGCGGAATTTGGCGACTATGCAACCAATGTAGCTATGCAACTAGCGCGTCCGCTTGGTAGGAACCCGCGCGAAATCGCTGAGGAATTGGCAGAGTTGCTTCGTCACGCCGATGATATTGCAAGCGTTGAAGTTGCGGGACCAGGATTTATCAATATATTTTTACATGATTATGCGCTGTTGACACAGGCAGCCCAGTCGGCCGAACAATCGCTGAGCGGTAAATCGTACGTCGTAGAGTACAGTTGCCCCAACGCTTTTAAGGAACTCCACACCGGCCATTTGTACCAAACGATTGCGGGCGATATTATTGCTGGGCTTGTGGCTCGTGGTGGGGCAACGCTATACCGCACTAGTTTTGGAGGTGACGTTGGCTTACACGTTGCCAAATGCTTGTGGGGAATGGTAGCAACATTGGGCGGTGCAATGCCCGAAAAGCTCACGCAAGTGCCAGAAGACGCATTTGCTCGTTCGCGTTGGATTAGCGAATGTTATGTGCGCGGGGCGGGGCAGTATGAAGAGAATGAAGAAGCCAAGCAAGAAATTGATGAGTTGAACAAAACCATCTATGGCTTTCACGAAACGAGTGATCATCAGTCGCCGCTTGCACAGCTATACTGGACGACTCGCCAATGGAGCTACGATTATTTTAATGCATTCTACGATTTAGTGGGCGTAGCGCCAATGCGCCAATACCCTGAAAGTGAGACAGCTCCTGTGGGCATGGCAGTCGTAAAAGAAGAGCTGCAAAAAGGTAATTTGCAGCAAAGCGACGGTGCAATTGTGTATGTGGGCGATGAAGCGAAGCACCTGCATACGCGAGTATTTGTGACGAGCAAAGGCTTGCCAACGTATGAAACCAAGGATATTGGTGTCATATGGCTGGAAAAACAAGAATATAACTTTGATCATCGAATTTTGCTAACGGGGAATGATCAAAAGGAGTATATGCGCGTCGTGTTTGCCGCAGCAGACACCTTTAGTCCTGGTATTGCTGCCCAGATGACGCACCTGACGAACGGAACCGTCCGTTTTGGCGATGGCAAAAAAATGAGTTCACGCCTGGGTAATGTCACGAGGGCAGTTGACGTGATTGATGCGGTGCGCGAAAAAGTCGCCACTATTGTCACTGATGAAGTATTACTTACCGATGTTACCCTTGGAGCGATAAAATATGTGTTCGCCAAGTATCGACTAGGGGGTGACATCGCGTTTGACATTGACGAGACAGTAACTCTGGCTGGCAATAGCGGCCCATATATTCAGTATGCGCACGCCCGTGCCCGTAGTATTTTGGCGAAGGCAACACAACCAGCTGCAGTTGATGAGCAGGTGAGCCTGAACGAAGACGAGCGTAAGCTAGCGCAGAAGCTGGCAGAGTACAGCGATGTGGTGGGTAAGTCAATTGATGAACTACTGCCGCACTATATTTGCACGTATTTGTATGAGCTAGCTCAGGAGTTTAATCGTTTTTATGAAAACACTCGAGTTGTTGGCGCAGATGAAGAAGCTCGTCGCGTTTACCTAGTAGAACGGTATGCTGACACGCTAAAAGACGGCTTAGGACTGCTTGGCATAGCCGCCCCTGCTCGTATGTAGCTATTGTCTTAGCGGGTTGGCATTATTTATAATTGCCACATCACTAATTAAGGGAGATGATATGGTAAAAAAACACGCAAGTGGATTTATGGATTTTATCCGCGAACAGGGTGTTGTAGGTTTAGCAGTAGGTTTAGCGATTGGTACTGCAGCCGGTGACACGGTCAAAAAGCTCGTCGAAGCGTTTATTAGCCCAATAGTACAGCTGATGATTGGTTCACAAAAGGGCCTAGAGGCCGCAACGTGGACAATGCAGGTTGGTGACCGAGTAGGTGATTTTAAGTGGGGTGCCTTTTTAAGCTCACTGATCACTTTGGTGGCGACGGCGTTTGTTATTTACCTCATTATTCACTTCATGAAGCTTGATAAGCTTGATCGTAAAAAAGACTAGCTACTGCTCATGACAGTTATTCCGGCGCTCTCAAATGCGCCGGTTTTACGTACTAAGAACAACGTCGGCGGCCGCATCACCCGCAGAGTAAAATTGCTGGTACATTGGCTCGGCGCAGTACCAAAAGTAGGTAGTAACGCCTGCAGGGTCATTGTGGTGGGTTTTTTCTAACTGATCGCGAGCGATGCGGCGAGCAAGCCGCACCGATGAGAGGGCAGTAACGCAGACCGATAAATCACGCAGTGGTGCTAGCACGGGGAGGTTTGCTATAAGGCCTTCTACGATTATCAAAGGCTGCGGTGGGTAATAAATGCTGTTTGCATGCGATTGACCAGTTTGCCTGTCGTAAGCTGGGCCCATGGTAGCATGGCCTACGCGCAGCGCTGCTATTGTTTTTGCCAACTCATTTATTGCAAAACTTGCCGGATGATCGAAATTTCCGGCGAGCTCAGCGGGCAGATGGTGCCGGCGGAACTCATCGCCATAATAGTAGTCGTCTGCATGAATAATTGTAGCGGGGAATTGCGCGGCTAATTGCCTTGCAAGAGTGGTTTTGCCGCCAGCGGTGGGACCGCCTATTGTTACTACCAGTGGTTTTTCGCGGCCGTTTTGGCGCTCATGAATGGTTCTGATGAGCTCTTTCATAGTTGTGATTGTAGTAGATACCCAGGTAATACCAAAGAATAAGCACGAATGCTTGCTCGATGACATCTGTTGGTGATGATATACTGGGCATATGAGCAAACCAGCATTTAAACCACGCTATATCTTGTGGCTCGACATGGAAATGACCGGACTTGATCCCGTGAATGACTACCCACTGGAAGTAGCAGCCATTGTAACCGATTGGAATTTTAAAGAAATTGCCACGTATGAGGGCAGCGTACACTGGTGCAGCAAGCACCTAAAAAAACGATTCGATGCCAATAGCTTTTGGCGCGAGTTCCCCGAAGTCCGGAGCGCGCTTGAAGCGCAGAATAAACAGACCGACAAGACCAAAGCTGGCGTAGAGCGAGAACTACTGGCATTTATCGACAAACATATTGGCGACAGTATGATATTGCTTGCGGGCAACTCTATTCATCAAGATAGAAAATTTATTGACCAATGGTGGCCACGACTCGGCAAAAGGCTCCACTACCGCATGCTTGATGTCAGCGCATGGAAAGTGGTGATGGAAGGTAAGTATGACAAAAAGTTTGCTAAGCCTGAAGCGCACCGGGCGCTCGATGACATTCGTGGTAGCATCGAAGAGCTAAACTACTATTTGAAAAAGGTAAAAGCATGACGCACAAAGAGCTCGAAGAATACCTGCTTAGTTTTCCGAACGCTTGGCTAGACTATCCGTTTGGCGAGGGCACGAGTGTATACAAAGTGGGCAGAAAAGATGCTGGCCAGGATGAGAAACTGTTTGCAATTATTGCCGACGAGAGCAAACCCCTACGCGTTAGTCTGAAGTGCGATCCGCTGCTCGCACAAAACCTGCGCGAAAAATACGAAACAGTTTTGCCGGGCTATCACTTAAATAAGAAGCACTGGAACACGATTATTTGTAGTGGCCAGTTGAGTGATGACGAAATCAAAGATTTGGCACGACTAAGCTACCGGTTGGTTACTGAGTAGTTGCATTGTACTTGGTATAGGCTGCCAAAATGATATCGATGTTGGTGGTAGCCGTGTCGCAAAATGCCGATACGGTTTTGGAGCTGGCTGCAACACGTAGCTTTTTGATTTTGCTACGTAGGAGCGTTAGTTCGTAGGTCATTTGGGTGGGGTAATTACGATCCAGCGTGCCGCGCTGATAGGAGTCATCGAGCTTCTTGGTCAGTGTTTCGGCGTAAGTCTTTTCCGCTGGAAGCACTGCTTTGGAGATAACAATTTTGCGTGTTTTGAGCAATGTGGTAAACTCAGTGTTCATAGAGGAAAGTGTAGTGCTGAGTGTGGCATTGGCTTCGCTAAGGGCGGGTTCTTTAAGGTGTGTTTGCTGAGCGTCGGTTACCGCTTGGAGCGTAGCAATACGCCCCTGAATATCTTTGGCTTGGGTCTTAATGTCGGGTCCTCCCGAACTTGATAGCATAAATACCGCGGCTACGACAGCGAGTAATACGCCACCAATCAAACCGAAAACAGCAAATTTATTGACAGTTTTTTGTTGTTTGGGCGCGATTTCATTTAAGTAGTCAATACTATATTCTTGACGCTGCTGAGTGGTCAGCTGTGGCTGGGTGGCATCAAACTGCGGTGCACTGACTGGCTGCGTCACAACGGGAGGCTGTATGTTTTGTGGTTGTGATTGCGGTTGGGGCGGGACAGGTTGAATAACGCGCTCTTCATGCGGCATCATGGTATTTTGTGACGGATTAATAGGGATAGCCGACCCCGAATGATTGAGCGTTGGCGGCTCACTGCCGCTTGCTGGCGGTTGTGGCGAAAATGGAGTATTCCTATTGAAATCGTTTGGGTTCATCTGCATCTATTAAAGCACAAGCGATAACAGAGGTAAAGAGTGATATAATAAAACCATGCAAGACGCCAAAGAGGAGGTGAGGGCAAAGCTCAATATTGAGGACGTCATTGGGGAGTACGTCCAGCTCAAGCGTGCCGGTCGCAGCTTCAAAGGGCTGAGTCCCTTTAGCGGTGAAAAAACCCCAAGCTTTTTTGTCAGTCCCGAAAAGCAAATTTGGCATGATTTCAGTAGCAATAAGGGCGGTGATGTGTTCGCCTTTGTGATGGAAGTTGAAGGCATGGACTTTCGTCAAGCGCTCGAGCATTTGGCGCGCAAAGCTGGGGTTGATCTAAGCCTCTACGATTCTAAAGGTAGCCAAGCACTGGCACAGCGCAAAAAGCGGTTGCTTGAAGCAAACAGACTGGCAGCAGGCTACTATCAGCAGTGTCTCCTGCGCAACCGCCATGCAATGGAATACGTATTTAAAACGCGTAAACTCTCAAAGAAAATCGTTCAGGAATTTTTGATTGGTTATGCACCTGATAGCGGCTCGGCGCTCGTTGGAGCCCTGGGCAGACGCGGGTTTAGCAAAAAGGAGCTGGCAGATGCTGGGTTAACAAACCGATTTGGTGGCGACATGTTCCGCGGCCGCATGATGGTGCCGCTCATGGACCCAAGTGGGCAGGTGATTGGGTTTACAGGCCGAATTATTGGCGAGGTTGAAGGTGCGCCCAAGTACTTAAATACTAGCCAAACGCTGCTTTACGACAAAAGCAGGCATATTTTTGGACTAAGCCAAGCTAAGGCAGCGATTCGTAGCAGTAATCGAGCAGTGGTAGTCGAGGGCAACCTCGATGTTGTAAGCAGCCACCAATATGGAGCAGCCAATGTGGTCGCAACGGCAGGTACCGCCCTTACCGAGCACCATCTGCGAGCACTCAAGCGCCTTACTGATGATGTTCGCCTTGCTTTCGACGGCGATAAGGCGGGCATTGCTGCAACAGAGCGAGCGATCGCCATTGGCAGTAATGTGGGTGTGGAGCTTACTGTCATTACACTACCAGGCGGCGCAAAAGATCCTGATGAACTGGTGCAAAAGGACGTACAACTGTGGCAACAAGCCATTGCGCAAGCGGCGCCAGCAGTTGATTGGGTACTTGCGCAGTATCAGGGGCGGGTCGATGTGACGACGGCAGCGGGAAAGCGAGCGTTTACAACAGCTGGTTTGGCGGTAGTGCGGTTACTTGGTGATCCGGTCGAGCAAGAACATTACGTGCAAAAGATAGCCGAGCTTACGGGTAGTACTGTTGCAGCAGTGCGTGCAAAGCTTACTAAGGAACCAACCCAAGAGCGTGTACTAAAACCCACACACATTACGTCAGGTGAGCAGACGTCGGATGAATTGGTGCACCAAGACGATGCACTCGCTGCGGTGTGTATTGATGCAGCGAGCCAAGATGCACTGGCACATATGAACCTTGACTTGTTTGTCGGTGAGGACCGGCGAGCCGTTGCGCGATACCTTGCTTCTCACCCAGGGAAGGCGATTGATGATACGCCAAAAGAGTTGCAAAAATACGATACCTATGTAAAAATATTATTATTACGCGCCGACGCGCGGTATGCTGGTATGGAACCAAATGATAGGGTATACGAAACAGCGCGCCTACTACGGCAAATAGAATATGAACACAAGAAACAAAAACAACGAGAACTAATCGAGGAACTGCGCATGGCTGAGAATTCAGGTGATGAGAAAACAGCCAACGAATTGCGCGTTACCCTTAATGCGCTAATCAAGGAGATACCGCGTGGCAAACGATGACCAACTACCACAAGACGATGTACCAGAAGAACAAGATGATCTACAAACCCCTGATATTGACGAGCCTGCGCTCGATGATTTGATGGATGAGGATGAAGATACTCCTGAAGATGTTTTAAATAGCGGGCAGTATTTTGATGACATTAGTGACGACTCAGTGCGACTGCACCTACGTGAAATCGGTAAAATCCCGTTGCTTTCAGCCGAAGAAGAGCTTGAGCTTGCCCAAAGAGTGGTCGCAGGTGAAAAGCGCGCCAAAGATAAGATGGCCGAGGCAAATATGCGTCTCGTGGTGAGCATTGCTAAGCGGTATAGTGGTCGCGGACTGGACTTTTTGGACTTAATTCAGGAAGGGCACACTGGCTTACTGCGCGCGGTAGAAAAGTTTGATCCCGACAAGGGCTTTAAGTTTAGCACCTATGCAACCTGGTGGATTCGCCAGGCGATTACCCGCGCTATTGCTGATCAAGCACGAACCATTCGTATTCCGGTACACATGGTGGAGACAATCAACAAACTCCTCCGTACCCAGCGCCGAATGACGCAAGAACTTAACCGTGAGCCGACTATTGAAGAGTTGGCGCGTGAGCTCGAGATGGAGCCCGAAAAAGTTGAGTACGTCATTAAGATTAAACAAGATATTAGTTCACTTGACGCTGGTGTGGGGCGTGATGGCGAGGATGAAGATAGCGTACTCGGCGACTTTATTGAAGATGAAGATAGCGCGACTCCAGAGGAATCTGCGAGTAGCCAATTGCTTAAGGAACAGGTTCAGTCGGTGTTGAGCACTCTCAGCGAACGGGAACAAAAAATCATCAAAATGCGTTTTGGCCTAGAAAATGGCAAAAGCCACACGCTCGAAGAAGTTGGCCAAGAGTTTGCCGTAACTCGTGAGCGAATTCGTCAAATCGAAGCGAAGGCACTGGCAAAACTCCGTAAACATAAGGACGCGAAGAAACTATACGAGTATCTACAATAACGATTATCCCGGTATACCCGGGATAATTTATTTAGCAGCTCGTTAAATTACTCGCATCGCCTAACGGAATGATTCTCGTTTGGCGTGCATACGTATTGTAATACGTAACTTGTGCACTTTGCGCGTCACATTGCTTATACATAATCGTTTTTTCATCAAGTGGCGGAACAGTTGTGACGGTATAGTCGTCTTGAATCAGTTTTGATTCAGGATATTTCGCAAAATCCTCTATTGTTGCCGGATAGCTGCCGGCAGCATCAATTGTCGCATACGCTTCTGCTTTTTTTGCAACCACATTAGCACTAGCCTCTGCAGCTGAAGCATGAGCACGTTGCTGTATGCCGTTATAAGCGACAATCGCAATAGTAATGATGAAGAGCGACACAAACACCGCAAGAGCATTGAAAACGATTCCTACAATGCCAACCACTTTAGAGCCTCGCGCTTTTTGTGCCTTCACGACCGAAGCAATACTGAGCGGTAGGCCGACTGGCCACAAGGCGAGGAGCCCTAAAATAAGGCCAATGATGCCAAGTGTTTGCCCGTCGCTTGGGCGGTTTTGTATTGGTCCGGTTGGTGGTGGAGTAGGAACGTAGGGTGGTGCTGATGGGTGATTTTCCATGTAGCTGCTTTCTTTTCGCATTATAACAATCGTGCTTAGTATAGCACGGAGCACCTATTGATTAGCAAAGCCTGTATCAGTGAGAATTGCATCGAGCTGTTGCTCAAGGTAGTTGATGTCTTTATGGTTATGAACAAAATAATCCGCAATAGCAATGGGGCCGCCCTTTTCTAGGTTTTCAATTTCGGCCCAGTCACGCTGGTTGGCTTCCTCAACGGTTAGCGGGCGAACAGGGCGCAGCGTGAGCCGGTGGTGACGTAAATGCTTTGGTGCCACTACGGCTACAACGGTTAGCTCACCGGGGAACTCATGTTTGAGCGCTTTATATTCCGTCCATGTGTATAGGCCATCAGCGACAATATAGTGCTGACCGGCATCGATAAGCCGATGAATCTCATCAATGATTCGTTTTACGACAAAATCCTTACCTTCACGTTCCCGAATTTGCTCGCGGAACTCTTTTTCGTTTGTTTCCGTCCATTCAATGCCCTCATCTTTCATAGCCCCCAGGATTACACCGCCGAAATATACTTTCGGGTAACCCTTCTCGGTTACATAATGAACTGCCTCTGATTTGCCACTTCCTGTTAGTCCAACAAAGGCAAGAATGCGAGCTTGTTTTTGTGTAGTCATGTACTTAGTGTAACAGACGTGTCTTCGGTGATAATCATAGGCAGGTGCGCTATACTGGGAATATGGCAAAACGGATGGTGATTATTGATGGCAAAAGCGTATTCTACCGCGGCTATTACGCCATGCCAAACCTCAGTACGGCGGATGGCACACCGACTGGCGGTGTATATGGTTTTGCAGCGCTCGCGCTAGAATTGTTCAAAAAGCTTAAACCTGACTATGTATGTGTGGCATGGGACAAGCCAAAAACCAACATCCGCAAACGACTAGAAATTTACTCAGAGTACAAAGCTGGCCGTAAGCCTGCGCCAGCAGACTTTTACGCACAGATCCCTATCCTCCATGAGCTTCTTGCTGCATTTGGTTGGCCGCTGTATGAACTAGATGATTACGAGGCAGACGATATTATGGCAACGCTAGCAAAAAAAGCCAGTGACCAAGGCGTGGAAGTTTGTTTGATTACGAGCGATCTTGACGCACTCCAAGCCATTAACCCATTAGTTCATGTGTATGCACTTAAAAAAGGACTTACCAATATTGAACGCTTTGACCCCGAAACTTTCACTGAGAAATATGGCATTCGCGTCGATCAATTCCTTGATCTCAAGGCGCTCAAGGGTGATAGCAGTGATAACATTCCGGGCGTACCAGGTGTGGGTGAGAAGACCGCTGTTGGGTTGTTGCAGCAGTTCGACACGCTCGAGAATGTGTATGAAAACCTATGGCAGGTGAAAGACAGTGTTGCTAAAAAGCTGGAAATTGGCAAAGATTCTGCAATGGTTAGTAAACAGGTTGCTGAACTTTGGTTTGACGCACCAGTCGCCCTTGACCTAGAAGCAATGAATGTACATGACCTTGACACTGAGGCGCTGAAAGCACTTTTGCAGCGCCTTGAGTTTCGAAGTTTACTGCGTAGCTTGCCCGAACACATGCGTACTGGGAGTTCCAGTGTTGTAGTACCAGATCTAGCGTCGGTTGAAGTGAGCGAAGACGTGAGCGGGGCGGGCGCGCGGGCGATGCTGATGATGGCAAAAGAACTGGTGGTGTATGTCGATGGCGATACGGTGTGGTTGAGCCACGAAAAGGGTAAGGCAGCTGCGCTGCCGCTCACGGATGCGGCACAGATTGTGGAGCACGTGCCAATTATAGCCCATGATAGCAAGTTGTTTTTGAAGCAGCTTTTGAGGGTAGGTGTTACGGTCCTACCAGAAGTTCATCACGATACTGCTCAAGGCTCTTTCTTACTGAATCCACTGCGAAAATCACGCGAACTAGCAGATTTGATCGGTGCCGAGTCGGTTGAAGATCCAAAACTAGGAGTGAGCGCAATCTGGGCGCTCTACGAAGAGCAGTCGGCCGCGCTTGACGCTCTACCAAAGCTAGCGCATTTGGCCCGAATGATCGATTTCCCACTCATTACTGTGCTCGCGCGCATGGAACATCGTGGGGTGAAACTTGATGTTACCAAGCTTGGGCAAATGAATGGCGAATTGACTAGCAAAATCGCCGAGATAAAAACTGCTACGTATGAACTAGTGGGGTACGAGTTCAATATCGCCAGTCCAGTGCAGTTAGCAGAAGTTTTATTTACAAAACTACAATTGCCAACCATCGGGATCAAAAAAGGTAAAACTGGGTATAGCACAGGGCAAAAAGAACTCGATAAATTACGTGGTCAGCACCCCATTGTTGAGCTGATTGAACAATTTCGTGAACTCACAAAACTGCAAAATACCTATGTTGAAACGTTGCCAACCCAGGTTGATGAGCACGGGCGTATTCATACCGTATTTAACCAAGATGTGGCGGCAACGGGGCGACTCAGTAGTACTGATCCTAATCTGCAAAATATTCCCATACGAACGGAGCTGGGTCGACGAATTCGCGATGCGTTTGTACCCGAGCAGGGGAATGTATTTGTGAGTGCCGACTATAGCCAGTTTGAACTGCGACTTGCCGCAGTGCTGGCGGGTGAAGAAAAAATGATCAACGACTTTAATGCCGGCACCGATATTCATGCCAAAACTGCCAGCGAGGTATACCGTATCCCACTTGATAATGTGACATATGACATGCGCCGTGCTGCAAAAGTTATTAACTTTGGTGTGCTGTATGGTATGAGCCAACATGGGCTCGCCGCCGCCGCCGGTATGAGCTTTATTGAGGCAAAGAACTTCATCGATGAGTATTTTCGTATTCGACCAAAGATTCGCCAGTATATTGATGCCACCATTAAAAAAGCACATGATGACGGCTATGTTGAAACGCTATTTGGTAGGCGTCGCCAGACACCTGATGTTAAGTCGAGTAATTTTGTTGTTCGTTCTAGCGCTGAGCGTGCAGCTGCAAATATGCCGATTCAGGGTACCGAAGCCGACTTGATGAAAATGGCCATGCTGGAAGTAGATAAAAAACTGGAGGGCCGTGGTGAACAGTTGCTACAAATTCACGACAGTATTCTTATAGAATGCCCCAAAGAACACGCTGAAGCGATTAGTGACATGTTGGTAGATATTATGGAGAATATTTACCCAGAACTAGGGGTGAATCTGCAGGTTGATGTACATACGGGAAAAAATTGGGGCGAAGTATAGCGGTGGGCTTACAACGCCGTGGCAAGTTGAAAAGGAATGAGAAAAGTGAAGATAAGTCTAAAGAAACTGCATAGTGCCGCACTATTGCCAACGTACCAAACTGAGTATGCGGCGGGGATGGACATTGTTGCATGTGTTGATGCTCCGATAACAATTGCGCCACATGAGCGAGCGATTATTCCTACTGGCTTTGCAATTGCGTTGCCGCCTGGGTATGAGGCGCAGATTCGAGCGCGAAGCGGTCTCGCGGCAAAGTTTGGCATCATGCCGGCCAACGGCGTGGGAACGATTGACGCAGATTACCGCGGGGAAGTAGGGGTTATCTTACTTAATACTAGTAACGAGGCATTCACTGTGGAGCCAGGTATGCGGATTGCACAAATGGTAGTGACGAAGTACGAAAGCGTTACGTGGGACGAGGTAGAAGAGTTAAACGAAACGGCGCGTGGCGGCGGTGGGTATGGAAGTACGGGAGCAAAGTAGTGGTCAATGTTCGTGAGTATTTACGCAAGGTAAAGTACGTTACTATTTCGGTTATCGACGAAGACGGTACGCCCTGGGCAGTGCCGGTGGCAGTGCAAAAATACCACGACGGCAGACTGGAATGGTTTAGTAAGGCAGATACAGTTCATAGCAAAGCAATTTCTCGTAATGCCGCTATTGCAATTAGTGCATTTACCACAAAGCAAGACGAGCAGGGTGAATATGGGTTCTATGCCAAAGCGGTCGCACGCAAAAAGTTACCGTTGCCGACAGGCTTAGGATTGTATGAAGCAGAGATTACCGAAGCTTGGTATAATGATGAGCGTCACAACAAAAAACCAATAGACAAAAAGGAGCTTTAGTGCAACAGCGTTTTGGCCGGCATTGGCGGCACTTTACACCGCGCTGGAAGCGGCGGCATGCGTATGAGAGCCAGTTTAAGCGTCGGGACCGCATGCAAGATGCATTGCATTTGGGGCAGCGGCAAGACGTGCCGTTTGTGTGTAATAGTTTGGACTTGTTTGACTGCGCAGAAGAAGAAGTCATGGGGATGTTGCAGCGTCGACCGGAAGTGCATGATCTTGATCGCGACATTGAAAGATTGCGCAAAAAATTTGAACGGACCAAGCAAGCTCACGATGGCATGGTAGCCCTGCTTGCGCAGACGCCACGGGCTGTGCTTGCGCAGTTGCAGATGGACCAACACCCACACGGGTATCGCAACAAACAAGAGCGATTATTTGAACTGATTGATTTTAATGACACCTTGGTTGATACGGTGCAGTGTATTGGTGACGTAGACAGGAAGCGCTTTGCTGAGGCGGCGAAAGTCGCTGCCGATAGGGTATGTAAACGGGTGGGTGCGCCTTGCTTCACGAACGAGCAATGGACTGCGATTATTCGTGGGCTTACCAGGGAAGTGGCTGTGTATTGGGCTGCGCGCAATAGTGGGTTTAACGCCTACCTTACAAGCCGCTCGCAGGACGCGATGGGAATTGACATGCAGATCCAAGACCCCGAGAATTTTCGCTACATTAATATTGATGTGAAAACGCCAAGCGCGTTTCGCTACCGGTTGGATGAGCTCGTGAAAGAAGGAAGAATATCCCCCCATGATCAACTCATTGCCGATCAGCAGAGCTACTTGGTTACTACCAATGGCCACGGAAAACATAAAGTGCGGGTGATACTACTGTGCATTTTGCCGGACTTATTTGGCGACTTAGCCGCTTTCCGATTTGTCGATGAGTCGCCAATGCGCGACAAGCTGAATTTACTCATTCGCGAGCATGGTCTTTCTGATAGGCATTTTGGTGCCATATAATAAAACGCTTGCGTTTATGAGCAAGTAGGTGTATTACAGTACTATAGCCGTATAAAAACAAATACAGCGAAAGGATCTCCATGGTAAGGCAAACGCAGGAGCTGCGGGCTGATACACGCCAAGAACAAGGATTTAATGAGGGCTTACTCACGGCTGCATCGTTAATCCGTGATGATCCCCGTCGGCGAGAAACGCTAGAAATGTTTATTAGTGGGGAGATCCACAAGCAGTTTGGCGGCGATATTGTGACATCGCGGGGGGCAGATATGCCTCCTATTGTTTATTGGCATGATCACGGTACGTTCGTTGGGCCGGATGGCTCAATATATCACGCCCGGACAGATGACTACGACCAGCATCGCCAGGTGTTTGTGTCACCGGCGGATGAAAGAGGCAGGTATATCCGCTGCATTCAGCCATTTACCTATGATGGTTACACGGGTCCGCACAGTATCGAGATGCGTTTTGACTTCATCAATGGTCCACACCGTGCGGCACCACGTAACACATTGCAAGAAGCAGAGTTGCAGAGGAGGGAAGGACTTGACCCTGTATATCCTCGGCATAAAGAATGGGTAGACGAACGGCGTGACAGCTTGTCGGTTGTAAAACACAAAGATGGGCATATTGATGGCTGGCTGCATGATAGTGTAACGAATGAGACCCATGAATTGTATGATCCTGTGCATGTACTGGAAACAATTCGTATGCTTGATGATTTGGAACAAGAAGTCGATAGCCTCGCTATAGAACAAGCCAAAGAGCGTCAAGCGTTGATTGCGGAACATCTTGGCAAGAAAACGGTTGATGCAAGCCGGTTTCACGTAGCTGCCTGATTGACTATTTTTGCCACCAGTGGCAAGATAGGGGTATGTATAGAGGTTCAGGACCACGAATTTTTCCCATCATTGTCGTTATTCTTGTGATTGCGCTAGTTGTAGCTGCGCTAGTGTCGGTTGGCCGTATGATTTTTGCTGGTGGCGGGACATCAAGTACCGATGCGGGCGAAACGACCGATGCAGTCGTGACAGCGCTGCGCGACACCAGTGAGGGGAGGGCAGTGCGATGGACGGTACGCGGCCCTATTGTCGCCGATGAGAACTTCCGTAGCTACCAGATTACAGTTAGCCCTAGCAAACGCACGTTTACGATTTATTCAGGTTATCTTGATCAAGTTCTCGATACCAAAACCTATGGTAACAATACCGCCGGTTACGAACAGTTTGTGTATGCGCTCGATAAGGCTAACGCGGGCGTGACTCGCAAAGCTAAAGATGCTGACTTTCGGGGCGTTTGCGCAACGCAAGGTTTTGCCTATAAATTTGAAACAATGAGCGGTACCGATAACGCCGACCATACACTATGGACAACAAGCTGTAGCGGCTCTAAGGGAACAATGACCGCGAACGTTGGTCAAATACAAGCACTGTTTGTGAATCAAATCCCAGACTTTAAGCCAGTATTTAATAACATTTATTAACCTACTCGATTCTTAGGATACCGCGTATACTAACAGTATGATACGCGGTATTATTTTTGACTGTTTTGGAGTGCTGTACGGGGGAAGCCTTAGTACGCTTACGAGTATGTGTCCGCCAGACCGACTTGCTGAGTTGCGTGATTTGAACAAAAGTGCCGACTATGGCTATATCACGACAACCGACTATTTGTCGGGAATCGCTGAAATCTTTGGTAAGAGTTACGAAGAAATTGAGACCATTCTTCGTGCAAAACACCAGCGTAACCATGAACTGGTAGAGTTTGTTCGTGAGTTAAATAAACAACCACAGTACCACATTGCCTTGCTGAGTAATGTGGGCAGCGGTACGGTAGAGCACTTGTTTGGCGATGAACTAACTGAGCTATTTGATACTGTAGTACTATCGTATAAAGAGAACTTAGCCAAACCTAACCCAGCAATGTTCCTATTAGCTGCCAAGCGCATGGGGTTATCCCCTGAAGAGTGCGTCATGATTGACGACCTTGAAAGTAATTGTGACGGCGCAGAAATAGCGGGAATGCAAAGTATTCAACACATTACCAATGACGGCACGCGCATTGCACTTGCAAAAATGCTTCAAGAAAAAGCTTGACGAAGCATGAGCGGGATGGAATAATGTCATCAGATACTAATAAAAAGGAATAATATAACATGAGAAAACTAATTAAACCCGCGTTTATACTTGGCGTAGGTGTCGTTGCTGTAGGCTTGGTAGCTGCCCCTCTTGCAAGTGCCGCCAACCAATCTGCCACAACAACAATTAACGCTACTGTTAACCCGGTGATTAGCATTTCTACGCAAACAACAGTTGCCTTCGCTGTAACGCCGACGCTTGCCGGTAGTGCATCGAGCGCATCAGACACGGTGACGGTTAGCACTAACAGGAACAGCGGCTATAACCTTAAGCTAGAAGACAATGACGCTACCAATACCCTTAGTGGGCCTGGAACCATTGCCGCTACCTCGGGGTCATTTGCTCTTCCTGCTGCAATGTCCGCCGATTCATGGGGTTACCGTGTTGACGGCGCTGGCACATTTGGCGCTGGTCCAACAAACGCACAAACAGACGCAGCATCACTTGCGGGTACATGGGCTGCAGTACCAGTGCTTGGCTCGCCTAATACCATTAAAACAACTGCTTCAACAGCAAGCGGCGACACAACGACTGTTTGGTATGGCGCATTCGTTACGACAGCCAAGCCTGATGGTCTTTATAGCGACGTCGTCAAGTATACGGCAACCACTAACTAGACTGTTCCACTAGTTCCTCACAAAATTCGCTTACTTGTAGGCGAATTTTTGTATATGACTGTGAGAGCACGGTATACTAGAGTATATGATAATGCCTATTCTTACACGTACGTCCCTTTTTGTTGCCGGCCTAATGGTTATTGGCGTTGTATTTGCGCCCACGGTAAGTGCGGTTGACCCCATAGAAAGCATGACGCTTTCACCAACCGAGAAGCGCCATACAGTTAAACAGGGCGAGGTAGCGCGCGATAGTTTTGTTATTTTCAATGACGGACAAACCGCCTATAACTTTACTGTCTATGCTGCACCGTACTCGGTGCGTGGGGAGAACTACGAGTCGGACTTTGCCCGCGACACTAAACTAAGTGATGCCTACAAATGGGTCCAGTTTGAAAAAACTACCTGGCGCGTCGAGCCTCGTCAAAAAGTGACGGTGCCTTACACACTCACAGTCAATAGTGGTGTACCATCAGGCGGCCACTATGGGGTGATTTTTGCAGAGCAGCAACCGACGAGTGCAACAGAGTTTGATGGTAATCGTATTGATCGAAAGAAGCGACTCGGAATGTTGCTCTATGTTAACGTGGGCGGCGTTAATGACATTCGACCAGAAGTAAAAAGTACGCGGATTGACTTTTACCAACCAGTTGCGCCAATGACTGCGACAGTGCGGATTGCAAGCCTTGGCAGCACTGATTTTACTGCAACGGTACGATTTGTGGTGATGGACGTGTTGGGTAATGTGAAATACCAGAAGACCAACGAATATACCGTGCTGCCCGAAACAACAAGAGCGATTGAAATGGATTGGCGGGACTCGCCCTGGTTTGGACTTTATAAAGTACATACCGAAACAGTCACTGCCGGTAAAATGGTAGCTGGCGATGGCTATGTTCTTGTTGCACCCCGATGGCTACTGTTTATCGCGCTACTTGCTGTGCTCGTAGGAGGGGCGAATGCGCTTCGTCGTCGCCAAGCTAAACAGCGCTAGTATTCTGGCAGCGCTCGCTATTTCGCTAGCATATGTAGTTTTTGTGCCACAACTCACCCAGGCACAGCAAACAACTATTAGTACCACTGTTTGTTCTAGTAGCACTGCGAACTTCGCTATAGACACCCCCGCCAACAATAGTGTCGTCGACACGCAAACCGTAACCATTACAGGATCGGTATGGCGCATTAGCCAGCTACAGGTATATCGCAACAACATGTATGAGTCTGTTAACCCAATTGATGCCGGTAGTACCCATTTTTCAATTACGGTACAACTTTCCGTGGGTGATAACGCCATAACTCTAAAGGGTATTGATCCCTGTAGTGCAAATACGTACGAATCAACCCTATTGCTACACTATGTACCCGGAGCGACGCCAACACCACAGCCACAGGAACCAAACCCAATTGTTGCAGTAGTGAAAGATACGCAGCAAGCATCAATGGAAACAGTAGATTACCTGCAAGGGCAGGTATCACAGGCGGCGCAGACGCAACCATTTGTGGATGCGTCTAATGTACTCTATAAGGGGCTGGTTGCGCTTGATATTGCCTCGCCGTTGGCAAGTGCAAGTAGTATGAATACCATGGCTAGTCGCGCTCTGCTTGTGACTGTAGGGGCAACAATGGTACTAGCAGCTCATTCTTTAGTTACGGGCTATCACTATGTTCGTTACCGTTTCCTACAGTGGAATGTTCATGCGTTGCCAGAGTTTGTACATCACCATGCGGTATTTGTTATTCGCCTGGCAGGTATAGCACTAAGTCTTGCGCCGTTTTTGCTACTCACCTAAATTAAATCTTGCTATACTAAAAAGACATGAGAAGTTTGGTAGGACTTGCGACAGTCACCGCACTTGTAGTAGCAACAGTGGGGGTATTCTTTGTCGCATCGGCTCAGCGCTATAGCTCTACAAATTATGTTATTGACGCGAGTGTCATGAACAACGCGGGTGGTGCGACAAGCTCTACAAGCTACAAGCTCGTCAGTAGCACGGGCGAAAGTATTGTTGGCAATGGCGCGAGTGGTAGCTACAAAATGGGCGCAGGTTATGTTGCGCAACTACAAGAGTCAGCTCCACAGTCCATTACTGTAGACATTCAGACTAATGGCCTCGTAGCGCACTATCCACTCGATGAATCGTCTGGATTATACGCATACGACTTAGGTCGCAATGGCTATATCGCCACTGCATCAGTCGCACCGGATCGTACGACGGGTGTAGTATCGGGTGCTTTAGGGCCAATTTCTGTTGGCTCGAATAAATATTTGCAGACGTCAGAGACAGCGGCGTTCGATACGCCCTATATGAGTGCGTGTGGATGGGCCTATAAAACTGCAACGTCTACAAATCCATCAATCGTTACTCACACAAACGGTGCGCTTGACACCGAAGGAATGTGGCATGTTGGATACGGTAACACAACACGGCCTCGGTTCGTTATTCGCCTCAACGCAACTGACAATCTGGTGACCGCAACAAATACAACGACACTGAATGCCTGGCATCATGTATGTGGAACGTATGATGGTGCAACAATGAAATTGTACGTAGATGGTGTATTGGATGGATCGCTGGCTGTGTCGGGCTCGCTGCCGGCAGTTACCACTCCGCTTACTATTGGGGCAAGGTTTGGCGGTAGCCAAGTCTCTGACCTTCAGGCGCTTGACGAAATAAAAGTATTCAACAGGGCTCTTCTTGCTGATGAGATCGCTGCCGAGTATGCAGCTGGTTTGCAGGGAGTAGGCGCGGGTGTGTCACTTGGTGCTGTTACGCCAGGCGTACCGGCTGTAGTAAATAGTGATGTAGTTATTGCTACAACGAATGTGCCTAATTACTCACTATCGATTAGTCAGAATCATGATTTACAAAATGGGTCCGACACGATTGCGCCTATTGCGGGTACCATTGCTTCGCCAGCCGCATGGTCAGATGGGACAACTAAGGGCTTTGGATTTAGTGTTGTTTCTGCTCCGGGCTTAGATAGCAAGTGGGGAGCTGGTGCAAACTATGCTGCATCGCCGGGTACGCCAACGGTGTTTTATTCACGAAGCGGCGCAAGCAATAGTACGAAAGATGTAGCTGCTCTGCGTTTTAAAGTTGACACACCCGTAACAACACCATCTGGCAGTTACACAAACCAGCTAACCGTCACAGGCACAATCGTTCCATGAGACGCTTTGTCGTAGCCCTGGTAGTGGCAGTGGGGCTAGCTATCAGCTTCATTCCCGCACCCGTCCACGCAAGTTCGCTAAGCATTCAGCCTGCACTCGTAACAAGCAAGATGTCCATAGGTGAGAAACAGAAAGGATATGTAGATGTCGTTAACCCCTCATCTCAAAAGATAGTCGTCGGCTTTTCTGTACAGGCCTTTCGCCAAACGAATAATGCTGGTGAGCTAGAGTTCTACGACAGCCCGGTAATAAGCCGAGCGATACAACTAGATATTACTCAGGTAGAATTGGGTCCGCACGAAGCGGTAAGGCTTTATTATCTTGTTGATGGCTCCTTATTGCCAGAAGGCGACGTAACGGCTGGTATTTTTGCATCAATCCAGCCGAATCGAGTGCTGGCAGCAACGCAAACCGCACGCGTGGGCACTTTGCTCGTCCTGCAGCATGGAAATAAGTCGAAGCCGTATCTTGCCGTTAATAATTTTTCTGCTCCCGCTTTGCAATTTGGTGGGGCAATTAAGCTCGACTTTTCAGTTAAGAATGAAACACCTCCGGCCAGTGCAGTGTTCCCAAGTATAGCTATAGATACGGCGCCGTATGGTAGGCAGATCGTCACTGGTCCTCTCATAATGTCGGGTGTGGAGCGTTCGATTACTTATAACAAATCGGGAAATTACTTCGGGCCTATTCGAATAACGATTGAGGCGGGGGATTCAAAAAGTACACGGTGGGTGTTTGCTGTGACAGGTTTTTGGCAGTGGCTTGCGCCGTTACTAACCATTGCTATTTGTGCGTTCGTTATACATAGGCGACTACGCTCAAAAAAAGTAGCTAAACACTAGTGCTTTACTTGTGAAAAAGGTATAATAAAATTACCAATACTCTGAAGGGGGAATGGGTAAAAAAGGTGAGTAAGCGAGTAAACCTCACGAATTTATGTAAGGCATTTTTGAGCCTAGGGGTGATCATCATATGTTTGGTCTTTTTTGCCGTGCCATCTGCCTCTGCACTTGCGACGGTACCCTACAAAATGAACTTTCAAGGTCGGTTGACCGATACGGTAGGTACTGCTAAACCCGATGGGACCTACAATATTCGTTTTCGCATATACAACGCTGTTAATACCGCCGTATGGTCAGAAGATCACTTGGTTTCCGCCGGCAACGGCGTATCGCTCGTTGGCGGACTCTTTACCGTACAGCTGGGAAGTGTGACACCCCTCGATCCTGCTCTCTTTAACACTGCTACGACTAACCAAAACGGCATGACGCTCGAAGTAGAGCTACCTACCCCAGTAACCGCCACGAGCTCTAGCCCCAGCTGGACCGAAGGCGCCATGACCCCCCGTAGCCCGATTGCAACCAGTGCCTATGCGTTCAACAGTGACACGGTTGATGGTCTGGACAGTAGCGTATTGGCACGTAAAGATGCGACGAATACGTTTACCAGTAGCAATACCTTCAATGGTACGAGTTTATTTTCGGTCAATGACCCTAGTGCAGTGGGTATTCAGAACACCAGTGGGACCAAAGCATTCACAGCCGATACAAGCAATATGGTGGTGCAGGTTGGCTCATCCGCTGCCGATGCATCATCAGTAGTGTTTGTGCTCGACACGAAAAATACCGCCGGTGATCCAACGGGAGCACAACAGGTAGCAGGATCAATGTATTACAACAGTACGAGCGGCAAATTTCGCTGTTACCAGGCTGCGGCATGGACTGACTGTATAACGGCAACTCCTAGTGCCCAGACATTACAAACGGTGTACGATGCCTCCAGTTCACCGGCTACTATCACGACCACAGCAAGTAAAGGCGTGAATATTGTAGCGGGAGCGGCTCCGACGGCAGATTTATTTGTTGTCGATAACACTGCCAACCCGACGGTAACGGGCGGGGTAAACGGAGTGAACGTAAAGTACGCCGGCGGTGCTGCAGCGGTTGAAGGCTCTGGGCTTCGTGTAGACTATGCGCCTGGTTCTACTAGTGGGGGAACGTGGAGCGGCGTGCGCATTGTCGCCAACGCGACCGGCCCAGCGAGCGGTGTGACGGCTTATGGTATAAAGCTTGAAGGTCCTACCAGCCAGGGTGCCGGGACTGAGGAAGCTATGTATGTAGGAACAGGCTGGGACATTGGGGTAGACATTCAGTCTGGTGGTTTGCAACTGGCTGCGCAGAATGATCCCGCTACACCAGCTGCTGGTAACCTGCGCATTTATGCCAAAGATATCGCAGGGAGGGTAATGCCCAAATGGATTGGCCCAGCGGGTGTTGATACTCCTATGCAGGCAAGCCTTGGGTTCAACCGTGTATCAATGATAATGCCAGCAGGTGGTACAACTGTGGGTGGTTTTGGTACGACGTTTACTAATACTGGTACCGTTGCAAACCCAACGCCAGCTTCGACCAACTTACTTACATCGGTACGCCGTGCAACATTTAGTACCGGCACAACGGCCGGCACGGTCGCTTCGCACCGGCAGAGTGTGCTGCAAGTATGGCGGGGCAATGCTGCCAGTAGGGGCGGATTCTTCTTTACAATTCGATTTGGTACAAGCTCGCTACAGACGGGCAACCGGGCGTTTGTTGGCCTGTCAAGCTCAGTAGCAGCACCGACTAATATCGACCCATTTGTTACGGGGACAATTGGCCGGGTGGGTGTAGCCGTCAACACAAATACTGGTAACTGGTCCATCGTCACTAACACTGTCGGTGCTACTCCAAGCGCGACTAATCTTGGCAGCACGATGCCCCTTAATACTACAGATCTCTACGAGCTGATACTTTACTCCCCACCGAATGGTTCGACAATTGGATATAGGATGAAGAATGTAACAACGGATGCAGTGGTGACCGGCTCACTTTCAGCTAACCTTCCAAGTAATGCCACGTTTTTGGCGCCACAATTCTGGATCACTAATAATGCGACTGGCGCGGCAGCAATACTAGACTTCTCGGGCTGGTACCTAGAAAGTGACCAGTAGCACGATGCGATACAAAATTCATCCACGCGTAGTACTTGCCATAGCTGCCATGCTGCTAGTGGTATGTGGAGTGGTGCTGTTTTTTGTAATGAACAGCAAGAAGAACGACGATAGTGTCGAGGCCGTCACCCAGACCATCGCCAAGCACATGGTATTACCAATAGACGAGGTACCCGCGCTGCTCACGGTAACCGACCCCTCAAAGGTTAGCACGCAGTTTTTGAAACAGTCCCAGGTTGGCGACAAAATCCTTATCTACCAAAAGTACAAACGAGTCATTATCTACCGCCCAAGTATAGACAGAATTATTGATATTGGCCCGGTGGTTATTGATAACCCTAAAGTAAGTAACGAATAAAACACAGGAGTGATGACAATGAAGAAGGAACACACTACACCACGCAAGGTAATTCTCAAAAAAGAGCGTCTCGTAACATATGTTGCCGCCCTCGTTGCAGTTCTTGTCATTGCCGTAGCCGTTTCATGGCTGCTTGATAACAAGTTCATGCAGCAGATTGATAAATCGAGTTATCAGGTAGTGTACCTTACCAACGGGCAGGCGTATTTTGGCAAACTACAAAACACTGGTGGAGAATATTTAGTTATGAAAGAGCCTTACGCCGCACAGAGCGTAGCACCGAAAGAAGGGGATACACAGGCTAGCGCGGCGACTACGACGCTTCTGAAAGTCAGCCAGCAGGTGTATGGCCCCCAAGATTCCATTGCAATCAAGAGCGACCAGGTGTCGTTTTGGCAAAATCTCCGGAGTGACAGCAAAGTCACCGCTGCCATAAAACAAAAATAATTTCCATCCGGCTGGTGCGCTATCTCACTACGCTCACCAGCCGGACGTTCTTTTGGACGTTGGGGAATACGTCGCCATTGTTCACATGTCGACTGGTGAGTGCTGCCGTGGTATAACGGTAGATAGTGAGTGAAAAATTCGACTGGAGTCGCTATCATGAACAACACCGCACCATTGAGTTAGGCAAGCGGAGCGTTCGGATTGCCACAAGCCATCCGGAACACGAGGGCGATTATAATGGAAAAACAGTGCTGCTTGTCCCTGGCCTTACGTCAGGAACGGCAATTTTTGGCCCCTTTGCGCATCGACTGAACCAAATCGGTTATCAAACAGTGGCTATGTCGCATGATAGAGTAGACCAGGACTGCAAAGAAGATGTCATGGAGATTGCAGAACAGATTATAACTGGCGAAATTGGCGATTATGAAACAACTAATTTATCCATCGCCGCCCATTCACTGGGCGCAATTCTTGCGGTAAAAGGATTGGCCGGTAGGCCAGATATTGAAGAATATGTGCACAATCTTACGCTTGCAGCCCCAGCTGGGTACGGTGGGGTGCAGTTCCTTCGAGGAGCAACAGAAAGCGTACTCTTTGAACTAGCTCATCGCCCCTCTACCGAAGAAATACGTAACACAGTGTTTGATGCACTGCGCTATAGCATGGCTGCTAATATACAGCTCCGGGGGCGCATTGAAGAAGCGCGGCATACCGATATTATTCCTCAAACCAAAGAATTACTGGCGCGCAGTCTTCCTATAATGGCACTGGTATACCCAAATGACCGTTTGATTAGGCGTGAACCGCTCATCGCTGGGCTTGAAAACGCAGGTATTCCGGTAATACGAGTCATATCAGAGCCCAAATCATCAGGGCACAATGCTCACTTATACTACCCCGATCAAGTAGTCGCAGAGGCGATGCAGGGGCTCCATGAGCTGGGGCAGAGAGGTGAGCGTGCCTGAACTACCAGAAGTAGAAACAGTTCGTAGGGGGCTCAGTGAGCGAGTTATTGGCCTAGCAATTGCATCGGTCCAGTGTATTGACTCACCAAAGAGTTTCCCCAACGATCCACAGACGGTCACGGCATTTATGGTGGGGGCCACCATTGTCGCTGTGCGACGCCGGGCAAAAGTATTGCTAATTGAGCTTGATTCACAGTACACGTTGGTTGTTCATCTCAAAATGACTGGTCAATTAGTGTATCGTGGCAGCTCACGGTTTGGGGGTGGACATCCAAATGATAGCTTGGTAGGGGATCTCCCCGATCGATCAACACGAGTGACGGTAACCTTTCATGATGGATCGCAGCTGTTTTTTAACGATCAACGTAAGTTTGGCTGGATGAAACTCATACCGACACCCGAGGTACCAAACATAGATTTTATGAAGAAAGTCGGCCCAGAGCCGCTCGAGGATTCCTTCACTGCTGAGCAGTTTATTCCGCGTATTCGCCGCCGTAACAACACAACAATTAAAGCAGCCCTCCTGGATCAAACGGTGCTTGCTGGGGTGGGTAATATTTATGCCGATGAAGGACTGTGGGGAGCTAAAATCCATCCCGCCACTCGCGTGAAGAATGTATCTGATGAAGCGCTTGGGGAATTGCTCAAGGAGCTAAAGTTTGTCATGAACCTCAGCATTGAAAAGGGTGGTAGCACTGACCGCAATTATGTAAACGCCGAAGGAAAACGAGGGAGCTATATCGACTTTGCACGTGTTTTTCGTAAAGAAAGAACCCCCTGTCCGCGCCACCCTGATGCAGCAGTTGAAAAAACACGCGTTGCTGGCCGCGGTACGCACGTGTGCCCACTATGCCAAGTGCTACAATAAAGGGGTATGGTTTACCTTATAACGGGAGACAACGCTTACCGCGTTGAACAAGAGCTGCGCAAAATCGCTGGCAACTTGCCACTGCGCAAAATCGCTGGTGACGACTTGACCCTCGATGCATTAGCAGATGTGCTTATGGGCGTGTCGCTTTTTTCCTCACCTGAAGTGATTGTGCTAACGCACGTGGCAGATAATAGCCATCTGTGGGAGAAGTTGGGTGAGTGGATTGAACGGGCTGATGCTGAAAAGACTATTGTTATTGTTGAACCACACCCCGATAAACGCACGAAGGCGTATAAGGCTATACAAAAACACACCATGCATATCAGGGCGGAGCTATGGACTGACCGGGAGCAGGGTGTGGCGCGTGAATGGCTGGATACCACGGCCAAACAGCAGGGAATTACCCTTAAACCTACGCATGTAGCTGCTATGCTTCAACGAGCTATGGTGCCTGGTGACCGTCCTGGAAGCATGCTGATTGACCAAACTCGTCTCGTAACGGCGCTTCGTTCACTTGCGCTCGTTGATACAGTTGATGATGACACCATTGCTGCCGTGATGCCACCTGCTATGAGTGAGAGTATTTTTCAATTGATGGAGCTGGCTTTGCAAAAAAAAGCAGCTTCCACCAAGGAGCTTCTGGATGAGCTCCGAACCCGCGAAGATGCTCACTATGTATTCGCGCTTGTATCATCGCAGTGGTTCCAGTTTGTAGCAGTAGCGCTTACATCACCAGCAGATGCAGCAGAAAACGCTGGTGTTAACCCCTATATTGCACGTAAGTTTGCGCAGCTTGCGAAAGACATTCAGCCACACGAACTACGGCATTTGACGCAGCTAGCCGCAAATATTGACGCAGGCATGAAGCTCTCGCAGTTTGAACCATGGGATGGTGTGGACCGGTTTGTTTTGGGTATCGCACTCCGTTAGTATTCACGCACATAAGCGGTATAATAGACAGTATGAAGCGCGCTGGCGGTGGGTTTACTATTTCGGAGTTGTTACTGGTGATTGTTGTTATTAGTATACTCGCGGCTATGGCTGTTATGACGTATAACGGTATTCAAGCGCGTGCGCAGCTTGCACGGGCACAATGGTCACTCAATGTGCTTGCCAAGTCGGCGGAAACATATGCGATTGAGCATGATCAAGGAAGGCCAGCATCGCAAGCGGCATTTATTGATGTGTTCAAAGCAGCCTCACTGTACGAATCGACGCGCGACCCGAACGGGCAGAGCTTTGCCATTTGCGCGCTACCCCAAGGTTATGTCATTGTAGCGTGGAATCCTATTGTCACGAGCTACAAGAACGGTGATATGCTCTATACGTACTCTGCAATGGGTGGTCAGCAGATTGTGATGCTTACCAATTCATCACTCTCGGCATTGCCGAATCAAATCGACAAAGTGTGCGATGAAGTGTACCCCATCACAAAAAACAATGGGAGCGCTTTTACCTCATGGTCCTATAATCTATAGCAATTACCCCACCGAATGGGGTGGGGTAATGGAACTATCGATGAGGCAATTATTTTTTGGCTGCTGGTTTCTTCGCCACAGGCTTTTTCGCGGCTGGCTTGGTTGTAGCCTTGGCTGGAGTCTTTTTTGCAGCAGGCTTAGCGGCAGCTTTTGTAGGAGTCTTGGCGGGAGCCTTCTTTGCCTTTGCGGCTGGCTTTACGCCGGCTTCTTTGGCAACCTTAGCAAGGCCGGCTTTGCGGCGGCTCGCAGTTGCTTTCTTGATCAAACCCTTCTTGACCGCAGTGTCGATTTCACTCTGTGCTGCGCTCAGGCCGCTGGCACTTGGCTTCGCTACAAATGCCTTTACGGCACCTTTGATATCACGCTTAATTCCAACGTTGCGCTCGCGGCGCTTAGCAGTTTGTTTCATTCGCTTGATAGCGGATTTGATGATTGGCATATGACTCCTTGTTCCTCATTAGTAGGCTATTATTTCAATCAACGGTTGATTATAGTTGAAAAACCTCTGTTTGTAAAGTGGTACAGTATTGTTGACGTGCATAAACTTCTTATGGTATAGTGAAGCCAAACTCGATTAAAAGAAACAAAATAGGAATAACACCGTGGCAGACACCAGCGTCAAACAACAGATTGTCGACAAGATCAAAGACAGCAATAATGTGCTGGTGACTGTGAGTAGTAACCCGTCGGTTGACGAGCTCAGTGCTGCACTTGGTATTACGCTGCTTATCAACAAGCTTGACAAGCACGCTACCGCTGTTTTTAGTGGTGATATTCCACCTGCAATCGAGTTTTTGCAGCCAGAAAAGACGTTTGAAAATACGGTAGATAGCCTGCGAGATTTCATCATTGCCCTCGACAAAGAAAAGGCTGACCACCTGCGCTATAAGGTGGTTGACGACATGGTGAAAATATTTATCACGCCGTACCGAACGACCATTAACCAAGATGACCTCGACTTCAGCCAAGGCGATTACAACGTAGAAGCTGTACTGGCGATTGGCGTTAAGAAAGAAGAAGATTTAGATAAAGCCCTGGAGAGCCATGGGCGTATTCTTCACGATGCCACGGTTGCGGCAATATCGCTTGATACACCAAGCAATCTTGGTGGGCTTGAATGGACTGATGGTAAGGCAAGTAGCTATAGCGAAATGCTAATGAGCTTGGCCGATAGTCTAAAAACCGACAAAAATATCATTGACGAACAGATTGCTACCGCGTTTTTGACCGGTATTGTGGCAGCTACCGACCGCTTTAGTAATAGCCGCACGACTGCCGACGCGATGACTATGGCTGCCCAATTAATGGCTTCTGGTGCTAACCAGCAACTAATTGCAACCAAGCTTGAAGAAGACAATGCCATTACTAAACCTGCCGAGCCCCCTAAAAATGATGGCGAACTCAAAGAGGGCGAGTCAACCAAAGTTGATAAGTCTGAACAGCCCGAGCCGAAGAAAGAAGCCAAAAAAGACGATGACGCCATTGGTGCGTTGTCGATATCCCATGTGCCAAAGGGTGATGTTGATGAAGTGGCGGAGCAAGTTGCCTCTGAAAAGTCGGAGCAAGCAGCAAGCCGTGCCGAAGAAGAACTCGCAAAACAAACAGAGGCAGTTGCTACAGAAAAGCAAGAGGACGCCGCTGAAGCGGCAGAGCAAAAGCTTGCTCAGCAACTTTCAACCGTGGCGCCTGCTGCCGCAACACCCCTGGTAACGGGGCCGCTGCGTGGCGCAGTAAGTATGGATCAGTGGAAGTCTAAAGCTGAAGAAGAGGCTGCAGAGCCTAGCCTTGGCGGTACGCTAAATGCTACGGCAGAACAAGCGGCAGAAGATAAGCGACAGCAAATCGCTGATGACCGCAACCGAACTATTCTGAGCCACGGTACTGGTGGCTACGCGACGGGTGAACCCACCTACCAGGCACCGCTCAATGCTGCAATGGCAACCGATATGTCTGAACCAACTGTTCGTGATGTGTTTGCCGAAGGCAGCGCAACTGGTGTCACTGCGCATGTTGATGCTATTCAACCCCCAGCTCCAGCCGCTCCGACCCCCACGCTTGCCGAAATTGATGCACAAAACCGCGCCAGTCATGCAGAGGCTATGGATGCAGTGAACCAGGCGCTTAGCACTCCTGCCGTACCCGAATCAACACCGGTACCAGCTATGGCTCCCGCTCCTGGCGCACCAAGCTTGCCGCCGCTCCCTCCTATGCCTGATTTCTCGACACTCCCACCACTTCCAGGCACTCCACCTGCGCAGCCTGCATCAGTGCCAGATATCCTTGGTGATAGCTTGCCGCCCACCGGTCCAATCGGCAGTGGTCCCGCGCAGCCTGTAGCGAGCGATCCAGCACAGTTTAAGATTCCTGGCCAATAGATAGCTACTTGACACCAGTGTACAATAGGAAGCAATGATACACGATGGTATTTTGCTCGTAGATAAGCCTGCTCACATGAGCAGTTTTGGCGTTGTGGCGCGGATTCGTCGAGTACTAAGCAAACAGGCAGATAAAAAAGTCAAAGTAGGACACACGGGCACACTTGATCCGTTTGCAACGGGTCTGATGATATTGGTTATTGGTAAAGAGTGTCGAAATGCTGGCACCTACACCAAGCTCGATAAAATATACGAGGCAACCTTTGTATTGGGGCAAAAAAGTACTACCGGGGACCCCGAAGGTGAAATAACTCGGGTATCAGATGAGCAGCCCACACCTCAGCAAGTCAGCCACGTACTAGCCAACTTTACTGGCGAAATAAAACAACGTCCGCCACTATTTAGCGCGATCAAAATTGATGGTCAGCGTGCGTACAAGCTAGCGCGGGAAGGCAAAGAAGTAGAAATGCCTGAGCGTACCGTGACGATTCATTCACTTGATTTATTAGACTATGCTTACCCTGAACTCACCATTCGCACTCATGTAAGCAGTGGCACCTACATTCGTAGTCTAGCCGTTGCTATTGGCGAGGAGCTTGGAACGGGGGCATATTGCAGCCAGCTTCGTCGTACGCGTATTGCAGACTGGGATATAGCAGCCGCACAGACGTTGCAAGAGTTTGGTATAACAGATTAAACAGAGGAGGGGTATATGGACATCGAACTCTATAGTGGTGGAACCAAGGCGATTATTTCAACCGAAGGTGGGTATGTCACCAATTTATCAAACGAATTAGGCGATATTTTGTATCCAAAACGCCAACTGATGGCACCTGACGGCAGTGAGAAGACTCGCGGTGGCAGCCATGTGTGCATGCCAAATTTCGGTCCCGGTGGAACAACAACCCTAGCGCAGCATGGATATGGCCGCACAAGCAACTGGCAAGTTATCAATACGTCGGTAACGCGCGCAGAGCTTATGTGTGAGGGTATAGGTGACTATACAAATATGGAGTCATATTTGACCTATGAACTGAGCGACACGGCCTTTACGATGCAATTACGGCTAAAAAACACGGGCACATTACCCCTTAATGTAGCCCCGGCTTTTCACCCCTATTGGTATAGGGGGGCACAAATGCCTACCGTGAACGACATAGCGTATGAAGACTTGGCGGAGTTCAATGAAGCCAAGTTCATTTTGGGGCATACCCAGCAGCTTGGTCTTGCCGGAAGGCAGTTAGTGCTACGCTCAGATGAATTACTTCATTGGGCACAGTGGACCGACCAGCTGGGTGACTACTTTTGCCTTGAGCCATCCCAAAGTGGTTTTGCGTTTAACGAGGACATTAGTCGGGCAGATACCCTAGAACCTGGCAGCGAAAAACTCTACAAATTCACCATCAGCTGGTAGCTACTTGAAATATCAGGGGTAGCCTGGTATAATTACCAGCTATGATAACAAAAGAAGAGAAAGCGAAAGCTATTGCTTTGACTCAGGTTGGCAAAAGCGATGTCGGCAGCCCACAGGCGCAGGTATCGATTTTGACGGCTCGTATCAAAGAGGTGACTGAACATCTCAAGGTCAACAAGCACGACAATATGGCGCGCCGTGGACTGATTCAGATGGTCGGCAAACGTAAAAAGTTGCTGAAATACCTCGAAAATACGGACTTTGAAGCCTACAAAGCAGTGCTCGACAAACTAGGTTTACGCAAGTAACCGCCAAAAATCCCGCCCGAAAGGGCGGATTTTGGTATAATGGAACAATTATCGCGCTACATCCGGACGAGCCGGATCAATAGCCTCTTATATATAAAGGAGCTTATTGATGAAGCATGAAATTTACTTATTGCCAGAAGATCGCGCCTACGCCCAGCAGCGTATCGCGACGCTTGAGAAAGAAATCCAAGACCTTGGGGTAGACTTTCAAGACGCATTTACCCAAAGTAGCGAAACCTGGCACGATAACTCGCCGTTTGAAGCGGTGCGCGATAAGCAGGCAATGCTGGCTGCCGAGCTTCACAGGTTACGTAGCCTCATCCGTGCGAGCACACTACAGCCGCCCAAAAAGAAGCGGGGGACCGTGGGTATTGGCGATACAGTCGTGCTGAGCGACGGCAAGCGCTATATGATTGCTGGTGATTGGACGCACAAGGCGGGTCAACATAGCGATGGCGTGATATGGGTGAGCTGCCACGCGCCAATTGCAAAACAGCTCATAGCAAAAAAAGTTGGCGAACTGGTAGAGCTCGGTCCTGTATTGGCGACAATTTCCTGCATCAACTTAGCCAAGTAGCGCCAGCTGCGGCGGTGTATCGTCGCGCTTGATTTCCCACACCTCTTCAAGCCAGCGATAATGTTCATTGCCACTCTGAGCATCATCCATCCCCATACCGACTAGCCATTTGTCGCCAGCATTGAAGCCGCAGTAGGTTGGTTCAATCGGGAAGGCGCGTTCGACATTCTTTTGTGCAAGCACCGCGAGCTCAATACTGACGGCGCCAAGCCCCTGTAGGTGTCGTGTCACGTACTCTGCGGTAATACCACGATCAAGTACATCATCCACGATGATGACCTTGCGACCATAGACTACTGTTGTTGGTGAAAGGTCGGTGACAATTCGCGGTTCACCGGCGTGGTGCGATGAGCCGTAGGTACTGACCATCATATAGTCGAGTTCGGGGTGCAGTCCGGCGGGCTGCCGAGCGATTTCAAACATGAGTTTACTTGCAAAAGGGGCGGCACCGCGCAGGAGTCCGACGAAAAGCGGATCATCGTCGAAATGATCAACAACGATGCGCCGCGCCAGCTCGCCAATCCGCTGATTGACTTCATCTCGGTCCAAGAGCAGGCGATAGCGCTCGTTCATAGTGCTATTGTACGCTACTAGCCAAAAGTAGTAAAAAACCTTATAAATCACAGCGAATTGTTGCATTATTTGCATCTATCTGATATAATAAACAAAAGTATCATGAATTCACAAGACAATACAGGTGGGAATTCAGAACAACTTGNNTAGTACGATACGTTTTACCTAGGTTGTATTCTATAATTGCTAAAAAAATAATAGGGCGTATAGTAGAAGTATAATCAATAAAAAAAGGGGGGCGGGGTGAGTACCAAGTATATATTATATAAAGCTATGAGAGCTAGTTTTTTCATGACAG
>DDEW01000010.1:0-13414 GCA_002336935.1 Candidatus Saccharibacteria bacterium UBA1944
GGTAGACGCGAGGGACTTAAAATCCCTTGACCAAAAGTCGTGCGGGTTCGATTCCCGCCTTGCGCACCAATAAAAAGTAGTAGAGCTTGTCTCTGCTGCTTTTTATTGATAGTGACAACGTCACGAAATCGGACCCGTCGCGGTTCGCTAAGGCCCGGCCATTCATGGGACGGCGCTTTATATGAACATCTTCCCGCCTTGCGCACCAATAAAAAGTAGTAGAGCTTGTCTCTGCTATTTTTTATTGGTGGTGCGCTAGTCATTACCCCTTATGACTGTTATACTATAGGTATGGCAACTCGACAAAAAAAACCTTCTGCATCGTCCGTTAAGAAGGCCAAAAAACCATCAAGCAAAAAGATACATAAAAAGGATTCTCACCCTGTAGGGGTCAAACAGCGCCTCAGTGCCATTTATAGCAGCGCACATAGCCGCATCAATGGACTCTTACGACGCCGGCCCCACCGTAGTTTTCGCCTTACTCGTCGACGTGACTATAATCGTTCACTAAAACTTCCTGGGTACATTGCGTTTACCCTGTATGTTACAAAAGTTATTCGTGAGCATCGCTGGACATTTCGGCTTGTCATTGTTCTATACGCAGTTATTATTCTGCTGCTGGGTGGGTTGATAAATCAGGAAACATATCAGCAAATGTCTGATTTACTCCAAGAAGCGCGCGACGGTTTGTCGTCCCTTGGTATTAATCGACTTGGTGAAGCGGGTTTATTGTTCGGTCTTGCAATCCTTGGTGGGCAGAGTGAAGGCGCTGCTAATCAAAAAATGACTTTTTATCTTATTCTGCTGCTTGTGTGGTTATGCACCGTTTGGCTTTTGCGTGAATATTTAGCTGGACGACGGCCGAGGTTTCGTGATGGCTTATATAACTCTGGCGCACCGATTATGTCGACGATTGCGGTACTTGCTATTGCTGTTATCCAGCTACTGCCCGCAGGGCTGTTCATGCTTGTTTACTCGGTGCTTGGCGATAGCGGGATGCTTGCGGGGGGCTTTGGCGGGATGCTCGTGGGGCTTCTTGCGGTGGCCGTAGCATGTCTCGTGCTTTATTGGTGGACGTCAACCATTATTGCGCTCGTCGTCGTAACACTGCCGGGTATGTACCCAATGAAAGCTATAGCTGCTGCCGGTGATATGGTTGTCGGGCGTCGACTGCGCATTCTTTTACGACTGTTGTGGGGTGCCCTCATGGTGCTTATTGGGTGGGTAGTCCTCATTATACCCGTGGTATTTTTGCAAACACTCCTTTCAGAAAAATGGCAGTTCCTCGCAGGCTTTCCGCTCGCGGCTATTGTTGCGGTCTTTATTGCTGCGGCATCGGTAGTTTGGTACGCCAGCTACGTTTACCTACTATATAGGAGAATAGTTGACGATGATGCAAAACCAGCCTGAACGGCGTATAGCAGAGCTTCGCCGTCTTATTAATCAGTATAGTTATGAATATCATGCGCTGGATGCTCCATCAGTTTCAGACGCAGTATATGACGGTTTATTTGGTGAGTTAAAAACACTTGAAGCGCAGCACCCTCAGTTCATAACAATAGATAGCCCCACGCAGCGTGTGGGCAACAAGTTGCTCGAAGGCTTTACGAAGGTTCGACACAAAACACGAATGATCAGCCTGAATGATGTATTTGATGTAGCCGAAGTAGAGGCATGGGTAGCACGCATGGATAAACTGATGCCAGGTACAACGCATGAGTTTTTTGCCGACATTAAAATGGATGGCTTAGCGTGCTCGCTTGTGTACGAAGATGGCATACTCGTGCAAGCGGTGACCCGCGGCGATAGCTTTGTAGGCGAAGATGTAACTTCAAATGTACGAACTATTGCCAACGTTCCGCTTTCGCTTCATAGCGCGCCAGGATATGAGTATTTTTTACGTGGTCGCACGGAAGTGCGCGGCGAAGTCGTCATGCTCAAGCGCGACTTTGAAAGGCTGAATGAAGCGCAAAAAGCTGCAGGTAAACCTACTTTTGCTAATCCACGCAATTTAGCGGCCGGGACGATTCGGCAGCTTGATCCAGCGCTCGTGGCAAGCCGACCCCTCCATTTTCGCGGCTACGATATACTGCGCGATGACCCAGCGGAAGTGCCCACGAATAGCTTTGCATATCGTGCGCTTACTGCGCTAGGAATCGCGCGTAACGCGCAAGCGGCTACATTCACTTCAATTGATGACGTAATGGCATTTGTTGCCCAGTGGGATACGGCCCGCGGCGACTTACCGTTCAACACCGATGGGCTCGTCATTAAGATTAATGATCGAGCGCTCTTTGAACAGTTGGGTATCGTTGGTAAACAGCCAAGGGGAGCGGTTGCATACAAGTATGCCGCTGAGCAAGCTACAACAATTGTTGAAGATATTGTGATATCGATTGGACGGACTGGCGCAGCTACTCCCGTAGCAGTTTTTAATCCCGTGCAAGTTGCAGGCACAACGGTTCAACATGCTAGCCTGCATAATGCTGATGAGATTGCTCGGCTTGACGTACGAAGAGGCGACACGGTAGTCATTTTTAAAGCAGGTGATATTATTCCACAGGTTGAAAGTGTTATTACCGAGCTTCGTCCAAAAGATTCACAGCCGATTGATTATGAGGCTGAATTAGCACGCCAATACCCCGAGCTCGAATTCATTCGTCCAGAAGGCGAAGTTGTTTACCGAGTTAAAGGGCTCACAGGCCCGCTTATTTTGAAACGATCGTTGCAGCATTTTGCTAGCAAAGGCGCACTCGATATCGACACGCTTGGCGAAAAAAACGTCGAAGCACTGGTTGACGCGGGGCTTGTAAGTGACATTGCAGATATCTATAACGTCACGAAAGAACAGCTATTAACACTTGAGCGGTTTGCTGATATCTCGGCGACTAAACTCGTAGAAGCGATTGCTCATAAAAAGCATCCTGAATTGGAGCGGTTTGTGTATGGCCTCGGTGTTCGGCATGTTGGTATACAGACGGCAATTGATGTTGTTGAGCGATTTGAATCACTAGATGCTTTGCGCCATGCAACCATTGATGAGTTGGCGAGCGTGACGGGTGTAGGGGGTATTGTTGCAGAATCAATTGCGGCATGGTTTGCCGATGATGACAATTTGAGTTTGCTTGACAAGTTTTCTGCACTTGGTGTACGGCCAGTGTACCAACAAAAGTCCGGTGGGCTAGCGGGGAGTAGTTTTGTAGTTACAGGCACGCTCGAGGCAATGGGGCGCGATGAAGCGGCAGAAAAAATTCGTAGCCGCGGGGGCACATTCCAGTCAGCCGTCGGCAAGGATACAACCTACTTGGTTGCTGGTGGCAAAGTAGGAGCAAGTAAGCTAGCCAAAGCCCAGCGCTACGGTACAAAAATTATTGACGAGAAAGCTTTTCTTGCACTGTTAGCTGAATAGCTAGCCCATGGAACCATTAATTTGGCTCAGTGCATAGGCTACTTCATCAGCGCGGGGGATCGTTTGTGACCATTGTTGAGGTATCGTATCGTCGTCCATCAAAATGAGCACACAAGGGAAGTTGGTGAGTCCATAAAATTCCTTCACGCTAGCACCATCACCACGCGAAGGATCCAGGTAAACAACCTGCGTTTCGTCTGGTGTTAGCGAGTCAACTTCTTCGCCAAATGCTATAAGTTGACGCTCGGTGGTGATGGTGCCATCACCAAGCACATAGATTGCTGGTCCTTCTCGATCGGGGATATTGGTAAATTCTAATGCCATAATTTTAGTATAGCGCATGTGGCCGAGCAAATAATTGCGTATACTATAGATATGGAAAAACTACCGACATTCATTACGGGTAACCAATCAAAAGCAGACTATTTATCGCGACAACTTGGTGTTCAGCTTGCTCATCAAAAAATAGACCTTGACGAGCTGCAGTCGACTGATTTACATGTGATTGTAGAACATAAATTACGCCAGGCTTATCATCTTATGAAGCGTCCAGTGTTGGTAGAGGACGTCGGCTTGAGCTTTAATGCACTTGGCGATTTGCCCGGGCCTTACATAAAATGGTTTGTTGAACATGCAGGCGATGAGGCCTGTTGCCGTATGTTGGATGGGTTTGAGGATCGTTCGGCAGTGATTCGTTGTACGTTCGGGTATTTTGATGGCGAACGCATGGAATTCTTTGACAGTGCGCTACCCGGTACAATAAGTACGACACCAAAAGGTGATAACGGGTTTGGCTTTGATCGGTTTTTTATTAATGAGGGGTACGATATTACTCGCGCGGAAATGTCACAGGAAGAAAACGAGCGTACCTATGCCGAGCAAATGAAACCATTCGCAAAAGTACGAGCATTTATCGATACACTCATTCAAGATTAGCACTCACTGAGCGCCTGGCGGCCGGCGATAATGAGCTGATGGTGTGAGCCATGAAGCAACTGTGGGTTCAGGTTTGCCACATCATGCCACCCAGCTGAACCTTTGCAAGCATCGTCCCCAGCAACAGTATGGCTCGCTAGGGCGATACGCCCCACAAATGCTGTGGTGTGCGGCCATGCAAGCAGGGTCTCGCGATGATCGCGTACGGGACCATCGTAAAACTGCGTGAGTTGCTCGGGCTCAAGAGCAAGGTTTATCTCTTCCATTGTTTCGCGCAGTGCGACAGCAATGGGAGCTTCCCAGCCGTTATCGGTGTAGTCAACAAACCCACCGGGTAGTGCTAACAGCCCATTATCTTGGCGGCGAATCAGCTGGACAACATCGTTGCTTTCTTCGGCAAATAGCACCACGTCTACGGTTTTGTTAGGTCCCCAGTGCCAGAACTGGCCTTTGTTGAGTCGCAATCCGCGCTCACCAAGCACACGCCGGAATTCTGGATGGATAATGCGCTCCGTTCGTGAGTGCAACCGCTCCATTAGGCGCACTCCTGCAGCTCGGGTGAGTGTGCAGCTGGTGTTGCCATGCGTTGGCGAGCAAGGCGTAGGTAGCGGTCTACATCGTCGCTTTCGCCCATGTGCTTACCACTGTCGTCACTTAATTTAACGGTGCCTCTACCATTGACTGTTACGGCCTTTGCCACTGCATTCCAGCTTGGAATATCATTGCCATTGCCGTCGCCCATGTTGTTGACAGAATGGCCACCAATGCCGAATTTTGCACCAATTCTTCCTGCCTGGCGAAAATCTTTGTCCAGGGCGAGCGCTTTGTCGATGCTAAGGCTGTTACTGAAGAAGAGTGTTTTAGTGCGTGGGTCAATACCGGCCTTTTCTAGCGCGGCAATTACTTTGGCGCCAACCTCTCGTTCATCACCAGAATCAATGCGGTAGCTTGCTACTCGCTCCAGTTGTTCTTGTGTCATATCATGCAGCGTGACGTCGCTGGTAAAGGTATCGATGAGTGCAACTGGCATATCAGGGTAGCGCTCTAGCCAGTCGGCGATAACCTGGTTTTGGCCATCAAGGGGGTTTCCACCACGCGATTCTTCAAGTGCGGCATAGGTCATGCTTAGTTCATGCGCATTAGTTCCAATGGCGGCTATACCATACTTGCGCGCTAGGTGAGGGTTTGAGGTGCCCAGAAAGTGCTCAGGGCATTCATTTTTAAACCGTTCAACTGCATGATCTTGCCAGTCGCTGCTATAGCGACGGCGGGTACCAAATTCAGCAAAAGAGAATTCGGGTGTCGCATTGACTTTAGCAATAAAATCATCAAGCCGACGGTCACCGTCTGCCCACACAGCTGCAGGGTCGATGCCATTTGCAGCCAAGTAGCGTGGGTACCACAGTTCACTCAGCTGGCTTAGCATGGGTATCTCCCATAGCGACGATTCATTCCAGGGTGCAGTGACTTCAGCGGCAATGTCGTTGTGTTGCTCGTCCATATATACATGGATTGCGGGAAGGCGAAAGCTTGCCAGGTAGCCTAGGTATGAATCGCGGTAGCGTTGCTTGCCGAGCGCGTCAGTTTGATCACGCAACCAGTCGAGCTCTTCGGGAGTAAACTGCAAATCGAGCAGGCTATCATAGTGAGCTTGTAGTTCTTCCACGCTCACATAGTCGGCAATGCGCATGCGGTCTGGTCGGCGGTTATGCATGCGGAACGTGACTTCGGCATCAGCATTTTTTTGGTGAATCAAATCGCCCATAGGGAACTTATATTGATCTTGTAGGTTTAATAGCGATTCCTTCATGCTATTGCTCCAGTCGGCGTGCATCGATACGGGTGAACGCTTCTTTGAGGGAAATGGTTTTGACACCCGCTTCGGCCATCTTGTTGATCGCAGCTATGTCGTCGCCGGGCTGTAGGTTTACGCCGCGCATTGCTTCGCGAATAGCGTACACCTCCACATTACGGCGGTTCTCGAATGCTCTACGTACGTCAATGGCAGTTGCTTGTACGCAGTAGTCGGTGGCAAGGCCGCCAACAAACACGGCAACATCCTCCCATCCTTGGGGCTCAATCATTGCTTCAAGGGTGACACCATTTTTTGCTTTGCCCTCCATGCCGGAGTATCCATCGGTTGTGCCTGTACCTTTGCTAATGATAGTATCGGTTGGCCGTATGTCCAGGTCAGCGTGGAAGGCTGCTCCTTCGGTATTGCGCACGCAGTGCATAGGCCAAGCATCAAAGTGCGGAGTTTGCGCCGGATGCCAGTCGCGCGTGAAGGCTACACGCCCTAGGTGGGTGGCACGTACTCGCTCGGCAAGCTTGTTAATAGGGGATACCACCTGTTCGCCCTCGGGTACCGCCAAACTTCCACTGATGAAGTCGTTTTGCACGTCAACGGCGATCAGTACGTTGCGCTTTGGGATTGAATCGTATAGTTCCATAGTCTTCTCCTTTACTTATTGTTAGTTATACACTAACTAATATTTACACTTTACCTTACACTTAGTGTCATGTCAACACTTTTTTGGTAATTATTGAATAATTCTCGTTTGCTCGATGATTTTGAGGGCAGCATTATGGGCAGTTGCCAGGCGCTCTTTAGGGGTTCCGTGCACCACTATATAGGGAGCACCAGACTTTTTAATGCGAGCCACAAACCAGCGGTGCATGGTGTGCCGTATATGCTCGCCATCACGTAATCCATCTTGCACAAAGGGAATTTCATCACCAGTGATGATATACAAATCAGCTTTATCACAACTGGCTATTTGCTTCATTTCTTTGGTGGTTTTTCCCATGTAACGTCGTTGCCATAGCTCAGTTGCAGTTGCATTTGTATCGCACACCACTATGCCGTCACTTCGGGCAGCAATTTCGTTCTCATACTGCTGCTGCAGCTTACCAATGGCATAAAAATCATCGTCTTTCCACGCTGTTTTAGTGGTCATGATCGACTCAGTGTAGGGGCGACCAATTTCTGGTACCCATGGAGCATTAAGTGCTGTCGCAAGGTCACGAGCTAAAGTTGTGGTGCCTGTTGATTCTGCCCCAAGCACAACAATCCGTGTTGCCAGCCCGGCTTTGGTTTGTGGCGAAAGATAGTCCCAATTACCGTATAAGTCACTGCGGACCGCAGTGCCGCTTATAGGAACGGCGAGGCGCTTGGTATCGACCATTATGTGCGTCGCATTCATATACTTTGCCCACGTGATTCCATAAGGCTCACTGCTGTACACGACATCTGGCTTGTACCCCAAGAACTGCATGGTGTGTGCTGCCCACGCTACCGAGTCGTCATCTTTGCCAATATCGGGAATAATATGAATCGTTGCGCGCGGATGCCGTGCTTGTAACCAGGCTTGGCGACGGGTCGCTGGAATATGGTAAGCGGGATTATCGACAACTAATACGTCCACATGGTCACACTTGGCCAGTGCAGCATCGATCAGGTAATTATGGCCAAGATGGGGTGGATAAAACTTCCCGGCGATGACAGCTTTCATGGTTACGCCTCCTCAGCTATACATGCTTGCTCACGTAGAGTGGTTCGCTGCCATGCCCATAGGCCGTACAGTGCATTGCCGAGGAAAATGAGGTAAAGAAGTGCGACAAACGGTACCTGCTTATACCAGTACAACCATACCGCTACAATATCGACCGCAATCCATAAGTACCAGTTTTCGAGTTTTCGCTTCATCATGAGGTACTGAGCGGCAAAGCTCATGACGGTAGTCGTCGCATCGATTGCAGGCAGCGCAGCTGGTTCTGCAAAAAACTGTGGTAGCCAGGTATGAATATTACTAAGTGCCCACGTGGCAACAACACTCGTGAGTGCAATACCGCCAAGCCATGCGAGGTTAGAGCGCCATGTATTAGTCTCGACTATCACTTTGTCATCAGCATCATTCTTGTTGGCAAGCCTGGCCCACATATACCAGCCCATAATACCTGTAATAAAGTAGTAGATTTGCTCAAAGAAATCGGCATATAAGTTAATTTGATAAAACAACACGCCGAACAGAACAACTCCAGCAATACCAATAGGCCAGGTGAGGATGTTGCGCCTGGCGACCAGTATGACACAAACGAGGTTAAGAATTGTTCCAACAAATTCTAAGTAGCTAATGGGGTAGCCGAGAAACGTAAAAAATATATTGTTGACGTTGAAGAAGGCAAGCATTGCTTCCATAGTAGTTCACTTTCTGTACTTAATGTACTTATTACACTAACTACTTTGACTGTATCGCATAGTTATTGTTATGTCAACACTATTTACAAATATTTTATTCGGCGATATAGTGAAGGCAGAAAGAGGTGCCCTATTATGACGATGCCCAAAGAACTCGTACTCGTTCGACACGGTGAATCTGAAGCGAATGTGGTACAAAAACGCGATGACCATAACGTTGACCCAGAAATTGCTCGACAAATTATGGCGCGGCCAGACTGGTTACAGCGCTTGACGCCACGGGGTAGAGAGCAGGCTAGGAATGCGGGCGATTGGATTCGGTCAAACATCGGCAGAATCGCACAGTTCGACGGAGTGTTCTATTCACCGTTTTTGCGAACACGCGAAACCGCTGCGTATGCTTGTGCGGATGAGCAAGTGGAGCTCACTCATGAAGACAGGTTGATTGAGCGAGATTGGGGACTCTACGGCAAATTGACTCGCAAAGAGCAGCAAGAGCGCTACCCTGAAACCTATTGGGAAAAGAAGCAAAACCCGATGTTTGCGCGGCTAAATAGCGGTGAAAGTCTGATGGACGTGAACGCCAGGGTGAGGGATATGCAGGGTACCCTGCACCGTGAGTACCCCGATGGTCGCGTCCTGTTATTCAGTCACGGTGACACCATGAATGCCTGGTTGTATGAAGTTGCGTACATGCTTCCTGAAGAGTTTGAACTACATGATAAAACGTTTTGGTTTGAAAACTGTACGGTAATGGATTTTTCGCGTATTAATCCAGAAGATGCCCGTGATGAGCGCACAAAACTGCATTGGATGCGGATTGTGCACACCACCAAACCAAATGAATCGCCAAATGGCGGGCAGTGGGTGGAACTGGCTAAACGCCGTCGCTACGCGCCAGCCGAGTTGTTGCGTCAGGTAGAAATTGCTGAACGCCTATTGCCACAGGAGGAGCCATGGCAGATTCAGCGCTAGAACGAATTGGGCGAGAGCTGGTACCGGCAGTTGCCTACGGTGATGCTGCGGGACTACCGGTGGAAACGCGCTCACATCAGGCAATAGGAGCCGTCTATGGCCATATTGATTCGCTCATTCCAACCAATGAAAACCCCTTCTATGTTGGCGAATTTGCTCCTGGTACATGGAGTGACGACACCCAATTGACCTTGGTCATTGCACGGAGCTTGGCGCGGGCCGGGGCATTTGAGCTGCGCGATATTGCCAACCTGCATGCAGAGGCATATTTTGAAACGCCGCAAGTCGTTAAACCCAATAAGCAAATCGTAAAGCGTGGCTGGGGTGGCTCAACCACTCGTAGCGTGGAACGCTTTTTGGATGGGGTGCCGCCCGAAGCCTGCGGCGAAAAAGAGGGTAAGGGCAATGGGGTGGTAATGAAGCTTGCTCCCCTTGCGTATTGGCATACCGTACGACGAACAGGTGAGCCCGAAGTATACCGCGACTGTGATCGGCTGACGGCATTTACTCACAATAACCCTACCGCTAAAGTTGCCACAAGGGTGCACCACGATGCGCTGCGCTATCTGATGACAAGCGATTACAACCAGGAAGAATTTGTGCAACAAGTGCTGGCTTCGGCAAAGCGGCACGAAGAGTGGTTGGGTGATACATCACGTGATATTTCAAGTGAGCTGTTGTTCTTGAACGAGCATTTTTACTTTGATACGCAGACAATCCTCGATAATACCGACGGTAAAGGCTTTTTTGTCCCGCAAACACTTGCCATGGCGTATGGAGCATTTTTGGCCCACGACGGGGAATTTGCGCCAAGCGTTTATGAGGCGGTTAACCTGGGCGGAGATACTGATAGCACAGCATCGATTGTGGCGGCGATGAGTGTGATGAAGACAAAGGGGCAGTTTGTGAAGCCTGCTGATTACGAGCAGACCGCATTGCATAAAATGCTTCACGATACCTCAAGGGAACTTGCAATACGTGCATTAGCAGCGTAGATGTTCCAGAATGGCTGATAGTATTTCTACGTAAACTTCGGGTCTGTATAAAATAAAAACACTAGTCAAAGCTGCGCGAAAGCACTTCGAGCGAGGTATTATTAAACGCGTAGAGCTTGGCGGGACGATGCGCACCTTCACGCCACATATCGGGCGTCTCATGGATTAGTCCTAAACTCAAAAACTTTTTACGGAAGTTACGTTTGTCGATTTCGCGCCCCATAACAGCTTCGTAGGCGGTTTGCAGTTGGCTGAGCGTAAACTTTGGCTCAAGGAGCCCAGCTACTGCGTTGGTATAAGTCAGTTTAGCGCTCAGGCGTTCCCGGGCGTAGGCAATAATGCTGGCATGATCGTAGGCAAGGTTTGGCAGTTTGTCTACGGGAAAGAATGCGGCGTGTTGTGAACCGCTACCAAGCTCAATTGCCCGTCCACAACCCATATAGGTAACTGAGACACAGTGGCCGCGAGGGTCACGGGCGACGGTGTCAAAGGTATAAAGTTGTTCAATATACGCTAGCTGTGCGTCGATATCTACGCCAACCTTGCGCTTTACGACACTCGCGAGGGCTTCAAGGGTGGTGCTACCAGTTGCATTGTAGCCGCCGGGGAGCGCCCACTCGCCCTTAAAGGGATCTTCGCTCCGTTGAGTCAAGAGCACCTCAAGCTCTGTGCCATTAAGTTGAAAGATGACGGCATCGACAGTGAGCGTAGGGGGTATATAGGGAGTAGCGTATTTCATACACTAAGTATATAACATTGCTTATACTTTATCAACTAGTAGTGGCGGTAAACGCTGCTGGCATTGAACGCTTATGGGCGGTCATGGCAAACCGTTGTTCAATTGCTTCGGCATCAGCAGTGGCGATTTCGCCGCCTTCTAAATAGGTATCGATAATCTCATAACGCAGCCCAAGCTCGGCTTCATCGGCTTGACCAGGTGTGCTATCTAGAAGATCCGCGGTTGGTGGCTTAGTGGTAAATACCGATGGAACGTTGCAGTATTCGAGGAGCTGCCTTCCTTGGCGTTTTGTGAGCCCGGCAAGCGGTAGAATGTCCGCTCCACCATCACCGTATTTTGTATAAAAACCAGTGACTGCTTCGGCTGCATGGTCCGTACCAATGACGAGCAACTTGTGTTGGCCGGCCAAGGCGTACTGTGCAATCATACGCAGTCGCGCTTTGACATTGCCCTTATTGAAATCTGTTAACGGCTCAGCCTCAGACTGGTTGAAGGTATCGGCAAAGGCATCAGTTGCTGGTTGAATATTGAGATCATGAACGTAATCGGGGGTAATAACCTCCAGCGCATGTAGTGCGTCTGCTCGGTCTCTTTGCTCGCCGTAGGGTAGGAGTACGGCATGAAATGCTGCATCATATCCATCTGCGCGGCGCTGTTCGACGGCTCGTTGTGCCATGAGCCCGGCTAAGAGCGAGTCTTGCCCGCCCGATATACCGAGTACAAAGCCGTTCATACCGGAGCGGCCCAAATATTCGGATAGGTAATGCCAGCGTGCAGTGAACTCTTTTTCGGGATCGATACTTGGCAGTACGCCGAGTTCGTAAATGATTGATAACTGCTGTTTTCTCATACTACGCATCCTTCTGCTAATGGTGATACTACCCCCATTATGGCGAATTATTATGTAAGTGTCAATAGTACACTAACAAAATTGTCATGATAGGATACGCTGTTGCTATAATGAATATATGCGATACCTTAAAACAAATAGACTTCACTGCTTTTCGCCACCGGTAATGATGGCGACTTTTGCGATTGAAATTGGATTAGCGATATATGTGACTTGGCGCTACAGCCTGACGAACATTACCAAGCTTGCCGTAGCAATATTGTTTTTCTTGGGAGTATTTCAGTTGGCTGAGTACAATGTGTGCGAGGGTGCGTTTGGGCTCGATAGCCTTACGTGGTCACGGCTAGGCTACGTGGCAATTACTATGCTTCCCCCACTCGGCTTTCACCTAGCAACACGAATTGCAGGTGAAAAACGCTATGGTATGGTTACCGCTGCCTATGTGTCGGCAGGACTCTTCGCTGCATTCTTTGCACTGAGTGGGCAAGGGATGACAAGCAGTGCTTGCCTTGGTAATTATGTGATTTTCAAAACAGCACCTGCCGCTGCACCACTGTATACTGCTTACTACTATGGTTGGCTCATTGTTGGTACGGCATATAGCTTTATCATGGCACGCAGGCAATCAAAGCCACACTACGCCAATGCGCTCAAGGCGCTCGCGTTTGGCTATATGGCATTTATTATTCCAACGACTGCGGTGAATGTTATTGATCCAGCAACGATTGCCGGTATACCGTCAATCATGTGCGGTTTTGCCGTTGTTTTAGCAATCATGTTAGCAGGCGAAGTATTGCCGCAATACTATAAGCAGCCAACGCTTTCGGGGCAATTTGGGCTACAGCGCAAGGGGGCACATGGTAAAGTTGGCAAATAGCACTCGTCGAGCACTGATTGGGCTTGTCGGATGGGCGGTATTGCTCCTTGGGGCAGTGATGATTCCGTATCCAGGACCCGGGTGGGTAGTGGTATTTATTGGGCTATCAATACTAGCCACAGAATTCCAATGGGCAAAGGACTTGCATGAGTACGCTCATGGTAAATACGATGCCTGGCAACAGTGGCAAAAACGCCAGCCATTCTATATCAGGGCAATTTTTTGGATTTTAACCTTTATGACCGTCGTCATTACAGTATGGCTCGTGAACGGCTATGGGCTGATGAACGCGTGGTTTGGTTGGAATCTTTCATGGCTTAACTCGCCATTTGTCCACTAAAAATACCACTCCGTGGAGGAGTGGTATTTCGTGCATCCAAAGGATTACCAGCTGCGTTGGCGGAATGAACCACCGTTGCCGCCGCGGTCGTTGCC
>DDEW01000010.1:13429-24896 GCA_002336935.1 Candidatus Saccharibacteria bacterium UBA1944
ACAAAGCCAAAGCCTTTGCTGCGACCACTTTCGCGGTCAGTGATAACTCGTGCGCTTGCAACAACGCCAACTTGCTCAAAAAAAGCTTTGAGGCTGTCGTCGGTGGTTGCGTAAGCGAGGCTACCGATAAATAGATTTGCTTTTGCCATACTATTCTTTCATTATTACTTGTATCGTCAGATCGACCAAAGTTGCGTTCGTCCTGAAAGAATAGTTGGTACTAATTTTCATTTCTTATCATTGCACTTGTTCTGAACTACTTGTAGTAAAGCACAGTTATCGCGTTTTGACTAGAGGGAAATGCGTAGCAATGCTATCGCGGCAAAAAGTGCAAATGCAGTATTGATAATAGCAGGCTGCCAAACACGACGATAATATGACAAGATTGCCACGCCAATTGAACCAATGAGATTGAACGTATGGTAGAGGCCGGTATCTGCAATCAGGCCTGTGCTGAATATACCGTAGCCTATGAGAATGAGGGCTGTGCCTGCCCATCCGATCAACTCTACCCATGCAGGAGTTTTTGCAATATGCTTCATCGCTCTCTAGCATATCACGCTTGTGTTTTTTGATGAAATACTGCATACTAGTCCTATGCTGGTACGCAAACGGGGTAACCCATTGCGTTTTAACAAAACAAACAGTAAAAACAAAATTCGTGCCCCGGGTGGGCGCGTAACAGCACAAGAACACTTCCGCAATCGGGGGTGTTTTTGGTATAGTAAAAGAATCGTGGGGCATTAGCTCATTTGCTGTTTGAGGCGGCTGCCGAGTAAATCAATGGCGCCAGCGCTCTACCAAATGCGAAGTGACTCTAGCACCTTGCGTCTAAAGATCTGTTTGGGGCATTAGCTCATTTGGTAGAGCGCTTCCATGGCATGGAAGAGGTGAGGAGTTCGAATCTCCTATGCTCCACCATTTTATTTTATAATTCTCGAAGATCATACAATGCTATCAGGGATAGATTAGTCATTAAGAATATGGTATGATAATAACCAAGGAAGGTCTGTAGCAAAATGCAGGCCGTTATTTTATGAAAGACAGCTCACTTATTCGCAATGTTGCCATTATCGCGCACGTTGACCATGGTAAAACCACAATGGTCGATGGATTATTGAAGCAAAGCAAAACATTTCGCGATAATCAGGCAGAAATGAGCCAGTCGCTTATTATGGATAGCGGCGATCAAGAGCATGAACGGGGCATTACCATCACCGCCAAGCAAACCAGTATTTACCATGGTGAGCACAAAATTAATATTATCGATACGCCGGGGCATGCTGATTTTAGCGGCGAAGTAGAGCGCACGCTAAACATGGCAGATGGCGTGCTATTGATTGTTGATGCACAAGAAGGCCCTATGCCACAAACAAAATTTGTATTGAGTAAAGCACTCGAAGTCGGGCTAAAGCCAGTGGTGGTGATTAACAAAATTGACAAGCCATCGCGTCGTATTGCCGAAGTGGAAGATGAACTGGCAGATTTATTTTTGGAGCTTGCAACAGATGATAGCCAGCTGCACTACCCTGTGTATTATGCGATTGGACGTGAAGGCAAAGCCTGGACACAGTTGCCTGACAACCCCAGCGAACACGCTGACCTTACGCCGATATTCGATGCCATCATTAATGATATTCCAGCACCAACAGTGACCGACGGGCCGCTGCAATTATTGGTAACTGCACTGCAATACGATTCATTCCTCGGCAAGTATGCGATTGGCCGCATTAGTCGCGGCGCAGCAAAGCGCGCACAAGTGGTAGCACTTGTTAAGCGTGACGGCGCGATTGTGAACGGCAGGATTGATAAAATCTTTAGCTATCGAGGACTTACCCGAGAAGAGGTTGAAGCAGCGAGCGCAGGCGATATTGTGGCGCTTACTGGTATTGCAGATGCTCATATTGGCGAAACGGTTGCCGACAAAGATACACCCGAAGCGCTGCCGATTATCGATATTGAAGCACCAACGCTGAGTATGTATCTTGGTCCCAATACTAGCCCGCTTAAGGGCAAAGAAGGTGAGTTTACCACCGGTCGCCAGATTGGTGACAGGCTAAAGAAAGAACTCGAAACCAATGTTGCACTCCGTGTTGAAGAGGAGGGTATTGGGTTTAAGGTGTCGGGTCGTGGCGAACTGCACTTATCGGTATTAATTGAAACCATGCGCCGGGAAGGCTTTGAATTTGAAGTTGGTCGTCCACAGGTAGTGACAATCATCGAAGATGGTGTTGAAAAAGAGCCTATGGAGGAACTGCAGATTGAAGTAGCCCCAGAGTTTGTGGGGGTTGTGAGCCAGGAACTAGGTGGGCGACGCGCCGCACTGGTTCGCCAAGAGCAAACGACAAGTGGTACTGCACGAATTACCTACCTGTTGCCAACACGTGCAATGATTGGTTTACGCAATATTTTGCTGACTGACACCAAGGGAACGGTTATTATGAATAGCCTTCCCCATGGTTACGAACCAATGGGCGGCAAGTTACCGCAAACTCGTAATGGCGTGTTGATTGCATTTGAAGCAGGCACAACGACACCCTATGCACTGCAAAATGCTGAAGCGCGTGGTGAACTGTTTGTTGGTCCGGCTGTAGAAGTATACGGGGGCATGATTGTCGGTCAATACAATCGTCAAGAGGATTTAGAAATTAATGTGTGTAAAGCAAAACACCTTACTAATATGCGCTCTAAATCGAGCGATGGTGCTGTACAGTTGACGCCTTATACCGAACTAAGCCTTGAACAGTGTATTGATTTTATTGAAGACGACGAACTGCTTGAAGTGACACCAAAGAGCTTGCGACTTCGTAAAAAATACCTTGATCCTAACGAGCGTAAACGCAACGCGAAAACCTAACAAAAACTAATTAGCCAGATCTCACCTTGTAACAGATGTGCATAAGCACTATAATGTGTTTTATATGCTACGGCGGCTATTTCGCAAAAAACCAAAACTCGATAAAGTCAAATCAGCGATGGTGACTACTGCTGGCGTGGCGATACGTCCGAGCAAGAGCCCTGATGATGCGTATGGTGATTTATTTCATGATGTGCAGCAGTCTAAGGTGTATGATGATGGCAAAACATTTGTTGATATGGTGCCCCGCAAGCGTTCCCGTGAACTTCGCAAAGAATACGAGTTAGCCAGAGCTGACCCTAATTTTGATTTGAACGAGTTTGTGAATCGTCACTTTTATGAGTTTCGTCCACGGCGACATGAACCGTATGCGCCAACTGCTGCCACAACTGCTCGTGAGCATGTAGCAAACTTGTGGCCAGAACTAACGCGTCGGAATCGTAAAACACGCGGCTCATTGCTGCCCATTCCTCATTCCTACGTGGTGCCTGGCGGCCGGTTTAGCGAGCAGTTTTACTGGGATTCATACTTCATTATGCTTGGGCTCGCCGCTGATGGTGAGTGGAGTACGGTAACAGGAATGATGAAAAATTATACCTACATGCTGCGCAAGTTTGGGCTTATTCCCACGGCAAATCGAAGCTATTTTTTGAGTCGTTCGCAGCCGCCATTCTTTTCGCAAATGGTGAAGCTGCTGGCGCGGCACCGAGGTCGTACACGTACATATGCTGAGTATTTGCCGGCACTACTGATTGAGTATAGGTTTTGGATGAAAGGGCGAAAATTTGCTGGTGAACATCCCGATATGCCCGCCTACGCACGTGTGGTTCGAATGCCAAACGGTACAATCCTGAATCGCTATTATGACAACAAAACAACGCCACGCCCTGAGTCGCGGCGTGAAGATATCGCAACTGCCGAAAAAGCAGGGAATGCTAATAAAGACAAAATATTCCTTGATCTCAGGGCGGGCGCTGAAAGTGGCTGGGACTTTAGCTCGCGGTGGTTTAAAGACACAAAAGACATACAGAGCATTCATACAACCGATATGGTTGCGGTTGACTTGAACGCGCTGCTTTATATGCATGAGCAAACTATAGCCGAAGCCTATACACTCATTAAGCAGCCACTGTTAGCTAAACGCTTTCGTAGAGCGGCTGAAAAGCGTGCTGAATCTATACGACGATATTGTTGGGACGCGCAACAGAACTTCTTTTGCGACTATGACTTCCGCAATGGGACGAGCACACGTAAATTAACGCTCGCGGGCGTGTTCCCACTGTATGCAAAAATTGCCACGAGCGAGCAGGCTGCTGCAGTGGCGCGTCAAATCGAAGACAAATTTTTGTGCGAAGGTGGTTTAGTGACAACGCTCGTCAACAACGGCCAACAATGGGATTCTCCAAACGGCTGGGCGCCACTACAGTGGGTTGCAGTTCAGGGGCTGCGAGAGTATGGGTACCACGAGCTTGCCAATCGCATACGCGATGCGTGGTTGACAAGCAACGAACGCGTCTTTGCGGCAGAACGAAAAATGATTGAAAAATATAATGTAGTTCAAGTTGGCGGTGTTGGTGGTGGCGGTGAATACCCATTGCAAGACGGCTTCGGTTGGACAAATGGGGTATACGCTGCGCTAAAAGATGATCAGGAGCGAGCAAATGCCAAGTAGATCATGGCGTGAAGTAAACGCAATTTATCAAATATACCCTCGCAGTTTTCAGGATACGAATAGTGACGGCATTGGTGATATTCGCGGTGTGATAGATCGGCTTGATTATATTCATGGGCAGAAGGATTCGCTAGGTATCGATGCGCTATGGTTTTCGCCTATCTTCCCGTCGCCAATGGCCGATATGGGATACGATGTGAGCAACTACTGCGGTATTGACCCATTGTATGGTACGCTAGAGGATTTTAAAGAGCTGGTTGAAAAAGCCCACGAACGCAACATTAATATTATGGTAGATTTTGTTCCTAATCACAGCAGCGACCAGCACCCGTGGTTTGTTGAATCACGTTCTAGTCGTACCAATGACCTGCGTGATTATTACGTATGGCGAGATCCAAAGCCGGATGGCGGCCCGCCAAATAACTGGCTAAGTATATTTGGTGGATCGGCATGGGAATATGATGAAGGCCGTGGTCAATATTATTTACACACATTTTTGAAGGAACAACCGGATTTGAATTGGGATAATCCGATGGTTCGCGATGAGATGAAGCGAGTGGTTCGATTTTGGCTGGACTTAGGAGTTGACGGAATTCGTGCTGATGCGGTGCGCTGGATTTCTAAGGATCCACTCTTTCGTGATGATCCCAAAGACAAAAGTGGTCGACACCATAGTGCTGATGGAACGGGTGGCGAATACGATAGGTATATTCATAAGTACAGTCGATTTTGGAAGAATCTTTTCCCGTATTTGCGTGAGCTCACTGACGTATTGAAGGAATATGACAACCGCATTATGGTGTTTGAAGATTATCCAGATGCTAACTACAATACCAAAGATCAATACCTAGGCTTCTATGGCATTAACCCCGAGGTAAGTATGCCGTTTAACTTTGAAGGTATTTGGACAGATTTTTACGCCGATGCATTCAGGCAGTTCATCACCGAATTTCAGGGCATGCTCAATCCAAATGTTCATCGGCCTGTGTATTGTTTTGGAAACCACGATCAAAGCCGGCTGCTGAGCCGGATGGGCGGTGATGAACAAGCCCGGTTAGTGGCGCTCATGCAAATGGCGCTGCCGGGTTTGCCAACGTTGTACTACGGTGATGAATTAGGTATGCCAGATACACCAATACAGGCGGCCGACGTGCGAGATTTGCGTGCTTTTACATCTGGAGATATGTCATCGAGTCGTGATCCATCCCGCACGCCAATGCAATGGGAGCGGGGCCAGTATGCGGGGTTTAGCGATGTGAAGCCGTGGCTACCAACAGGCGAATCGGTATCACGACACAATGTAGCAACACAGCTGCATGAACCAGACTCCTTCTTGTCGCTCTATCGCCGACTACTGCGCATGCGAAGTCGTTACGATATTTTGCGTAATGGCACCTACGAAGAATTTGGTGAACTTGAAGCCGATGTATTTACTTTTGCACGTTGGCTTGGCGATCAACACGTGTACGTGGTATTGAATTTTGGCTACAGCGCCAACACGATTACATTGCCGCATAAAGGTCGAGTGCTCTGTTGCACGCACCCCATTGACTACCCCGATATTTCTCAAGATGGTGAAATTACTCTCAGGCCGTATGAGGGCGCTATTATTGAATGCAGTGAACACCCGCTCGAGCAGCCTTAGTTGCTCGATGTAAATACTTCGTTGTAGAGAGCGGCAACTTCAGCATCGGTTTGTTCGGCCGGTGCTCTGCGTACATGCACAGGAATCTTTTTGCGAAAACCTTCAAATTGCCCGTCATGCCACAAATGTGTTGAATGTAGACTATGTACGTACGCCGCAGCATGATGGTGAACATCCGCACCCACTAAACTCGCAATGCGTGGTTCATCATGGTTCTCCAAAAAATGGACCATGTGTGTACGCATTGCTGCAGTGCGCTCGTAATGTTGGGCGGCTTCAGCAATATTGCCCACGACAAGTTGGTCGTAGAGACGCTTATCATAGCAGTAGTCGAAACCAAGTGATACGAGTCGTTCCTCAGTATCCCAGTACGTTTCGGCCATAAATACAAATTCGGGGTAATGTTGCTTTACCCCCCTAATAACGACATCCCAATATTCTTGCTCGGGCCTATCACCAGCCCGTTCTTTCCAGGCTGAGCTGAAGATGTCGTTTAATAGCAGCATTGACATGTCGCAGCGCACACCATCGCACAGAGCGGCGATGTCTAGAATAGTTCGTATCGATGCATCCCGGTAGCCTGCGTTGAACGCATTGAGCTGCGCAACATCAGGCCAGGCCGCAAGTGTTGGATCGCTGCCGTTTGCTATGGCATGCTCGCCACATTGGCGGAAATGGCTGGGCTCCTGAACCGCGCGCTCAGTGGTATCAGTGATGTAATATTCCGGATTGCTTAGTGTCCACGGGTGATCAAAAGCGGTATGGTTGGGCACATAATCAAGAATGAGTTTCATGCCGCGTTCAGCAAGTCGTGCACGAAGTTGCTGTAGCTCGTCGGCAGTACCAAAGCGGCTGTCAATGGTATATTGTTTCACTGCATATGCAGAACCAATAATGTCTTCTGGCGTATAGTCTGGAAGAAGCGCGCGTACTTCTTGAACAAGGCCTTCATCGCTACGGCTAATTTCGGCAGCAACTTCGCTGCGTTGCCAAATACCCATCAGCCACACGCAGTCCATACCAAAGCGTGCAATGCGCGCTAACTCATGGTCCGGTACGGTACCAAGCGTTACGGGTTGCTCTTGTTCTTTGCTGAGTCGGTAAAGCCACGTGGCGGTATTTATTTCGTAAATATTTTTCATTCTTCCCCCTATGTTACGTCGTCTGGCAAAAAGCCTTTTGTGTGTTTAAAGTCAGCTTGCCATGTATAATCTTTGCCGTAACCAAGGTCTTTCATAAGGTTGGTAGGCGCGTTACGAATATGAAGCGGCACAGGCGAGTTGGGATACTGTTTCGCTAGTTCTTTTGCTGCATACATATGTTCGGTAATTTCGCGTGATTTAGGACTGCGCGCGAGCGCGATTGCACAGTGATACAAATTGTAATTTGCTTCGGGTAGCCCTACGCGCTCGACTGCTTGGAAAGTAGCAATGGCGAGCGCCAATGCTCCATTGCCTGCAAGTCCAATGTCTTCGCTAGCAAATATCACCATACGCCTGGCAATGAATTTTGGGTCTTCGCCAGCATCAATCATGCGAGATAAGTAGTACGTAGTTGCGCGCTCATCACTGCCACGCATACTCTTGATAAACGCACTAATGACGTTGTAGTGCATGTCGCCTTTTTTGTCGTAGCCTGGCACTTTCTTCTGCGCAGCTACTTTAACAACTTCAGGAGTGATTTTTTTGTCGTTAATACTCAGCGCGAGTTCGAGGTTTCCTAGTGCTACCCGTGCATCACCGCCACTTAGTTCGGCTAAGTAGGCAAGTGCTGCTGCCGTGGCGACGCCTGTTTTTTTGAGGTGCTTGAGTGTACGTTTTAGTACTTTCGTAATTTCTTCTTTGCTCAGTGACTCTAGTACCAGCACACGACTACGGCTGAGCAGCGGAGTAATAATTTCGAAGCTGGGGTTTTCGGTAGTAGCGCCAATGAGTGTGATGAGGCCACTTTCTACGTGAGGCAGAAAAGCATCTTGCTGAGCTTTGTTAAAGCGATGGATTTCATCGACAAACAAAATAGTGCGAATACCAAGATTCCAGTTTTGCTTTGCATGCTCTACTACGGCAAGAACATCTTTTTTGCCGGCCGTAACAGCAGAGAGCTCAATAAAATCAGCATTAACTTCTTTTGCAATAATGCGCGCAAGCGTTGTCTTGCCTGTTCCTGGTGGTCCCCAAAAAATTAAGTTGACCGGTTCTTGTTTGGTGACAATTTGCCGCAGAATTTCACCAGCTGCAAGCAAGTGTGATTGCCCAATCACATCGTCAAGACGCTTTGGCCGAAGCTGTTCAGCAAGGGGGGTGCGAGCCATGTAATTATTGTACGCTGTTTCGCTTGGCGCGTACATTTAATTCAGACGCAAGCCCAATACCAACGAGTGTAACCACTATCCATGCTGCAGTAAATACGCTATATTGGCCAGCTACCCAACCAAATAGTAGTACGAGTGGTATGTTGATAAAACGCGCGACGGTATTTACTGCTGAGCTAGCGCCAGCCCGCACACGTGAAGGCAGGTGGCGATGCATCTGTGCAACCATCGCTACCGAAAGCCCGTTGGCGAGTATCATAATCACGAAGTGGGCCACGAGCACGAGCACGTACTGCTTAGCGACAATCAAGAATAAACTAGCTACAAATGTGGCCACGATAGCTGCCACGATTGCTCGCTTCGTTACAAAAAATCGACTAATGATACCACCAAATCCCCACGTGGCGTTTACCACCGCGCCCACAACGCCGAAGAACAGCACAGGCGCCGAGAGGGCGATGTACCATAGTTGGTGCATTTCACCGACAAGTCCATTTGCCAGACCAATACTAAACATCGTGACAAGAATCCATATGAGGTTTGGATTGCGAAAGACGACACTAAATGTATCACGAACGTGGGTAAGCAGGGCGGTCTCGGCTGCATGTTTGTGAATAGTTGCGTCGCGATACCGTAGCACCAATGGAATGGCAAGGAGCACAAGGGGTACGGTTAAAAGGTACGTTTCGCGTAAACCAATAGAGTTTCCGATTAGCCCGCCAACCAGGCCAGCGGCAAAGAGCGCGATACCCCCAAATGCGTTGTATATGCCATACTCTTTCTCAAAATCGTCGGCGTTACCTTTTTCTTCAAGCAGTGCGTCGTATACCATGGCTTCGTCGGTGCCAGAAGCAAGTGCGTCAAAGAACCCCCACAATATTGCCGAAAGTAAGTAAACGGGTACATCATAACTTAGCCCACCGACCAAACTGCTTGCACCTAGGCTGACCGTAGCAAGAATAAGCACTCCTTTGCGGCTCCATCGATCCGCCAGAATACCAGAAGGGATTTCCATAAGGATTGACATGGCTGAATAGAGCGCTACCATGAGTGCGATTGATTCGCTACCAAAACCAATGCTTGTCATAAATAATTTTTCAACGGCATACCAAAAAACAAAGTTCCTCAGGAACTTCGCTGCATACATAGGCACCATGCGCCGCCGAAATGACGAAAGAGTCATGACTGTAGTATACTAGAGGTACTATGTCACGACAAACCGTACTACTTCTCTTTGGCGGTGAGTCGTCGGAGCACGATGTTTCGGTGACTTCTGCTCGTAATGTCTATGCCGCTATGGATGGTGAAAAATACGATGTATTGCTGTGCTATATCGACAAAGTAGGTAAGTGGTGGTTGCTGGAGCGTTGGCTCGATAATCTGTCTGGTCACGGCGGAGCGCAACTGGTTGCCGCGCCTGGCACAAAAAGCTTCATTACACTGCCTGGTAACAAAGTTATTCACCCTGATGTCATAGTGCCAGTTCTCCATGGTAAGAATGGTGAAGACGGTACGGTACAGGGACTTGCGGCACTGCTCCATATCCCTATTGTAGGGTGTGACACAACGGCTAGTGCCGTATGTATGGATAAGATTTTGACAAAGCAAGTACTAGAGGCTAATGGCGTTAAAACGGTACCCTATAGGGTACATCGCAAAGGTAGCCCAATGCCAAAATACGAAGAGATAGCAGCGGAATTAGGCGACATCTTGTTTGTGAAACCTTCGCGTGCAGGTAGCTCTGTGGGTGTATCAAAGGTCCATGGTAAAACCGAGTTTATACCTGCGCTTCACGCGGCGCTTGAGCATGATGATCGTGTGCTCATTGAGCGATCAGTCAGCGGACGCGAGCTTGAAACGGCCGTGTTGGGTAACCCGCCGCACCACAAAGTAAGCGGCATTGGTGAAATTATTGCAGGTGCAGAATTCTATGATTATAACGACAAGTACTCGCCCGACAGTACGTCGCAGGTACTTACAAATATTGACCTCGATGCTGCAGTTGAAGAAAAAATTCGTACTTTATCGCACAAAGCGTACGACGTATTGGGTTGTTCTGGGTTAGCGCGAATTGACTATTTGCTCGAAGGTAAAACGCCGTATGTGATCGAAGTTAATACACTACCGGGCTTCACTAATATTAGTATGTATCCCAAACTATGGCGAGCTGCCGGCATGCATTACCCTGAGCTAATTGACGCGCTTATTGCCAGTGCTTTACATTCACAAAAATGATATACTAAAGGTATTAAAAAAGGAGAGGTATGGAAATAATAGCTGGTTTATTAGCAATGTTTTTCCCAGGGTTTATCTTTATTGTGATATTCCTGCTTGCGGGAATTAAAGTCGTGAATCAATACGAACGTGGCGTGGTACTAACGCTAGGTCGCTATAGTGGCACGCGTGAGCCCGGACTTCGCTATGTTTGGCCGGTTATTCAAAAGATGATGCGTGTTGATGTGCGAAGTATGCCAATTGACGTACCAAAGCAAGAAATCATTACCAAAGATAACGTGACGGTTGGAGTTGATGCCGTGGTGTACCTGCGCGTTATTGATAGCGCCAAGGCAATGCTCGAAACAACAAACTATATTTACGCAACGAGCCAGTTTGCCCAGGCAGCTTTGCGTGATGTAACAGGTAATGTTGATATGGACGATTTGCTTGCTAAGCGCGAAGAAATTAGCCAACAAATTAAAACAATTGTTGATGCAGAGACCGACAAATGGGGCATTGATGTTGAGAACGTAAAGATTCAGAATATTGAATTGCCACAAGACATGAAGCGTGCCATGGCGAAGCAAGCTGAAGCTGAGCGTGAACGCCGTAGCAACATCATTAACGCTGATGGTGAAAAACAAGCTGCCCAAACCCTCGCTGAAGCTGCCAAAATTTTGTCGACTACGCCGGGTGCCATCAATCTACGCACACTGAATACGCTTGAGCGTATCAGTACCGAGCCTTCACAGAAGACGATGATGC
>DDEW01000006.1 GCA_002336935.1 Candidatus Saccharibacteria bacterium UBA1944
CGCCCCACCAGCCGCCCCCTTTGCTTTTTTCTGAGATGTCCCCCCGCCGAATTTCTTTTTTAGCTGAAAAGGGGTTGGCTGGTGGGGTCACTGTCGCTCTTGAGCAACGTTGGCGGTGTGGGTCTGTACCTACGCTATACCTAGCGTCGGCACACCAGATATAGGGTAGTAGCTACCCACCTTATTTTAATTTACGCGATATTTGCACGGTCGCCAGCGTCAACGCCACGATACCGATAGCAGCGAGTAGTACAGCAATTGTCGATGAGCTGAGTACATGACCGTCAATAATAGCCTGTAGTCCATAGGTTTCTGCCAGCTGTTCAACCACTTGCGCAGGTTGCCCCTCGCCGACACGCTCGAGTGGCACAGTAACAAATGGTTCGCGCAGTAATACGGCTGCTTGCGCAAACGGCAGAGCGTTCAGTACATTTGCGACACTCGCCGACATTATGCCGAGTGGTACATAAATCCCTGCCATGAAGCCAATGCCTGTGCCGACGATAACACTGAGCGATGTAAATGCCGCGTTACTCTTGATAAAGGTAATCACAAGGCTTGACAACGCAGCAAAGCTAAACGCAATCAGCAAGTATCGTCCGACCGTCTGAATAAGGACTTCGAATGTCGGCACTGGCGCGCCTTGCGTAATAAGATATATCTGAGCTGCGAGATAGACGATAGTTGTAATGATCGCTGCAATGCTCGCAGTTGCCAGCAGATATGACATCACGACTTTCCAGCGTGGCACAGGTGATACGGCAAAATCGGTAAATCGTCCACTCTCTCGGTCGGCCACGAATACGCCCAAGGCAGCAAGTCCTGTCGTTATGGTCGTTGTCATCACAATACCGGCGTATACCCATGAATTAAGAAAAAGTGATAGCTTGTCCTCGTCTACATGCGGCAAGCTCTCTTTGAGGCTCGTCAACTGCGACGCGCCGAGAAACAAGAAAAACAGCAAGAAGATGATGAGCGGTGATAAAAGCGAGAAAAACACCGCGCCTTTATCACGGAAGAATACTCGCATGTGGCGTTTCGTCAGTGCGGCTATCATATTATTTACTCTCCGTTTCTTCAGCTCTGTCGGTCAGCGACAGGAACACGTCGTCCATGTTGCCGTGTCGAAACTCAAAATCGATAATGTCCGCTTCGTGTGCCTTAAGCAACCCTAGCGCCCCATGTGCCGATGTGGTGTGGACGGTTATCGTATCGTTCGTATTCGTTGCTTTCACTTTTGCTTTGTCCAGCTTGGTGAGGAGTGCACTCGTATTTTTTGCGACAAGCGTCAGTGTGTCGGTGGTATACTTGGCGCGTAGTGCTTGCGGCGTGTCGTGCGCAACAATAACTCCTTTGCTAATAACGTAGACATCATCGGCGCGTTCAGCTTCTTCCATGTAATGGGTCGTCAAGAATACTGTCAGTCCAGTCGTTGCCTGCAAGTCCATAACTGTTTTCCAGACATCTTCACGGCTCTTTGGGTCAAGTCCTGTTGTTGGCTCATCAAGAAATAATAGTTCTGGCTTGTGTACGAGCGCGCGAGCAATGTCGGCACGGCGGCGCTGTCCGCCCGATAACTTGCCATATCTGCGGTCGAGAAAGTCGGTTAGTCCAATGAGTTTTGCGAGCTCGGCAATACGCTTATCGGTATCTTTTAGGTCATAAAAAGTTGCCCTGAGGCGTAGATTTTCACGCACCGTCAGCAGCGGGTCGAGCAGCGACTGCTGGAAGACGACGCCGATCGCTTGGCGGATATTCGCGTCATCTTTGCCCAGTTCATAGCCTGCGACGCGCGCCATGCCTGCACTCGGTTGGAGCGCTGTTGTTAGCATATTTATCGTTGTGCTTTTGCCTGCACCGTTTGTGCCAAGAAAGGCGAACACCGTGCCTTTTCTGACGGTGAGTGAAATATCATTGACGGCAGTAACATCTTTAAATTTTTTCGTTAGTCCCGAGATTGTAATGATAGTTTCTTCTGCCATACTGCTTTCCATTGTATCATATTTTCTTCTTTTTTTGCGTGCGGAGCACGCTCCCTTACTGGTGAGAATAGGGCGGCGATAGCCGTCCTTGTGCTTTCTGTTTTGCTTTCGGTTGTTGTTTGTTTTCTCATTAGCAACTAAACATACAGGATTAGGGCGCGCAAGCGCGTCGGCTACGCCGACTGGAGCCGCGCCGCCTCTACTGCTTTTGCAGTAGGCGAACCACCAGCCAACCCCTTTTCAGCTAAAAAAGAAATTCGGCGGGGGGGAANNCGGATTTCGGCGTAAAATCGCACCAAAATTAACAATTGACCCCCATGCGGGTCAATTTTTAATAGTAAAGGTGCGTATTTATAGGGTTTATTACCTTTTGGGAGTACTTGTGCTTATGTTTTCCACATAAAATTGCATTTACTTTGCAACTATTTATACCAACTGCGATATATCAGCGAGATCCAAGAAACTTGACAAAATATAATGCTTGTGCTAATATGTGGATATGAGTAAGAATACTACCCATACCACCAGAACTAAACCCTCAGCACTTGACAGCTTTGGTCTTGCCTTTGAATACGACAAGACGTGGAGCGAAGCCAAGAAGCACGTTAAAGAACGTACTCTGTAATTCACTTCCCGATAGCCTACTTTGCGTCGCCCCTCTATTGGGGCGACTCTTTTACCCACACATTATATTGCGTTATCCACTAGCATTATTGTAAGCTTTATGACAATATATAGTCATGTTTTGTGTAAATTGTTTTTGTGAAGACACTAAGGTGATCAATAGTCGGCCCCATAAGCGGCACCCCTCAGTGTGGCGAAGGAGGCAGTGCCCAAGATGTGGTCACCTGTTTACGACTGATGAGCATCCGCGCATTCACGAGCTCTACGAGGTATGGAACAGCAAAACGAACAGTTCTTCACCATTTAACATGGGTGGCTTGATCCTCAGCATTGCCGAGGCTTTCCAGCATAACAAACAGCTTGGTGCACAGGTGGCATGGGATATCGCTTTTAGTGTTCTAGACATCGTCGCCACCGATTATCGACGGGCGCTTTCTAGCGATGATATTGCGATGATTACTCACCGATGCTTAGAACGATACGACAAGGCTGCTGCACTATCGTATGGCCTACAGCACCGACTGGTAACCGGCGAACGCCGTCCCGGACGACCTACGACTTTTGGCGCTTCTTCTGTTGACGTGCCCGCTCCTGCGAAGCAAGTGTCGCCTTATCAGTCACATCGAACTTATCGAGATACTTACCGAGCGCAAGATGAGTCTGGGCATTAAATGATGCCAATGAACTATAGCAGACGGAAGTCACCGGCATGAGGAACCATTGCAGCACCATGAACAGTGTACGACGACGTTTATAACGCTCCGGTCGTGGCGGAAGCATCTTGAGCATGAGGAGAATCGTAATGAATAAACCAATCATGGCAATCTGCTGAATATGACTTACAACAACTGGTAGCGAGTGGGCAGTGATACTGCGAGAAGAAACCGGGCTAACAATCAACGGTATCCAACCCCCAAACGCTACCAAAATTGCCATTGTTGCTAGTGTTACGTGGCTGTCTACGAGACGGACAAAGCGAGCAAAGCCTTCCCAAAATGGCACATTGCGCTGCTTTGTAAGGAGTCGTGTCGCAACATAGGGAATGTCCGATACCCCGTATCCCCAACGTCGAAGCTGCTTAAACTGGGTTACAAGTGTTTTCTTAAGGGTATCAGCCATAACTGCGTCCTGATAAACAGGTACATGGATAGGCAGTACGCTGTAGTTACCACCAAAATAGAAGTAGCTCCTCCAGTACTGGTGTCCATCTTCGACAATACTGCGCTTACTCCAGAAGTCCATTTCTACCAGTGCGTCAAGTGGCTGCGAATGAGCGGCGAAGTTACGAAGCGTATGTGGCCGCATGCTACTAATAATCGTCCAAAATGAGTTACCTGTGGCGATAACTCGCATTGGTGCAGGTGCATCCCATATATTCCCAAAATAGAGTGCAACTGGCTGGTATGAAAGATGTTTACGATCGTCCTGAGCAATATATTCATAGGCGACGTAGTCAAAATAAGCTGGATGAGGGCGATTATCACTATCAAGCGTCGTCACGATGACGTTGTTGTACCCAAGCTTATTCTTATCGCACCACTTCTGCAGCTCGTAGCCTGCATACGTGATGTTTGGTCCCTTGCCCACTACTTCGCCTGGCAGGTCATCTGGATGCATGACAATTTCGAAGGCAGAAAATGTACTGCTATACTCTTGCTGGAGCCGCTTGGCAACCGCCTCGATGTCCGTACCGCCACGCTGCTCATAGGTCAAAAAGAGAATGATGCGTTCGTTGTCATAGGTCGCATTCTTCACCGATTCAATAGTGGGCTGTATGACATCATACGCTTCATTGTATGCGGCGATAATAACAGCATGATAGATATCTGTCGGTTTAGGCCGACTACCGGGGTCGGCAGCAATGAGACGGAGATTCTCCTTGTGTGCTCTGAAGTCGAACGACTTACCTGATTGGGCGCCTACCCTTTTATACGCCTCTACTGGTGATTGAAAATCCATGAGCCGAGCATGCCAGTCAATACGCTGCGCCCTTACCAGGCGGCTATGCCCTCGCACTGTATGGTAGGCAATACCGATTGATTTCACAAATACTGTCGTAATAAGCAGGAGCAAATAAACAGCCGCCCCCAGTGGCCAAAAGATTGAGAGGAGAATAAACGCAATAATCATGCCGTAACTAATGAAGGCTGGCAAAATCTCAAAAAAGCGGTAAAGTTTTGTGCGCTTACCAAGGGGCAGTTCAAGGTTTATCATGAAACGCGTCCGAGTTGCATCACCGCAAGTGCATAAACACCTGCCACTGCCAGAACGACAACTCCTACAGTACCCACGAGCAATGCTGTCTGGCGTCGATCAAGATTGTGAAGCTTCACCATAAGAATAAGGTGTGTGACAGTAACCACAATACCAAATACCACAAAACCAATAAGATACTGCCAGTGCGCTTTGTAGAAATGACCCTCTCCAAAGGCAGTGTAACGCGAGTATACCGTGACGTCACTTGCTCGAATATTTAACCCAACAACTAAGCTATATAAGAATCCAGTCACAACCAGCGCAGCCATCATCCAAAGAAAAGGCCTGTCAGTGAAAACGCGTTTTATTGATAGTTTAATGTCTTCTTTGTTCATAATGATTCCCGTGGAGCCGCTGACCGGATTTGAACCGGTGACCTACGCTTTACGNNCTCTACCAGCTGAGCTACAGCGGCATACCGTGCTTCGAATATTATATCACTCTACCTCATAAAAATAAATTGCTCATCCCTGTTGAAATAAGAGGTAAAAACTGCTATTATACTGAAAGCCTGTATGCGCTCGTAGTGAAGCTGGTCT
>DDEW01000013.1 GCA_002336935.1 Candidatus Saccharibacteria bacterium UBA1944
TGGGCGATGAACATAGCCAAGCAGGCAAAAAGCAGTACAATTAAAGCTAGGTAGCTTAGTTTATAGCTTTGCGTACCCGGGGCTCGCTCCGTTAAACGCACGTCCAGTTCAGTCCGTGACCAGTAACGACCAGTCGTGGGGTTCAGATAACTCGAACTTCGTGGACGCGGACAACCCGTGGTCTATCCGCGGTGGCAATTCGAACAATGGTTCGAACGCTGGGTTGTTTTCGGCGAATAGCAACAATGGCAATGCCAACAACAACATCGGGTTTCGTGCTGTCCAGCGTGTAGCAAACAAGCGTTCATACCGTGCTTTACGGAGGCGGGGAACGTGCACGCATACACTCAGGAGCCAGTCCTTTTTTGCTACGATCAAAGCGGTGACGCTTTGGCCGAAGGAAATAAACAATATTTATGGTAGCCCCTTTTTTGTAAGCTGTTTTACGGCCGAACATCGGGGGTTACTTTTTTGTTCTGGCGTTAGCCGAGCAAAACGAGTAGCATAGTGACCGAGCTTTTTTGTGGCGTATGTGTAGCTACTGGCGTGCAGGGCGTGGCCGAGCCAGGCGTTAACGCGGCGCTCAAACCGTTCCTCGTTATCGAGGTTTTGTTCAAAATCGTCAATGATTTGGCATAATCGTCGTTTGCTGCGGTCGCGCAGCAGCATATACCCTGGGTAGATTTTGTAGCCGCAGAAGTCAAGGCTGTGACGGGCTGGGAAGTATCGGCTTTTTGGATTGAGTTTAAGGTGCAGCTTGTCTTGTACAAATTGTTCGATAGCTCGGTAAATTCGTCTTGCCTCAGGCTTGGAGTCAACAAAGCACAAAAAATCATCCATGTAGCGGACATACATTTTGACGTGCAGTGTCCGCTTGATGTACTGGTCAAGCTCATTTAAGTAGATGTTTGCGAAATACTGAGAGGTGTAGTTGCCGATCGGTAGACCTACGTCGTTGATGCCGTTAAATATGATGGTATGGAGGAGCGCTAGCAGTTCAGGATCCTCAATATCCCGCCGCAATATGGTGAATAGCGTCGGCGTGTCAATGCTGTGAAAAAACTTAGCAATGTCGAGTTTGATGATATACGGCGTTTTGTATATACGAAGCGAACGGCGTAAGTAGGTTTGCGCGCACCGTACGGCGGCGTGCGTACCGCGACCAGGTATACAGGCGTAGGTTTGATCTATAAAGCGCGGGATGTAATACGGTTTGATCAGTTCCTCGACAACCCATTGGTGGATGATGCGGTCGGTAAAGGGGAGCGACATGATACTGCGCGGCTTGGGGTCGTTGATGTAAAAGTGGTTATACGGGCTGGGGATGTAGGCATTTTGGCTGAGCGTGGTATAGATGCGACTGAGGCCAAAGAGTTTTGACTGATTTAATCGTAGTATCTCTATGCGGTTGAACTTGCCACGGCTCGCGCGTTGACACGAATAGAGCAGACCAGATAGAGTAAGGGTTTTATGGAGTTTTTTGCGGAGTTTATGGGCTATAGCGCCATCATAACAGTATTTAAGTGGCTTACGGTTGGCTTGGTGCTCGCCTCAACCCGTATCGAGCGCGGTATAGGTTTCGTAGGTTTAGGCATTGCATTGAAATATGGTATGATATGCCTATTATGGCCGCCACTGAATTATCTAAACATATCGGCAAGGAACTCAAGGTTCTTCGACATAGCAAGAAGCTAACTCAACGCGAGCTTGCTGATAAAGTTGGCATGCATTCAAATGCTTATGCTAAGGTCGAGCAAGGCAAGCAAACGCCACAGCTAGAGACCCTTGAAAAAATACTCAAGGTACTTGGCGTAAAATCGTCAGATATACTACCGTTTTAGTCGTCTTTTTTCTTGTAATCTTCGCGTGCTTTATAAAGCAAATCAATATCAACTCGGCCCATGTCGCGCCACATATCACGTGCTCCTATTAGCATCTCACGAGCGACTTTTTCGTTAGCGTTCTCTGGATCGTTAATTTCAAGCCAGTGTATAACTGCGGCAACATCTTCGTCAGTAACTTGGTAGCCAATATCATCTGTCATATTACTCATATTGTACCACCTCCTACTTATGGGGCATTGTGAATGTGAGCATTTGCTTACACAGTCTACGCGATATCGTACGCCGCATCACCTCACGACTTTTCGATTGGCTTAAAATATTAAGGCTGCCCTCATATAAAACCGTATTATCTATGATGGCGATTTTACGGTGGCGTAAATCGTGTGATATAAAAACTCGTATGCCTGAAGTTTGTAATATCCCTATCGCTTCCTCAGCCTCAGCGCGTAACCTGGGTGTATGATGGCCAGGATACCGCGTAAACACCTTGATGCTCACACCTTTATGCGACACTTTTGCGGCAACGGACGCCAATTGCTCGGCTCGCCGAATGGTTAGATACGGGCTTTCAATCAAAATGGATTTTCTTGCCTGTTTAATATCCTTAAAGAAGTGCGGATAAAAACTCACCTCATCATACAAATTAGAATACAGCAGCTCAATATTTGCTCGACGGAATAGGCTAAACATTGCCAGCCTCCTCGTCATCCAATAACTCGCTGAGTCGTATCAAATCTTCAATAACAGCGTTCCAGGTGCGCCCCAAATGGGTCACCAAGCAAAAACCTCTGGCGCTAGCTAGAGGTTTTTGCTTGGTTGCGAATAGACAACACCCTGCCGCTTGTGGCAACGACGTTTTAGATGTATATTCACGGTACGCCCAACGATTGCTTAATAGTTACTATAGTGGTATAGTTATTCTTTAGTGAGTCCCAAAAAAGGCAAAAAACTGGTACAACGATATGTTCGCCAAACGCTTGAACTGCCAGTAGAGGTAGTTCGTATGCAGCGAGAATACGCCACACGTGTGACGCATTCTATGGCTGTTTTAGCGATTGAAGCGTTTGACGCAAGCAGGCTTATGGTGCCACAAGGGTTTCGTGAGCTGATTAGCCACGTTATACCAAGCGGTAATGCTGATGAAATGTATGCGCGTGTCGTTGATATGTCACGGCAGTATGTTGAAACGTGGTTTGGCGATGATCGGACACCACTTGAGAAGATTGTGCAATCAGTTGATACTATTGAAACGGCCGAGGGCGATACTTTTACCCTCCGAGCGCTCTTGAAAGAAGATGGAGAATCGATGAAGAGCATGTATAGTCGCCTCTCTGATGCTGATCGACGAACACGATTTTTTGCCATGGTTACTCCTGAGGCGGCAGCTAAGTCTGGTTACGAATGTTCCTCACTCGTGCAAGGTGACGAGGCGCATGACTATGTACTGGTCGATGAAGAGGGTGGGGTGATTGGGCATACGGGGTATGCAACGGCGAGTGACGGTTCAGCATCACTTCACATAGTGCTCAGTCCTGACGCGAGAGTTCGGACGGCTGGCGGAGAAAGAATTTCAAACCTGATGTTTGAAAAGGCGATCGCGACGGCCTATCTTGACGAGCGGGTTTCGACAATCGTTGCCGAAACACTGCTCGATAATACGGGAGTTAATAAACTGGTGTCGCGTACTCTTGGTATGCGTGATGGGTTTCATAAATCATTTGACTACGGGTATATCGAAAGTAGTGTGCCCAGCGGCCGCTAACTTTCTTCTACTAATCAAAAACCGCTCCTTGTCGAGCGGTTTTTGATTAGTACGATAGTATACTACATACTAGTAGTGTCGTTTTGGCTGAGCAAAGTACACTGCACCGTAAGTTGCTAGTGCGGCAACGAGTGCGATAACAATACCGTTGTTTGTTGCACCGGTATGAGGCAGCTCAATAGGTGATGGAAGTGGTGTGGTAGCCGGGAGAACCCCATTGTTAACAGGGGTTGTTGGGACATCAGGCGTTACCGGTGTGCTTCCGCCGCCACCTTGTCCTGGAGTACAGTTGGTAAGGGTTGGGTATGTGAAACTGTCGCTGGTGTAGACAAGCTGTTCATACCAATACCCAGTAACGATGTAAGTACCTTGCTTATCGATAGCAAAGGGCAGGCCACTTGTAAGCGGCGTCTCACCATCCATGCCTGTGCCTGACACGTAGTAATCGTATGCTTCTTCGTCAAATGTTACCGTCACGTAACCCACGGCAACGTCACAGGTTACAGGAGTGTACACTGGTGCAGGGCAGGGTGTATTCGTGTCGTTGATTTGGTAGAGGGTTTGCGTGCCTTCTGGCAAAAAGTATCCGTTGTCTGGAATAAGGGTATATGACCTGTTGGTAGAATCATACCGGTAGGTAACATGTTCGTACCAGAGTGATCCATCACCAAGGAATACAACCCCTTCAGTGTCTTCAGGAAGGGTCATGCCAAGAACATCATTGTCGGGGCCGCATACTTCCATTTGTTCAATGGCAATGAGTGAGGTAACTTCTGTTTGACAAGGGTCATTACTAAACTCAAGCGTCCATTCTGTTTGAACCTCAGCATCAAGCACATACTCTTCACCCGTGACGCGTGCCATAACGGTAATTGTTTGGCCACCGGTGTAAGCGGTAGTTGTTTCGGTGCTAGGTAAAATTACTTCTTGGCCCGTAGCAGGATCGGTGTAGTAGTATTCTACCCCTGTTGTAGGAGTCCAGGTAATTTTGTCATTCAAAGTGCCACAGGTGTCACTAGCAGCTACTGGTTTTGGCGTTACCTTAGTTGGCTCAACACACACTGGCGTCGTTACTTCGTATGGTCCAAACGTTTTTAGTATGACGCCAGGGACCAGCGCATTATAAATATATACGTACACAGTGGAGCCGTTAGGAATTTCAACAGCGGTGTTGGTTTCAAGGGGAAGCTTTGTGGCGCCATTATCAAGGGAATATTGGTAATCGAGGGCACTTGTGGTGTAGGTTGCACTCAATGTGGCCAAACTATCACAAGTAGCTGGAGTGAGGTTTGGAGCATTAAATGCATTAAACTCTGCGCACACTGATGGTTGATAGTTGGCACTCTTTTGTACATCTGCCCAGGATTCACCCGGTTGCAGGTAACCAATAACAAATCGGTTGTTGTTGTCACTGGCGTTGGGCGCACCCATATCTACCTTCCAGTTGCCATTTTGTTGCTGATGGCAATAAATCATATTACCGTCATTGCCACCATTGCCGTCCCTATCATTATCCGCAAAAGCTGGCTGAATTGGCGCAATTACTTGTGTAATCACCAGTGTAAGCGCCATTGTCGCCGCATAGGCACGTTTTGAAAGATTCTTGAACATTGTGGCTCCTCCTCGGTAAAACCAGCTCATATTTGAATGATATGTATTTTACTGTTTGTCAACAATATTGCAATCATAACCAATATGAATTGTGTGAATACCGGTGTATACTGAGGGCATGCCAGAGTTTGATAACAAAAAATACGATCTACCGTCTGATCAGGCGGATAACAGTAAACTAAACAAGCTCCGCGCTGCGGTACTAGGTGCCAATGACGGTATTGTGAGCATCAGTAGTGTTGTAATGGGCGTGGCGGGTGCTACTGCTGATACAAAGGCAATCGGCTTGGCTGGCTTAGCCGCACTGGTAGCAGGTGCACTGAGTATGGCAGTCGGCGAATATGTATCGGTCAGCAGTCAAAGTGATGCCGAAAAGGCATATATAGAAGAAGAAAAGCGTGACCTCAAAAAAATGCCCGAATATGAGCTAGATGAATTAGCCCGTGAATATATGAAGCATGGCGTAAGCAGCAAGTTAGCTCACCAGGTGGCTGCCGAGCTGACGAAAAAAGATGCACTCAAAGCACATTTGCGAATGCATTTTAATATTGATCCTGAAGACATTAACAATCCATGGCACGCAGCTATTGCATCACTCATTGCCTTTACGATTGGTGGCTTGGTGCCATTTATGACCATTGTTTTTATGCCACAAGATTGGCGAATTCCAGCAACCGTTGCGGCGGTTGTAGTGGCGTTGTTTTGCGTCGGGTACCTTAGCGCGCATGCTGGCAATGCTTCAAAGCGCCGTGCGGTTGCGCGCGTCATGTTTGGTGGCTTGCTGGCAATGGCCATCACCTACGGAGTGGGTGTATTGTTTGGTACAACGGTAGGGTAAGCAAGGAATAGGTGGGCACATGACAGACGTTTCAAAAGACAAAGTTCAAGCCTATATTGATCTTTTTGATGGCGATGTTGTAAAGGCAGTGCGGGCACTACGTGAAGCGGCGTACGAACGACCCGCTCGCCGCACCCAGCCCGTTACACCGCGCCGGGCACTTTCTGAACAAGTAATAATTCGCGTAGAGAACCTCAAAAAAACCTACAAAATTGGCAAACAACAGGTGAACGCCCTCAATGGCATAACGCTCGATGTGCATAAGGGTGAGTTCTTGGCCCTTACTGGTGCAAGCGGAAGTGGTAAGAGTACGCTACTACAGCTTATGGGCGGGCTTGATCGACCAACTGAAGGAACAGTGATGATTCAAGACAATAAGCTTGCGTCACTCAGCGACAAGAAACTTTCTGAGTTTCGTAATCGCACGATTGGTTTTGTGTTCCAATTCTTTTACTTGCAACCATTTTTGCGATTGCGGCAAAATCTTGAGGTTGCAGGCATTCCTGCACACACCAAGCGGTCACAGCGGCGCGAACGCGTAAACCAGTTGGCGGCAGTCGTAGGGCTTGGTGATAGGCTTGAGCATTATCCTAAAGAGCTTTCTGGTGGGCAAATGCAGCGGGCAGCCATAGCCAGGGCATTGCTGAATAATCCCGAAATCCTTTTAGCGGACGAGCCTACCGGTAACCTTGATAGCGAAAATGGCAAGGCAATCATTGACTTGTTTGAAAAGATTCGCAATGAATTTGGCACGACAGTCGTGGTGGTGACGCATGATGACGCGATTGCAAGTCGAGCGGATAGGGAAGTAAAGCTGAAAGACGGGGTGCTGGTATGATTCGGTTGGGCGATGCAATCATGTTGGCGCACACCAAGCTGCGCACACGCAAGGTACGTACGGCATTTACCGTAGCCATAGCTGGCGTAATGTTCGGATTAGTCATGGCGGTAGTTGTCATTACTGACGGTACTTTTCAGAGCGTAGAACAGTTCACGAAAAAAAGCATGACAGGGCGGTTTATTATTAGTGGCCAGCAAGGGTACCAAGACACGGGTGATGTGTCGCGCGACCCGACGTTGATTGCGAGGGCGCTCAACGAGCATAAAACGCTCATAGCCGAAAAAAAGGCCGAGGCGAAGCGGCTCGGTATTGAATATGATGCCAGCCAAGACCCCTCGCCCGTGGAGACATACGATGGCACCCAGTCACTTTCGTATGCAAGCCCCATTGGGCAGAAACTCGTTAAAGAAGCACAAGAAAAAGCCTCGCCAACGCGATCACTTGATGATTTCAAGAAATTTGCAAAAGCATATAACCCAACGGTTTACTATGCGGCAAAGCCAGTGCAGCCAAACGATGGAACATTGGTAGAAATGAAGAGCGGAAAAGAGAAATTTGAAGCAGTCGACGTATCAAAGCAGTCGGGAATGACCGGTGCTCCACCCGATATTACTAACGCAGTGATTGTACCAAAAGCGCTGCTCACAAGCTACGCAATAAAAGAGAGTAAGTGGCAGCCGTCAAGCGGCCGGATACCGGTTATTGTTTCTCAGAAACGCGCCACCGAAATTACTGGCTACAGTGCGCCTAAGCAAGGTGCTTCAGCAAGCGAACGGCTTGGGTACGTTGAAAAGCTCCGACAAAAAGCCAACGGCGCCACCTTTACGGCTTGTTATCGAAATTCGGTAAGCAGTGTGCAAATTGGGCAAGCAATTACTACCGCAAAGGAAATCGAAGCGAACAAGAAGAACTCATCTTACCAAAAACCCTCGCTTGTTTATGGACTACCGGCTGATGATTCATGTGGACCAGCGACCATCATTCGCGACGTTCGGACGAGTACAGAAAAGCAATACCTGGAGAAGCAGCTGCAGTTTGACCGTAAATTTGGTAAAGCAGTTGATCCTGTGCAGATCAAACTGACGTATGAAATTGTTGGTGTTGCGCCGAATGGCTGGGCGGATATGGACCAAAACTTCTCATTAGGCGCGAAAGAAATCGTCACCTCATTGCTCATGTCGCAATCGTTTCGTTTTGCGATTCCTGCCGAGCTCTACGACCAGTTACCCAATAAGGCAAGCTACCAGCCTGCCCTAAGTGAAACCGGTGCGAGCAACCAATTCTTTATGATGGGCGCTGGACAGTATTTTGCAGAGTTTTCTAATGCGGCCGATGCTCGTGATTTTGCAAAGAAAGAGAGCTGCCAGTATGGTATGTCATCCGGCTGCCAGCCGGCATCGAAATACTTTATGTTGACGCCCTTTGGTAGCAATAGTGTTGCCCTAGACGAGGTAAAGCAGGGTGTGTCTACTGGGCTACTATGGACAATTGCTATTGTCACGGCCATTGCTGCGCTGATTGCAGGGCTTACGATTGGTCGAACCATTGCCGATGGGCGCAGGGAGACTGCCGTATTCCGCGCGATTGGATTCAAGCGGACCGACATTACGCAGGTATATGTAACCTATACACTACTGCTTTGCTTACGCATTGTCATTTTTGCACTTATACTTGGTGTTGCTGCGGGCTTCTTAGTGAATAATTGGCTGTGGGTAGACACAACAGTGAATGCTAACCTTGCCCTTGGACTGCATGATTCTGCGTTACGATTTAGTTACATGGGTTTTTCAGAAAAAACGCTGTATGTAGCACTGGCGGTGTTTACGGCGGGAATTGTTGGTATGATTATTCCATTACTTCGAAATGTGCGACGCAACCCGATTCGCGATATGCGTGACGAATAGCTATACTAGCTACATGGCTGCACTACAAGGTGTGAACTTAGGTGGTTGGTTACTGCTGGAGCGCTGGATGACTCCCAGTGTGTTTGCGGGTACTCAGGCTATAGACGAATATACGTTTATGCAGACTCCCGACGCAAAGAATAAACTTCGTCATCATCAGAAAAACTTCATTCGTGAAGAAGATTTTAAGTGGATGGCAGATAATGGCGTTCAGGCAGTGCGTATTCCGGTGGGATATTGGATATTCGATGGTGACGACCCGTATGTATCTTGTATTGGTAAGCTTGATTGGGCGTTTCGGATGGCGGAAAAATATGATTTGCAGGTGCTTGTCAGCATGCATGGTGCACCGGGCTCACAAAATGGCCAAGATCATAGTGGACGGATTGGTAAGGCGCTTTGGTACAAAGATAGTGCCCATCGCGAGGGCACGATTCAGACGCTTGTTCGGCTTGCAAAACGGTACAGCAATAGTCGAGCGTTTTGGGGACTTGAGCTTTTAAATGAGCCAAAGACGGGCATTGTACAGTGGAAACTACGTCGCTTTTATAACCAGGCATACCGCGAGCTTGTGCGCGAGCTTCAACCACATACAAAGATTGTTTTTCACGATGCATTTACGCCGCGAATGCTCAGCGCAGCGATTTGGGATAGATCAGATTACCCTGTAGTGATGGATATTCATTGGTATCACTTTACATTTTGGGCGCATAAATTGCTACCACTCAATTGGTATTATCGCTGCATAGTCGGCTGGCATGCTCGGCTCATTACTCGCTTGCAGCGGTGGCAGGGAATTATAATAGGCGAGTGGAATGGTATTATTGCAGGCGCTATGCTTGACCGTTTTCCCGTATCGGACCACGCAGCAATAGTCCAAGAGCACATTGACCATCAGCTTCGCGCATATAGGGCCGCTGACGCGTGGTTTTACTGGAGCTACAAAACCGATGCTCGTGGAATCTGGCATTTTCGGTCACTTGTTGAGGACGGTGTGATCACGATTAAGTAGCCACCTCTTTGCGGCCGTGATATAATTGACCAATATGAACACGATTTTTAAACGAACAAAAATCCTAGCCACGTTAGGTCCATCAACAAACAGTCCCGAAAAAGTCGAAGAACTTATGCGAGCAGGTGCCAACGGCTTTCGTTTAAACTTTAGCCACGGTTCGTACGATGAGCGTATTGATCAAATCTCGTGGATTCGTAGTGCGAGCCAAAAACTTGAACGACCTGTTGCTGTGCTCCAGGATTTGCAGGGGCCAAAGATTCGGCTTGGCGTATTGAACGACAACAACCAGCATGTGAAACAAGGTGATGAGATTGTACTTGATTATGCCTGTGAGCAACATGACGGCTTAACTATGCCAGTGCAATACAACCTAGCAGAGAAGGTGAAAGTTGGAGAGCCGATTTACCTATATGATGGTAATATACGCACAACGGTTGTCGATATTCCTTCGAGTACGGCAGTGACGCTTCGTGTCGAAAATGACGGCACATTGATGAGTAAAAAAGGTATTAATCTTCCTGATACCGATTTTGGTGGTGATATTTTGACCGCAAAAGACATGGCCGATATTGAGTTTGGCGCCGATAAAGACATTGACTATGTAGCGCTCAGCTTTGTGCAAAATGAAGAAGATATTAATAATCTTCGCCAAATTTTGGTAGGCCTTGGTTCAACAGCACAGATTATTGCTAAAGTTGAAACAAAGGCTGCCATTAAGCCGGAAACACTTGAAGCAATTGTGATGGCGAGCGATGGAGTGATGGTTGCTCGCGGTGACTTAGCAGTAGAAGCAGGCGCTGAAGTAGTGCCGATTGTCCAGCGCCAAATTATTGCGCTTTGCCGCAAGCATGGCAAGCTCAGCATTGTCGCTACACAAATGATGGCCAGCATGGTGAGCGCTCCCGAGCCAACTCGCGCCGAAATAAGCGATGTCGCAACGGCGGCTGTCCAGGGTGCCGATGTGGTTATGCTCAGTGACGAAACGGCCAACGGCAGCTACCCAGTAGAAGCGGTGGCTGCAATGAAAAAGACAATTATCTACACACAAGAAAACTGGCCCGTGTCTTCTGTTGATTCGGCTGTAGTTAAGCCCGAAAAGGGGCGCCAGAATGCAATCTCACGCGCAGCAGTCGCCGTTGCCGAGGAAATTAAAGCCGTCGCAATTATTGCCGAGACAAAGTCGGGTGCAACGGCGGCCAATATTGCCGCCAGTCGGCCACACCTTCCTATTTGTGCTGTTACGAGCGATCCACGAGCTGCACAGCAATTAGCACTTACCTATGCAACTCGTAGTTTTGTACGTCCCGATGGCGAAAAGGCAGGTACGGAGTTGGCGCGAAGCCTGTTTGAAAAGCATTACTTTGGTGAAATGGACAAAATGACTGTGGTAATCGTGAGCGGTCGTCAGCCAGGTCTTGTAGGCGGTACCGACACACTTCGTGTTCGCGTGATAGAATAAGCTTATGACAACTGGTGGGCAATTTTTTAAGCGAACAATCCATGATATTCCTTTACGCGGTAAAACTGTTTTGCTGCGCGCAGATTACAACGTACCGTTGACGAAGAGCGGCAAAGTTGCCGATGATTACCGCATTCGCTCGAGTGTTCCAACGGTCAAAAAATTGCTTGATTATGGCTGCAAAGTTGTCATTATTAGCCACCTTGGGAGACCAGATGGTAAGCGCGACATGGCGTTTACCCTGGAGCCTGCTGCTGAGCGACTCGCTAGCCTATTGGGCCATCCAGTGCGGTTTGTTGACGATTGTATTGGTCCAAAGGTTAAAATGGCTATTAAACGCGCACCAAATAAAAGCGTTATTGTACTGCAAAATCTTCGCTTTTATATGGGTGAGGAGGCTAATGACGCTGTATTTGCCCGGCAACTCGCGGCTGACAGTGGCGCAAGCTATTTTGTACAAGATGGGTTTGGTGTGGTGCATCGTGCCCATGCAAGTACCGCAGCAATTACCCAGTACCTGCCAAGCGTCGCAGGACTCCTGCTTGAGCGTGAGTATACGACGATTACCCACGCCATGAAAGACCCTGCACGACCCCTGGTTGCCGTGATGGGCGGTGCAAAGGTAAGCGATAAAATACCTGTTATTAAGGCAATGGTACCAGTAGCCGATACGATTGTTGTCGGAGGTGCTATGGCAAATACCTTTCTTGCGCATGAGGGATGTAGTATGGGCGCAAGCAAGATTGAAAGTGGGCAGGGCGCAGTCATTGAAGCGGTATATGCCTGTGTAGCCAATAAAGTGGGCCAGAACCAACGCGATGAGGCACTAGTACTCCCTGTTGATGTAGCCGTTGGCACTTCGCTTGAGCCTACCGCTACCAAAAAGAATGTATCAGTAAGTAATGTTGGCGCAAAAGAAATGGCCCTTGATATTGGTGAGAAGTCTGTTGAGAAAATGCTTAAAATCGTGCATGAAGCGAAAACGGTAATATGGAATGGCACACTTGGTTATGCTGAAGTACCAGCTTTTGCCACTGCTTCTGCAGCACTCGCAAAAGCGCTGGCCGAGAATCCCAAGGAAGTGTCTATTATTGGCGGGGGTGACACGGCCGACTTTGCGATCCACTGGGATAAAAAACATGGCGGAAGCTTTACTCATGTATCTACGGGGGGTGGAGCGAGCCTTGAGTTGATGAGCGGCGCAAAGTTACCTGGGATTGAAGCGCTTATGGACGCGCAATAAAAAATAGAGTACACTAAGGGTAATAAGAATAAGCAGTATTATACAGTGGGCAAAAAACTTATCATCGCGAACTGGAAAATGAACTTCAATGTAGGTGAAGCAAGTTTGTTTATTCATAAACTTGCCGGGCTTGTCCAGCGCCACGATGATGTCGAAGTTGTTATTGCGCCAACGACACTCGCACTGCAGGCGGTTTCACTCCAGGTGCATCACCATGAATTTAAGCTAGCCGCTCAAAATTTTTATTGGCGTGATGATGGCGCCTATACGGGTGAAGTATCTGCCAACCAATTACGTGGCTTGGTGCAATATGCACTTGTTGGGCACTCTGAGCGTCGGCACGTGTTTGGCGAGGGCGGCCGCGATATTCGTAATAAAGTGCAGGCAGCGTATCGCAACGGCATTACTCCGGTACTCTGTGTGGGCGAAACCGCCAACGAACGCACGCTTGGTGAGACAAATGATGTCATTCATGATCAGCTTATCGGCGGACTCAGCAATATTACTGGAGAAGAAGCCAAGAACCTCGTGATTGCGTATGAACCAGTGTGGGCATTGAGCAATGGAAAAGATTTTGGTTCACATGAAACGCCAACCCCTGCTGAAATTGAAAAGGCTGCGAAAGCAATCCGATCACAAGTCAAACACTTGTTTGGTGCTGAGGTAGCAAAAGAAGTTCGTGTACTCTATGGCGGGAGCGTCAACCCTGATAATGCGAGTGGATTTGTGCATGCTGCAGGGATAGACGGGCTATTAGTTGGCGGGGCAAGCCTCGACTTGCACGCGTTTGCACTTATTGCCGAAAAAGCACACCGGGTAACAACAGCTAAGGGGAAGAAATGATATGACTGAGCTTGATTTTGACGAACTAGATAAGGCGGTAAATAGTCTTATGGGTGATGTCGATACAAGTAAGCGTAACCCGGGGCTCGATGACCCAGAAGACAAAGTAGTAACGCTCGCTATGGCTGAGGCTACTCCGGCCACATCTGTTTCCGCGGTTTCAGCAAGTCAAACTTCCGCAGATTCCTCACTTGCGGTCAAGCGCCGCGGTCAATTTATGGATGTCATACATCCTTCTTCGGATATGAAAGCCGCTCCTGCAAAAGTGAATCGCCAAGGTGCTAGTGTGGAGCCGACTACACCAGTAACTATGCCAGAGTCGCCTCAGCCTGCTGTGGCCACCGATGCATTGGCTGAAGCCGCAGTGTCTTCGCTTGACATGGAGTCAACGGGAACAGGGGTTCCTTCTGTAGCGCAAACTACCGCTACACCCGATACTCCTACAGACGCAGCTCCAGCTGCTACCGAACTACCTAAAAGTGATTGGCCCGATCCAATTGATCTTGCTATGCAGGATGAAGAGCCAATAAAAGCAACAGAGGCAGTTTCGTCTACTGAGCCCGCACCTGAGTCTGCTGCGACGGTTCCATCTGATACGTCACACCAAGAGAGTGGAGAAGCGCCAAGCGAACAGATTCCGACAGAAGTAGTAGATGAAGTTGCGCAACCTGCTGTCGATGCGCCGTTAAGTTCCCCATTTCTTCCAGATGCAAAAGTTGAAAAGCGCCCACTGGGAATGCCGGTGCCAGTTGAGCTGGAACAACAGCTCGAACCTGCGCCTAGCCCCACAGAGCAAGGAGAAGAAGAAACATCCCCGGCAAATGAGGCCGAATCTCAAATCAACCCCGTTGTTCCATTGCCGAGTGAGCTGCAAAGCGACATACTAGCGCTTGAATCATCAAATAGTCAGCCTATTGCCGAAGCTACTACTGCCACACAATCCGAAGCTCCGACATTAGGGGTAGAGTCTATGGCCGTAGGTGGCTCAATTCCACAGCAATACCAAGAGCAGCAACGCTCCTCGACTGGGGACTCTACTCCCATCTATGACACGTCCACTCACACACAGCCACTCGAAAAACCCAAAAAGACGAAATCTCCACTTGTTTTGGTAGTCGTTGTCCTTGTGCTTGCCTTGGTTGGTGGCCTAGCGGGTGCTGCCTATTACTACTTTACGCACTAAATAAGTAATCGGCTATAATAGATAATAATGGATGTTACAAAGGGGCTTAATGATGCGCAAAAATCTGCGGTGCTTCACGAGAGTGGACCACTGTTGATTCTTGCCGGGGCGGGGAGCGGTAAGACAAAAACATTAACGCACCGCATTGCCCATTTAGTTGCCAATCAAGGGGTATGGCCTAACGAGATTTTGGCTGTGACGTTTACAAACAAAGCAGCTCGTGAGATGCGCGAGCGGCTTGCGCAGCTAACTGGCCAGCCTAACACGCGAGGTTTCATGCCGTGGATGGGAACATTCCATGGTATTTGTGTGCGCATGCTTCGCCAAGACGGGGCTGCGATTGGTATCAATCCTAACTATGTCATTTATGACGAAGATGATCGCCAGGGTTTGATTAAGCAGGCAATGAAGCAGCTTTCTATTGGAACCGATAAAATAAAACCACGAACGGTGAGTGCGGCGATTAGCAATGCTAAAAACGAGCTAGTTGGTCCATCCGAATACAATGAAGCGGCACATTATCCACAGCAGCAAGCAATTGCAAAAATTTATGAACGCTATGAATCAATGCGCAAACAAGCAGGTGCATTGGATTTCGACGATTTGCTGATTGAAACAGTACGACTATTCCGTGAATCAGATGACGTTCGTCGCAAATATCAGACGCAGTTTCGCCACATTTTAATAGACGAGTATCAGGATACTAATGCCGCCCAGTATGCAATCGTAAAATCTTTAGTAAACAACGACAAAAACATTTGTGTAGTTGGTGATGACTGGCAATCAATTTATAGCTGGCGGGGTGCGGACTTTAAAAATATTTTGAACTTCGAACGTGACTTCCCGGGGGCGCTAGTGGTAAAGCTGGAGCAAAACTATCGCTCAACCGAAGCAATTCTTGAAGCTGCGCACAATGTTATTACTAAGAACGTTGAGCGTACAGATAAAAAGTTATGGACGGAAGTTGGCGCTGGTGCACCCGTGCAGGTTCAAGCAACGTATGATGAAGCTGAGGAAGCCTATGCGGTGGCGAGCAGAGTAAGCGCACAGGTAGCAATCGGCGCACGGGGCTACGGTGAGTTTGCGGTATTGTATCGTACTAATGCACAGAGCTTAGCATTTGAGCGAGCATTTATGCAGCACCGTGTTCCCTACCAGTTGATTGGTGGGACGCGCTTTTATGATCGAAAAGAAGTAAAAGACATATTGGCGTATCTCCGACTTGTATACCAGCCCAATGATCGCATGAGTTTTAGTAGGATTGTAAATGTGCCGACTCGCGGTGTTGGCGCAACAAGTTTTGAAAAGTTTATGCTCTGGCAGAACCAGAGTGGTATGGACATTATCGCCGCACTTGTAAACACCGAACAAACCAATACATTAACTCCTCGCGCCAAACAGACATTATCTGCGCTCGGCGATAAGCTGCGTCATTTGCAGGTAATGGTGCAAGCAGAGGCGGCACCTGCTGATATCATTGAACGGCTCATTGAAGTTATTGGTTATCGCGATTATATTCTTGATGGGACGCCCCAAGCGGAGGACAGGGAGGCAAATATAGGAGTGCTGGTAAGTGATGCAAAATCGTTTACAAGTTTGCCTGATTTTTTGGAAGAAGTTGCGCTGATGAGTAGTTTTGATACGGGTAGCGATGAGCAAAAAGTGACGTTAATTACCTTGCACGGCGCAAAGGGGCTCGAGTATCCAGTAGTATTTATGGTTGGCATGGAAGACGGCCTTTTCCCTAGCTTACGTGCGCTCGAAGAGGGTCCAAAGCAGCTAGAAGAAGAGCGACGACTTTGCTATGTGGGCATGACGCGTGCAAGAGAAGAGCTGCATATGCTGTACGCACAAAGCCGCATGCAGTTTGGCCAACGGGGGTATAGCCAGCCTTCACGCTTTTTAGAGGATATGGGCCATATCATTACCAGTCGTCCTGCATTCATGGCGCCACAGTTGAATGAATTTGATGAGTTTGTGATGGACTACGAGATTGGCGACAGGGTACGCTCACTGCAATTTGGTAGCGGTGAGATTGTAGATGTTGACGGCATGGCTGTAACAGTGCGCTTTGAATCGGGTACGTCAAAGAAGCTAAATGTGGAATACGCGCGGCTTGAAAAGCTCTAGCTAGTTTGAAAACTAACCGTATTTTTGCTACAATAACACGTACATACTCGTGCGAGTTTGGAGTATATGACAAAGCTAGCTATTACACCACATCGAAATCATATATTTTTTGTCGCGGCCCTTATGGCCCTCGCCCTATTTACTATTGTTGCTATGTCAGTACGAAGCGCATCTGCTGAGGCAGTGGTGCAAAGTGCCGAAGAACACATCATTACTCTCCACGACGATGGAGTCGAAAAAGGGTTCATCACAAAAGCGAAAACACTACGTGAAGCATTCGCTAGTGAAGGAATTCGCGTTGATGGGCGTGATGTGACTGAGCCAGGTATGGATGCAAAATTGGTAGCCGCATCGTACGAAGTGAATATTTATCGAGCGCGAATGGTCATTATTCGTGATAGCGGAGCTGAGACGAAAGTGATTAGCGCATATCGAACCGGCAAGCAGATTGCTAAGCAGGCGGGTATAACGCTCCACGATGAAGATATCACTGAGCTTAGGCCTTCAACCGATATCGTGACTGATGGTGCAGCCGAAGTGATGACTATCAAGCGAGCCGTTGCGGTAAACTTTGAATTCTACGGCAAGAAAACAGTTGCTTATACTCAGGCAAAGACAGTGGCGGACATGCTGCGCTCAAAGGGAATCAAGCTTGGTTCTAGCGACGGCATAAGCCCAAGTCCCCAAACGAAAATCGTAAAAGATATGAACATACGACTATGGCGCAATGGTATTCAAACAATAACCGTTGATGAAGATGTCGCCTTTGAGACTGAGCAGCGACGGGATGCTAATCACGATAAAGGCTATAAAGAAATTGTGACCATAGGGGAGAAGGGTCGACGTACTGTTAGCTACGAGATTAATATGCAAAACGGTGTAGAGGTATCTCGTAAAGAAATTAATAGTAACGTCACAAAGCAGCCCGTCAAGCAGATTGAAATTGTTGGCACGAAAGTATTGCTACCCGCCGGATCTCACGAAGACTGGATGGCGGCAGCTGGTATGAGCCCAGGAAATTATGGCTATATAAACTATATCTTTGGAAAAGAATCTGGCTGGCGGCCAGGAGCGGTGAGCTCGAATGGCTACTATGGGTTAGGCCAAACTAATTATACAAAGCTGTCATCGACGTGCCCTAATTGGGAAAGTGATCCTATTTGCCAGATTAAGCTTTTCGATGGTTATGCAGTTGGTCGATATGGCAGCTGGGAAGGCGCCTATAACTTCTGGATTGCACACCACTGGTGGTAATGCCTAATAAATCTTTAGGGCAGCACTGGCTAAAAGACCGCGAAATATTGGCCGCAATTGCTGGTGATGCCACTATCACTGGCGAAGATACAGTACTTGAGATTGGCCCTGGCCTTGGTACATTAACGAGTGAACTGCTACGACGCGCGCAAAAGGTGGTTGCCGTGGAGTTTGATGAATCCTTAGCTGCTAAGCTGCCAGCCCAGTTTCCGGGCAAGGACTTAACAGTAGTTAACGAAGATATTCTTCATTACGATCTATCGCAATTACCAGCAGATTACAAAGTTGTGGCGAATGTTCCTTATTACATTACGAGTAAAATTATTCAAAAGCTTATGACCGCAGCAAACAAGCCGTCTATCGCTGTGCTATTGGTGCAAAAGGAAGTGGCCGAGCGAATTGCCGCCAAGCAAGGTGACATGAGTATCTTGGCGGTGTCGGTACAGCTATTTGCCGAAACGCAGCTAGGTGTTGAGGTGCCAAAAGAATACTTTACTCCGCCCCCCAAGGTAGATTCGCAGGTGATTGTACTGCGCACGCGTGCAAAAGCGCTTGTGCCACCAGAAGATGAAAAAGCATTATTCAGAGTCGTTAAAGCCGGGTTTGCTGCAAAGCGAAAAAAGCTACGCAGCTCTATTGCTGCAGGTCTTGCTATAAGTAAACCAGCGGCCGAGGAGCTACTGCGTCATGCCAACATAGACCCTGAGCTGCGTGCAGAGGACTTGTCGATCGAGGATTGGCTGCGCCTAGCGAAGGACGCGGTATGATAACTGCTGATCAACCGACATGTTTTCCTAATGAACTACTCGTTGCCGTATCGTCGAAGCAAGACGGTACTGTGCTTGATAGGGCGGTTGGCCTACATAGTCCTGAAGTGTCCACAAACCGTACTCGATTTTGTGAGCAAGTAGGCATAAGCTACGGCGATGTTGTGTTCCAACGCATTGTATATGGCAAAGAACAGAGGTATGACGAGATTGCTATTGTGACTGCCAAAGACACGACTCTCTATAAAAGTGAAGTTGCAGCTGATGCATTATTCACTAATCAGCCAGGTGTTGGGCTGTTACTGCCTGTTGCGGATTGCGTTGCTACGGTAGTCTATGATCCAATTAAGCGTTACGTGGCACTGCTTCATCTTGGTAGGCACTCCTCAATCACGCGACTTATCCAAAAGACAATCGATGTATTCCGCCAGCATGGTAGCAACCCTGCTCATCTACTGGTGTGGATGTCACCAAACGTTCACCAATCTCATTATCGTATGGATTATTTCTCCCTTGCTAATACCCCCGAATGGAAGCCATTCTGCGAAAAACGTGAAGACGGCTATTACGTTGATTTGCAGGGCCATAACAAGCAAGCATTTATAGCAGCAGGCCTCAAGGTATCGAACATACACACATCACCACACAATACTGCCACACATAGTGACTACTATTCTCACTCGCACGGCGATACAACTGGACGTTTTGCAGTTGTAGCGATGATTCGTGCTTAGCCTGGTAGGTTATCACTGGCGATAATCCAGTTGGTTGAATTGGCCGTCCAGGTGACGGTTGCTCCAACACATGGCGTAAAAGTCTTCGAGTAGTTTGGTGCAGCAACTGCGCCTTCGGTTTTAATCCATAAAATATAGTAGGGTTTTGTACGTGATGGACAGTTATAGGCTGTTGGTGCTGGGTTAAGGTAAGCATACCAATAGGTGCAGTTGTTCTGTGGTGGTAGGGGTGCGCTATCTATATAATCACCAGCCACCAGTGGAGAAAGCCATGTCCCATCGGTTGCCCAGCTGTAGCTGTATCCATTGCCCGTACAGCCGTTTGCCGAAGCAGTTGTTGAAGTGACGGGATAACTGCCTTTTTCCCCTCGATATAAGTCGATTGCTTTAACGATATTGTTCATATCGGTGAGGCGCTTCGTGTCGCGATTACGCTGCTGGATTCCCCCATATGCAGTGATAGTAATGACTGCTAAAACAGCAATAACGGCAATAACTATGGCTAGTTCGACAAGTGTAAAACCGCTCATGCTTTTCTTCATAGGCATAGTATAGCAGGTTGAGTAGCAAAAAGCATTCATAGTACAGGGGTAGAATCTGGTATACTATACGTAATGGGAAAAAATCTATACATTACGACTGCAATTCCATATGTCAACGGCGTTCCGCATATTGGTCACGCACTTGATTACACCCTTGCTGATATATGGGCAAGGTATCAACGGCAAAATGGCCGTGAAGTACGGTTTCAGGTTGGTACCGATGAACATGGTAACAAAATCGCTGCCAAAGCGGCAGCTGCCGCTATGGATCCGCAGGCCTACGTTGATAGTATGTTCGGTAATTTTCAAACACTTATTCAGGCGCTGAACGTAGAATATACTGATTTTATTCGTACTACCGACGGCCATCACAAGGGCGCGGTACAGTATATATGGCAGCAGCTTGCGCAGTACATCTACAGGGGCACCTATGAGGGTTGGTACTGCCAGGGGTGTGAAAATTTTGTTACCGACAAAGAAGCGGCCGACAATAACGGTACTTGCTCTGATCACCAAACTCCTTACGAACGCTTAAGCGAGGATAACTACTATTTCAAGGCGAGTGCATTTAGCGACACGATTCGCGAAGCTATTGAAACCAACAAAATGCGTATCGTCCCTGAGTTCAGGAAGCGCGAATTTTTAGAATTGATGAAAGATGGGCTTAAAGATGTGTCGATATCACGTCCACGCAAGAACTTGTCGTGGGGGGTCGGTGTACCCGGCGATGATACGCAGGTAATGTATGTATGGCTCGATGCGCTCAGCAATTACATCACTGTTCTTGGTTACCCAGACAACAAAGCCTGGCAAGATTACTGGCCAGCTGACGTGCAAGTAGTAGGCAAGGACATTCTGCGTTTTCACGCTGGCATTTGGCCGGCTATGTTGCTCGGCCTTGGTATCGGGTTGCCAAAGACACTGTTGGTACATGGGTTTGTGAATGTTGGCGGTGCCAAAATGAGTAAGTCACTTGGCAATGGTGTGCAGCCAATGGATGTACTGCAAAGCTATGGGACTGATGCGTTTCGTTACTACTTTAGCCGGCACGTGCCCACACAAGAAGACGGTGACTTTACTTGGGAAAAATTTGAAACAGCATATAATACCGAGCTTGGTAATGATTTAGGTAACCTGGTGCAACGCGTGGCTGCTATGGTGACGCGCTACCAGGCTGGTGTGATTGGCGACGCACCACAGGCTGAGCACGATATGGGCCCCTACCGCGAAGCAATGAAGAATTTTGAGTTCAACAAAGCGCTTGATGAAGTCTGGAATACCGTGCGCGCCCTCAATCAATACCTTGAGCATGTAAAACCTTGGCAAATTGCAAAGAACAGGGAAAAGGATACCGAAGCAACCGAACACTTGGCCGAGGTATTAGCTTATGCGTCGAGTACGCTTCTACAAATTGCCGACTTATTAGTGCCGTTTATGCCCGCCACTGCTGCAGCAATCCACAAAGTGTTCGAAACCGGCGTGATACCAAGCGAGCTTACCCCGCTCTTTCCAAAGATTTATCTTCACACCACCGATCCTCGGGCGTCACAATCGGTATGAGCCCAGTTATTGACTCCCACTGCCATATACACGATAGCGAGTTTTTTGCCAATGATCGAGAATCAGCATACCAGGCATCAAAAGATGCGGGTGTTTACATGATTTGTGTTGGTACCAATAACCAAAGTTCCCAAGAAGCGATTGATTTTTGCCACTCGCATGAAGGTTGTTATGCTGTGGTTGGCATTCACCCGCATGATAGTAAAGACAACGACCCTGCGATGATACGTCGGCTTGTTGCAGGTAATCAAGACACCGTTGTTGGTATAGGCGAGATCGGGCTCGACTACTACTACGATCATAGCCCCCGGGATACGCAGCAGCGAGTACTGCGCGAGCAACTGGCTGTTGCCAGGGAGTTCGATTTACCTGTTAGCTTTCATGTTCGTGACGCTTTTGATGATTTTTGGCCCATACTCGATGACTTCCCTGGCGTAACAGGGGTGCTCCATAGTTTTACAGATACGCAGGCAAACATGGATGAAGGTATTCGCCGAGGTTTGTTCATAGGAGTGAACGGAATCAGCACTTTTACCAAGGACACGGCACAACAAGAGTTGTACAAACATATTCCTCTCGAGAAAATAGTGCTCGAAACGGATGCACCGTTCTTGACTCCAAAGCCATTTCGTGGTAAAATGAATATACCAGCGTATGTGGTAGAGGTCGCTCGTCATCAGGCGATGCTTAAAGGTATCTCTCCTGAAGATGTCATACGCACCACTACCGATAACGCGAGGCGTTTATTTAGGCTAAATTATGAATACCGTCACCACACCAGATGATTACCGTGTTCCCCACTCAGCTGGGGCGGTTGAATTTGCTCCTGACCCAGTAAGTGGCGTTGAACAGATTGATTTGCGCGCTTCTAGTTTAGAACGTCTCACGCACCGAACACTTGAATTGGCAATTCCTGCCCACGAGGCTAATCCAGAAGACGTTGATCCCCGTCGTATGGAATTTGGTAACCAGGCCCTTGAAGCAGCTTTCACGGCGGCCCAACAAGAACTGTATGACCCTACCGATACTCAGCTTATGCTGCAGTATGGTACACAGATTGTTGATGGTTGGCGCGCAATGGAAAAAGCCGCCTAACGAACGGAAGGATGGCAAGCAATGGCTAACGTACTACAAAAAGCCCTCAAGCTCCTCGTTGGGGACGACGTTAACACTGACTTATGGCGAATTCCTAAGAATCGTCCGCTTAAGCCGCTCACAGAGCGAGAGTTATTAAAGCTGGAGAGCGAAGTAGGCTCTAAACTGTTTGGTCCTGTACCGGCGGGCCATCGTCGTGAGTTCTTTTGCCTCGATAACCGAACATGGATATGGCACGAAGAGTGGATTGGCCAAGATAAGAAACTGCAAACAAGCACCGTGCGCTATGAAATTAATGATACAGGTGTACTCAAGGTTCAAGAGGGTGCTCGCTATAGTTACCTTGAAGGTGAAGAGTTACAAAACTTTGGTCTTTCGGTGCGCATGTACTACGAACAAGTGACCCGTGACGTGTATAAGCGCGACCCTGCAACGGGGAAAAAATTGGTATAATAACGCTCATGGATAGTGAGCTTATATACCTTGATCATGCTGCAGCTACCCCACTTGATGAGCGTGCTCTTGCGGCGATGACGCGGTATTTTAGTGATGCATTTTATAATCCAAGTAGCCCTTATGCTTTGGCGGTTGACGTCCGTCGCGATTACGAAGAAGCTAAGCACATACTGGCGATGTGCATAGGCGGTAAGGCCGATGACATTACGATAACTGCAGGCGCTACAGAGTCGATCAATCTCATGTTTGCCAGCATACGTGGTCATGTGGTGACATCGGCAATTGAGCACCACGCGGTTTTGGCAGCTGCGGCAAAGCACGAATCCACGCTCGTACCGGTATCGAGCAAGGGCATAGTTGATCCTGCTTCAGTGGCTGATGCGATTCGCCCTGATACACAACTTGTTAGTATTGCTTTAGCGAATAACGAAATCGGAACAATTCAACCACTTCGCGAAATTGCCGAAGTAGTCCACAAAGAACGTCAACGTCGGTTTGAAGCAGGTGACGAAACTCCACTGTATTTTCACACCGATGCTTCGCAGGGTGTAGGGCAAATTGACGTCAACGTGGCGCGACTTGGCGTGGATGCAATGACGATAAATGCTGCAAAAATATACGGACCCAAACAAGTTGCGTTTTTGTGGGCGCAACACACGGTGCGGTTACAGCCGCTGGTTGTTGGCGGCGGCCAAGAACGAGGCTTACGCAGTGGTACCGAAAATGTAGCTGGGGTAGTAGGGTTTGCAACTGCGTTGCAGTTGGGGGTTGACCATAAAAATTCAGAAGCAAAGCGACTTGCTCGGCTTCGTGACACACTACAAAGTGAACTGCTAAAAGCCTTTCCAGATGCGGTTGTATCTGGTCACCCCAAAAAACGTCTTCCAGGCCACCTGCACGTATCATTTGCGGGTATTGATGCAGAGCGGCTTGTGTTCGCGCTTGAAACCCGTGGCGTGATGGTTGCGACGGGCAGCGCCTGTGCCGCCAATAAAGGTACTCGCAGTCACGTGCTCACAGCAATTGGCCTGGAGCCGTTAGTTGCCGATGGTAGCCTTCGGCTCACCCTAGGACGATTGACGAATGAGCAGACAATTAGTCGGGCAGTTGTTATACTGATAGAGGTTATAACAAACGAAATGAATCGGAGTAGAGGGTGAGGTTACTAAAGACACTACTCGTTGTCGCTGTGTTATTTGCACTATTGGTGTGGGCTATTGGCTCATACCTTGCTCCTGATGCGCTTTCTCGGTGCAAGAGTGATGTCCCTACGAGTACGGAAGGTTGTACGGCTGCTGATGCAATTGTTGCAGTAAGCGGTGGTGACACGCCAGCCCGTGCTGCCGAAGCAATTCGCTTGTATCAGAACGGCTGGGGTAAGTACCTCGTATTTTCGGGTGCAGCCGCCGATAAAACTGGCCCAAGCAACGCAGCAGTGATGAAGCAACAGGCAATTGATGCAGGAGTCGATGCAAACGCTATCCTCACCGAAGAAACGTCAGAAACAACTGGTGAGAATGCCAGTGAGACTGTGTCACTTTTCAAAAAACATAACATTCGCTCAGCAATTCTTGTTACATCAGCCTACCATCAGCGGCGATCACTGCTTGAATTTGATCGACGCGCACTTGGTGTTGACGTCCGGCCGCACCCTGTAGCTACAGACAAACAGTGGAACGGCTGGTGGTGGTTGTCGCCAACTGGATGGGCGCTGGCAATCCCTGAACTCATACGTTCTCTTGTGCTTTCGTCTGGCGGGGTAGACCGTTCATGACTCGTGTATATGTCGGTATGAGCGGCGGAGTTGATTCATCGCTCACTGCAGCGCTGCTTGTTGAGCAAGGGTACGACGTGACGGGTGTATACATGAAAAACTGGAGCCAAGATCTCCCGGGTATGCGCTGCCCTTGGGCAGAAGATCTAGCCGACGCTAAGCGCGTGGCGGTACAGCTTGGCATAGATTTTAAGGTATTTGATTTTGAGAAAGAATATAAACAGCACGTGGTTGATTATATGATTGATGAATACCAAGCTGGGCGTACACCAAACCCCGACATCATGTGCAATCAAGAAGTCAAATTTAAGTTGTTCTTGCACGCTGCCCTTAGCGATGGTGCCGACATGATTGCAACGGGGCACTATGCACGAACAGAAAACGGTGTGCTCATGCGCGCCAAAGATAGTCAAAAAGACCAAACGTACTTTTTGTATCGAGTCACTAAAGACGCGCTGGAGCAGACGCTTTTTCCGCTAGGTAACTATACTAAAGCAGAGGTGCGTACAATGGCAAAAGAGCGAGGGCTCTACACTGCAGCTAAAAAAGAGAGTATGGGCGTGTGCTTCGTTGGTGCGGTGGGGATGCGTGAATTCTTGAGCCAGTATGTGACAACACGGCCAGGCGATATCATCGATAAGCTAACGGGCAACATATTAGGACGTCATGATGGTGCAATTTTTTTTACTCTCGGCCAACGCCATGGCCTCGACATTGGTGGTGGGCTACCCTATTATGTTGTAGGCAAAAATATGGATAAGAACGAAGTGTATGTGAGCACTCAGCTTCATGATGAGGCTATGTGGCGTAAAGAACTTGAACTTGGTTTGGCACATTGGATTGGTGAAGAGCCGAGTGCAGGCGAGTACGATGTGCGAGTTCGCCATAGGGCTCCACTAGTGAGTGGGCTACTCGCAAAGACACAGGACGGCTTTCATATTATCATGAGCGAAGCGCAGCGAGCAGCAACCGCTGGTCAGTCTGTCGTTATCTACCGTGGCGATGAGTGCATGGGCGGAGGTATTTTACAGGGCTGATTCGTGCGCTTGCAGCCACCGCTTCACTCTATCGGTTTGCCACGTGTTCATGCCTAGATCACCATGGTAAAACATGGCAGCACAACGGGTAGCTAGTTTTCCAAGCCGGCCTTTTTTTGCTAAAATCCATTCTCGTTCGCGGGCTAGTTTTTCGAGCAATGCTCTGTCGTAAGCGGCAGCTGCTTCTGGTCCGCGCAGATGTTCGGCTGGTGATAAGTCAAAAGTGTTCATAGGTAGTAGCAAGATTATAGAGTCTTTTTGGTGGGTTGTCAATAATTCTCCTCGAGGTAGCTATGATATAATGGTGCCTATGAATGCCCAAGAAATACGCAATGCCTATCTTCAATTCTACAAAGAGCGTGGTCACGAAATTGTTCCACGTGCCCAACTAGTATTGAGTGGTGACCCCACGACGCTCTTTACAGGGAGCGGAATGCAGCCGATGATTCCATATCTGCTTGGGGAAACGCACCCAAAAGGCGTTCGTATTGCCGATAGTCAAACATGTTTACGAGCCCAAGATATCGATGACATTGGCGACAATCGCCATACGACGTTTTTTGAGATGCTTGGTAACTGGAGTTTGGGCGATTACTTTAAAGAGCAGCAAATTGAATGGATGTTCGAATTCCTCACTGAAGTCGTTGGGCTTGATGCAAGTAAGCTGTACGTTACCTGCTACATTGGGGCGCCTGAGTATGGTATCCCTAAAGATACCGAAGCGGCTGGGGTATGGGCGCGATTATTTGCATCAAAAAACCTTAGCAACGGTCAGGCAGATATAGGCAGTGAAGCGGCTGGCTATGCCCGTGGCATGAAAGAAGGCGAGCGGATTTTCTATTACGACGGTAGTAAAAACTGGTGGAGTCGTAACGGCGCTCCCGAAAATACACCGATTGGCGACCCGTGCGGTCCCGATAGCGAAATGTTCTACGAGTTTGATATACCGCACAATCCTGAATTCGGCGAGTATTGCCACCCCAACTGTGATTGCGGGCGGTTTATGGAAGTGGGCAACAACGTGTTTATGGCCTACAAAAAAGTAGCTGATGGCAAATTTGAGCCACTCGAAAAACCTAACATCGACCATGGTTCGGGCCTTGAGCGTATTGCTGCTGCACAGCTCAATGACCCAGATGTTTTCAAAATCAGCCTCATGTGGCCAATTATCGACAAGTTACAGCAAATTAGTGGTAAAAAGTACGAAAGCCATACCGAGAGTATGCGTGTTATTGCCGACCACCTGCGCGCTGCTACTTTTTTGGCAGTCGATGGCTGTGTGCCAAGCAACAAAGAGCAAGGGTATGTCATGCGCCGCTTGTTGCGCCGCGCCATTCGTTATAGCTTCGACCTTGGTGTTGAGCAAAACTTCTTACAAGAAGTAGTGCCGGTGATTGCCGACATGTATGAAGCTGATTTCCCTGAAGTTAAAGCACAGCGCGAGCAGGTGATTGCAACGCTGGTAAAGGAAGAAAAAGTCTTCCGCCAGACGCTGCGTAATGGTATTAAACAGATGCAAAAGTTTGCCAAAGATGGCCTAACGGGCGCAGAACTATTTATGTTGTACGATACCTATGGATTCCCGGTAGAATTGTCGGCTGAAGAAGCGTTTACACAGGGGATTGCATTGCCAGCTGATTGGCGCGAGCAGTTCGATGCCAAAATGAAAGAACAGCGTGAGCGGAGCCAAACGGCGCAAAAGGGTACCTTTAAAGGTGGGCTTGAGGGTCATGATGATATTCACTTGAAGTATCACACCGGTACGCACTTACTATACAAGGCGCTGCGTACTGTCCTTGGTGATCATGTCGTGCAACGTGGCAGTAACATTACAACCGAGCGTTTACGGTTTGACTTTAGTCACCCCGAAAAGATGACTCCTGAGCAATTGAGCCGGGTTGAGCAAATGGTTAACGATGCTATTGCGGCTGACTATCCCATGAACTGGAAGGAATACCCTACCGATGAGGCCTTTGCCAAGGGGGCGTTAGGCGCATTTGGCGATAAATACGGCGATACAGTCAAGGTGTATTCTGCGGGCGACCCCCAGCAGCCCTATAGTTTTGAGATTTGCGGAGGTCCCCATGTTGAGCACACCGGCCAGCTAGGAGAAGGCGGTAAAAAATTCGTTATCACCAAAGAAGAAGCAAGCAGTGCGGGTATTCGCCGTATCAAGGCAGTACTGCGCTAACGTTATAAACTATCTAAATAGTCATGAATGCCCTTAGAGAGCAGCTCGGCTGCGGCATCTTCGCCACCTGGTATGCCGACGATTTGTAGTTCACCAGTAGCGGGGTTGTGAAAGTAAGCCGAGTACTCAGCTGGTTTACCAGGGTGAAGCTCTACTCGGCAGGTTATGGGAATTTCACTGCCTGGTTGGGCCCCGAGTACATGGATTTTGTTGCGACGCGTCACAGTATATGACGGATCAATATGGTAAGGGAAATCAAGTGTTGCAAAGTGGAATGTTTCCCCGTTAGCCGTTACCGTTCCTAGGGTAACGCCTTCATCTTCTACCACATCACCATCGGGTGTGCCCACCAGAATAGAATGGGTATAGGAGCGAATATGCTCCGTTGGCTCCGCGTGCTCATTAATGGTGTCCTGAAGAGCGCGTAGCATCAGCTCGTCGTCTATATCGATGCGATTCATATAGGCGAACTCTGGTCGCATGACGGAAGTTTGCAGTACGTTTTGCACATAGCCAAGGGCATCGCGATTGTCTACCATACCGCCACCTGGCCCAGATATCGTCCATAGTTCATGATGACCATTTTTTGCCATAGTAAGAGCCGAAGTGTCACTAGTGATGGTGATGTAACCGTCAAGCTGGCTGTTCTCATAGATTGCTTTTGCAAACAGCGATTCGTTTGCGGCGCACTTACTTGGTACACCCGAGTAACGAACTTCTTGATAGGTTGGCGAGGTTCGGAATTGGAGCTCCTCGTAGGCATTGCAAAGGAGCGTTTCAAGGGTTGGCTGCGTAGGTGTTGGATCGCGCGTTATCATAGTAACTATTATAGCATAAACTAGCACAAAAAGCAATATTTTGGGGATTTTTACCATTAGCTCTTTTGTTGTATAATGACAATATCTATGGTTTTCGAAAAATTCCTGAACAAAGCCAACACTCCAGATCCCGACTATCTAGTGGGTCTTGATATTGGCACCGAGTATGTCAAAGCACTGATTGCGCATGTTGAGGGTGATCAGATTGAAATTAAGGGTGTGGGAAGAGCGCGGCAAGAACTTGGCGATATGCACCAGGGAGCCATTGCTGACATTGCTGGCGTAGTACGCAACTGTGAAGCGGCCCTAAGTGAAGCCGAAGAGCAGGCTGGATTGCAGGCAAAACGGTGTGTTATTGGAATCGCCGGCGAGCTGGTAAAGGGTGTGACAAACACTATTCGCTATCGTCGCCCGCAGCCAGATCGTCCGCTCGACGAGGCTGAAATGGAGTTTATCATTGAGAAGGTACAAGACCGTGCTGCCGCAAAGGCGCAAAAGCAAATTGCGCTTGAAACAGGTAATGATGATGTTGAAGTGAAGCTCGTTAATAGTGCACTGGTGAGTATTCATATTGATGGCTACAAAATTAGCAACCCGATAGGCTTTCAGGGCAAAGATGTGGCGGTGCAAATATATACCGCTTTCGCCCCCATGGTGCACATTGGCGCGTTAGAGCGGGTGGCCGATGAACTAGCACTTGAGCTGATTGCCGTTGCTGCCGAGCCGTTTGCGGTGAGCCGGAGTGTGCTCGGTACCGATACGAATAGCTCATTTACTGCGATTCTTGCTGACGTAGGCGGTGGCACAACTGATATTGCTGTGGTGAATGATGGTGGTGTGGAAGGGACGAAAATGTTTGGCATTGGGGGACGTAGCTTCACTAATACCATCGCGAGCGAGCTGACGATTGGCTATGAAGATGCCGAAAAGTTGAAGGTAAACATCGACAATGAGCAGGTGAAAGAGTCGGTTAAAAAAGATGTTGAAAAGGCCGTCGACAAAACACTTGAAGTGTGGCTGGCGGGTGTCGAGCTGGCACTTGGTGAATTTGATAGTGTTGACCATTTGCCGCCGCGCATACTGCTATGTGGCGGTGGCGCAAGCCTCAAAAAGCTGGTCCAAGCACTAGAGAAACGCGAGTGGTATAAAGATTTGCCATTTACGAAGCGGCCAACGGTAACCCACATAAAGCCCAAAGATGTCGTGGGAATTACCGATAGTTCAGGTAAAGCAAGCGACCATACCTTTATCACCGCAATGGGGCTCTTAAGAGTAGGCTATGATACAATGATAGGCACGACGGATGCTGATTCCATCAAGGAAAAACTTAACCGGATGCTTCGAATATAGGGTATGCAAAAAGATGTTATTTATATCGATGTCGAAGACGATATTACCGCGATAATCGGTAAAGTTAAGGCTGCCGAGCACAAAATTGTCGCCCTGGTGCCACCCAAACGTATTGGTGCGATTCAGAGTGCCGTAAACCTGAAACTCGTTCATCGCGCTGCCGAACAAGTAGATAAGCGGCTGGTCATTATCAGCAACAATGCAGCACTCATGGCGCTGGCTGGCTCTGCAGGAATCCCTGTATCAAAAAATCTCCAAAGCAAACCCGAACTTGCCGAAATTCCGGCGCTTGATATTGACGACGAAGATGTGATTGATGGCGCAGAATTACCGGTTGGCGAGCATGTTGTGGCTGCCGAGAAAGCGGTGGATGATGCGGTATCGCCGGCTGTTGGTGCTGCCGCTGTTGCTGCGAGCGAAAATCCAGCGAGGGCACCCGAGCTGCGTGCGAAAGAACCCCTTGCTGCTGCGGCAAGCAAAGTGAAGGTGCCCAATTTCGACACCTTTCGCAAGAAGTTCTTCTTGATTGCCCTTGGCGTATTGCTCTTGATTGGAACGTTGGTATGGGCGCTTGTGTTTGCGCCAAGCACGCGTGTTATTGTAACAGCACGCACCACCGATGCTGCGCTCAGCAGTAAAGTATTGTTGGGTGATTCGCTAAAAACTGACCTCAAGGCCGGTACCATTACATCGCTTACAAAAACTCTTAAAAAAGATGTATCGGTGCCATTCACTGCAACAGGCAAAAAGGACGTCGGTGAAAAAGCTACGGGAACAGTAACCTACACTAATGCTGATTTTGGAGCGGTGACTATCCCGGCTGGTTCAACACTTACATCGGCTAATAGTGGGTTACAATATGTCACTACCAGCGCCGTTACTGTTCCAAAAGGAAGTTGCTCCAATGTATTTAACTGCAAACCGGGGACTGCATCTGGTTCAGTAGTCGCTGCAGAGAGCGGCACGAAATATAACGGCGACACAGGATCACTATCTGGCGCTGGCGTCAGCGCGGCTTTTGCTGGACCGACCAGCGGCGGTACTACACGAGAAGTAACCGTGGTATCACAGGAAGACGTAGATAAAATTTCTGGCGACGTGGCCAAAGCTGATGTATCTGAAACGACGAAAAAAGAGCTAGTCGCGCAGTTTGGATCGGATTACGTTATACTAGATGCCACGTTTAAGGCAGATAAGGGTGAGGTCAAGCCGAATCCAGCGGTTGGCGCCGAAGCGACAGACGGTAAGGGAGCTCTAAGCGGCGCAGTAACCTATAGTCTGACTGCGCTTCCCAAGGCAGAAATAGGTAAATACCTTGATGGCTACTTTGCCCAGCAAATTGATGGACGCACTAACCAAAAGGTTTACTCAAATGGACTTAAGGAAGTCTCGTTCACTAACATTGGTGCAGCTGAAAAAGGATTTTCTGCCAATATTGCCACCAATGGCAAAATAGGCCCAAAGATTGACGAAAAAGCCCTCAAAGATTTTGCAAAGGGTAAGCGCTACGGTGAAATCCAAACACACGTTCAGCAAATTGATGGCGTTGACAGTGTCGATGTGAAGTTTGCGCCGTTTTGGGTAAGCAAAGCACCTAATGATGCAAATAAGATTAAGATTGAGTTCAAAGTAAATGGCGCATAACCACCCATTGCTCGCTCTCGACGTAGGGGAGAAGCGAATAGGGGTGGCGCAAGCAGATACTGCGGTGCGTATTGCGGTTGCTCGCGGCACTATTGCCGTTGATGGAACGGAGCTCGACCAACTGAGGAATATTATTAACAGTGAACGACCAAAAGTGATTGTGGTAGGATACCCGCGAAATCAATCTGGTCAACCAACAGCACAAACCGCATTTGTTGAGGCATTCGTTGCGCGACTTGGTGATGTTGGGATGCCTGTTGTGTATCAAGATGAATCACTAACGAGTGTTCATGCTGAAACATTATTAAAGCAACAAAAAAAGCCGTTTAGCAAGGGTGATATAGACGCACTTGCTGCCAGCCTGATTTTGCAAGATTACCTGGAGCAGACGTATGGACGGGTTTAAGCGACCAAAGCGTCCCGTGCTACCGCAACAAGCATCAAATCGTGTTCTGCCGCGACCAAGCACACTTGATGAAGCCCGCTTGCCCGCAGTAGGCAGCCCAGACAGGCAAACAGCCTGGGGTGAAGATGTATTGCCTGCCGAGCGCAACGAAACGTCGCCATCCGTAAAGGTAGTCAAGCAACCATCAAAAAAGCGCACCTGGTTTCTGCGCCTGCTAGCTATTGTCTTTGGCGCGCTTATTGTGCTGGGGGTGGCTGTGTTTGTGTGGTATCAGCAAGGTATTTCCCCAAAAAATAGTTCTGACACTACAGACTATAAAGTCGTCATCAACCCTGGAGCATCGGTGGGCTATGTGGCAAAAAGCCTGGAATCCCGAGGTATTATAAAAAACAAGTTGGCATTTGAACTCTATGCTCGGCTGAGTGGCAAAGCTACTTCGCTCAAAGAAGGAACCTGCAAAGTAAAGGCCTCTCAATCTGCTTCGGAAATCCTCGATATACTTTCTAAGGGGTGTAACGAATTCAAAATTGTAACATTTTTCCCTGGTGCAACCATCGAACAGCCACTTTATAAACCCGCTCACGCGGAGCTGGACAAGACGATGTATATTAAGTATCGCCTTTCCCAGGCTGGGTATTCAAACGATGAAATTACCGCTGCTCTTGGACAGGAATATGCCGGTCCACTGTTCGCTGGTAAGCCAGCTGGTGCAGGCCTAGAGGGGTATATTTACGGTGAAACCTATTACGTAGATGTCGATGCGTCTGCTCAAAAAGTCTTACAGACGACGTTTGATCAAATGTATGCCGATATGAAAAAGAATAACTTGCCAGCACTGTATGCAAAGCAAAACCTTACTATGTATCAAGCAATAACTCTTGCCTCGATTGTGCAGCGTGAGCTTAACTGTGAAGGAAAGCCAACAGCAGAACGAAAAGAGCGCTGCTACCAGTATCAACGTACTATTGCACAGATTTTTCTAAAAAGGCTGAAAGAGGGTATATCACTTGGATCAGATGTAACCTTCATCTATGCGGCCGACATGCGCGGTGTAGCTCCAACGGTTGACATTGATTCCCCATACAATACACGCATACATACGGGGCTACCCCCAGGCCCCATCGCTTCACCTGGTCTTCTTGCGCTTCGTGCTGTTGCCAATCCATCAGACACTAACTACCTGTTCTTTATCGCGGGTGATGACGGGCTCATTTACTTCGCCAAGGATCAAGCGGGACATGAAGAAAACATCAAAAATCACTGCCAAAAGCTTTGCAACGAGCTGTAACCACCCCTGTTAGATTGCCAAAAAACATAGGCGTAACACTTGACGTTTAGGGCGAGGCTTGCTACAATACAACAAGCACATTGTCGCTTATACACTGGCTATAACAGTAGTCAACGTAGGTGGTGGGAAATCAAAACGTACACTGTGCCTACCTTTAAATGTCGTACGGACGCCGAAATAAGCACTTTTTATAATACCAATTAATAAAATCGGTCGACACGCGCGTTCCTTTCCTGCGAGCCAGGAGCAAGACAGAGTGAGGTAGCCGCATCACTAGTAATAGTGGTGCAGGAGAACGATTATTCGTAATCAACCATCCGTTGTGAGCAACGCTCACGCGAATACAATTGAACTTTCCTCGAACGTTCAGGCACAGCCTACTGTCCGTTCGAAATCTACTAAAGGCTCTATTTCAGGCGCTACCGTCGCGTCTTATTTTGGCATTTTTCTGCTTGTTATTTCTATGATTGCCATTGGTTATCACCCGCCAGTCAAGGAATCAGTGGCAAATGTCGGTACGGCGGTGAGCGAAACAAGCACTACCACAGCACTTGAGGGTGCACCAGTTGATCAACTTATGGCATCTAATATTGCGGCAACAATTGCTGAAAGTGCTGATATGCCAATTACTGCAGATGTTGCTAACTTGTCGCAATCTCTTGCTATCGAAAGTACACTGGCTCAAACTGATACCAACGTGATTTCAAAGCCGCAGATTGTTCAGCCTGCCGCAGATAGCCGAATCTCGCAGCAGTACACTACTGTTACTGGAGACACCGTACCATCTGTTGCGCAGAAGTTTGGTGTTTCCGCTACGACAATTAAGTGGGCTAATAAACTCACTTCCGATACCCTGGAGCCAGGCAAGACACTTACTATACCACCTGTTGATGGCGTGGTGTATACCGTTAAATCTGGTGATACGATTGAAAGTATTGCAAGCAAATATAAAGCTGACCCTGATCGCCTGATTGCGTTTAACGACCTCGAACTAACAGGTAACCCTGCTGCTGGTACGCAAATAATCATACCTGGCGGTGACCTTCCTACAGAGGAGCGCCCAGGCTATGTTGCGCCGACCGTTGTTCCACGAGTAAGCTACACAACCATTAACTGGAGCGGTGGTGGTGACACCTGGCGTGCTCCACAGAGCTGGATTGGCATGGGTGTCGTAGATAACGGGTATCCGTTTGGTCAGTGTACGTACTATGCAGCCGTTCGTCGTGCTGAATTTGGCATGCCGGTTGGCAGGCAATGGGGCAATGGTGGCTACTGGCGCTATAGCGGTGCTGCCGCAGGACGGGTTGTCGACAATAACCCAAGTGCCGGAGCAGTTATGGACGGCGCGGGTCACGTGGCCGTTGTCGAATCAATTGAGCCTGGTGTTCGGATTTTTATCTCTGAAATGAACGGTTATCGCGGCGGTGGCGGCTGGGGCCGAGTAGGCTATGTCACGATTAGCTGGGGTGAAGCAACCAGTGGCATGTACAGGTACGTTCACTAGAATATAGCAATAAAACCATTAATAGCCCCTGTCAATATAGGGGCTATTTTGATATACTGTAACAGAATATGTTTGTTGATACTGCAAAAGTAACCGTTCAAGCAGGCAAAGGCGGCGATGGAGCCGTTAGTTTTCGTCATGAAATATATGTTGATAAGGGTGGTCCAGATGGTGGTGACGGTGGCAAAGGCGGCGATGTTATTTTTTATGCAGACGGCGGTCTTAATACTCTGGTGGACTTTCGTTACAAACCTGAGCTCAAGGCACAGGATGGTGTAGCGGGCAGCAAGCGAAAGAAAGCTGGTCGCATGGGAGAAAGCCTGCGCGTAAAGGTGCCAGTTGGAACTCTCGTTAAGCGACAGGGCGAGATTATCGCAGATTTAACCTGGTCAGGGCAAGAAGCAGTGGTTGCACGTGGCGGTGATGGCGGGTTCGGCAACGCGCACTTTAAATCGAGCACGCGGCAGACGCCGCGAATGGCTGAACTTGGTGAATTGGGTGACGCGTTTGAAGCAGAGCTGGAGCTTAAGCTGCTTGCAGATGTTGGACTGGTAGGTTTTCCGAATGCGGGCAAATCAACGTTCCTTTCTGTAGTAACGAATGCGCGTCCCGAAATTGCCAACTATGCGTTTACAACGCTTTCACCCAACCTTGGCGTTGCGGATATCGATGACGGCAGTATACTCATTGCCGATATTCCAGGGCTAATTGAGGGTGCAAGTGAAGGGAAGGGGCTTGGTGACGCGTTCCTGCGCCATGTCGAACGAACGGCCGTGCTTCTTCATTTGATTGATTGTTATAGCGAAGATGTGGCAGCAAGCTACACGACCATTCGTAGCGAACTGGCAAAGTATAGCCCAGAACTGGCAACTCGTCCCGAAGTTGTAGCGCTCACAAAGTGTGAGGGGTTCGACGATGAAATGATTGCAATGCAGACCGATGCACTTCGTTCTGTGGTAGCAAAAGGCACCCCGATTTATACCATATCGGCTGTTGCGCACTCGGGTATTACTGATTTGCTTCGTGAACTCCGACGTATTGTGGTGCAATCGCGCGCTAAAGAGGACGAAGGTGAAATATTGGAAGAATATAGCTCAACTATTACGCTAAGCAGCGAACAACTTTCGGAACATTGGGAAGTTACCTATGACGAGCAACAAAAGGTATACCATGTAGCCGGTGATAAAATCGAAAAGTTTGCACGCCGCACTAACTATGATCAGTTCGAAAGTGTCAATCGACTACGTGATATTATGCGACGCATGGGTATTGCTCACGAGCTTAGCCGGTCCGGTGCAGTTGGTGAGAGTATGGTGCAAATTGGTGATAGCCAGGCATTTAGTTTTGTTGAGCAATAGTTCCACCTGCTATAATACATAGCATAATACAGGAGGAGACTATGGCAGAACGACTGAAAGTGATGACTGATGGAATTATTGGTGCAGTAACGGATGGTGATTTTGAGGCCGCAGTGCGAACAATCGATAGTCTTGAGCCTGTTGAACAGGGTGAGGGTTGGGCCTTTAGCGATGTGGACCAGGCGGCGTTTGATGCGGCCACGAGCGTCATTGCTGAGCGCGCTGAGCATTTTTCGCTTGATAGCGATCAGGCTGCGTTAGTTGTACAAATGATGCGTGAGAAAGCTGCCGAAAGCGAAGTATAGGCTTGGCAGCTCAAACCTATTTCTTCTATGATCTTGAAACAAGCGGGCTGAATGCGCGGACTGATCGCATTATGCAATTTGCTGGCCAGCGTACCGATATGGAGCTAAACCCGATTGGTGAGCCATTTAATATTTTAGTAGCGCTGAACGATGACACACTTCCAAGCCCAGATGCCTTGATGGTAACGGGTATTACTCCGCAAAAAACGCTCGATGAGGGCTATACCGAAAGTGAATTTTGTAGAATACTTATCGAGCAAGTATTTACAGAGGGTACGATTGCGGTTGGGTTCAATAATATTCGCTTTGACGACGAGTTTATTCGCCATACGCTCTGGCGTAATTTTTACGATCCTTATGAATGGAGCTGGCGCGATGGACGCTCCCGGTGGGATATGCTGGATGTTGTTCGCATGACACGCGCACTGCGCCCAGAGGGGATTAACTGGCCTGTTGACGCAAATGGTGTGGCCACGAATCGACTAGAGCTGCTAACAAAAGAGAATGGCATTAGTCACGAGGCTGCGCATGATGCACTAAGCGATGTCCAGGCATTGATAGCCGTGGCCCGGCTGATTCGCAGTAAACAACCCCAGTTATATGAGTACCTTCTTTTGCTGCGTGACAAAAAAGCAGTTCAAAAATTGGTTAATGTCGATGCCAAACAACCGTTTGTTTACACTAGCGGCCGTTATGATTCAGAGCATGCAAAAACTACTGTTGCCTTTCCGCTTACAGCGGGCAAAAATGGTAACGTTGTAGTGTATGATTTGCGCTATGACCCAGCGCCATTTCTCAATTTATCGGCTAAAGAACTAGCAGCTAAGCTTTATGCTACCTGGGAGCAGCGCCAGAGTGCCGATTTTGTACGCCTACCCGTAAAAGAACTGCAGTATAATCGCGCACCTGCTGTCGCTCCGCTTGCTGTGCTGGCGAAAGATGATGGATGGAAGAAGATTCATTTGACACAGGAAGCGATAACGACACATCAGAAGACGCTGTTGGCGCATCCGCACTTTGCCGAAAACCTGCGCAGCTTGTTCGAGGCTCGACCAGAATATAAAGTACTTCCCGATCCTGAGGCTCAGCTCTACGACGCCTTTCTGGACGATAAAGATAAATTGCGAGTTGAGGCAGTGCGAAACGCAACAGAAAAAGAATTAGCCGATTTTCACCCAGAGTTTATAGACGAGCGTTTACCCGAACTTTTGCTCCACTATAAGGCGCGAAACTATCCTCGCTCGCTGAGCGAATCCGAAACAACCCAATGGGAGAATTGGCGTATGAACCGGCTGCAGTCGCAGCTGCCGTCGTTTCTTAAATCGTTGGCGCGCATAGCAAAAACAGCCGATGATTCGCAGCAGTTTATGGTTCAAGAGTTACAGCTTTGGGCGGAATCGATTCTGCCCGCTGAGAGTTAAATATGGCTATAGCGACGGCGCGGCATGCGTGAGCGCTGTGTTTTTGCCAACTTGTTGTGTCGGTGCGTATTCATCGCTCGCTCAACATGTACCGTGACAATGATGGCGATGATGGCACTATATAGCGACATCATGAGCCAATACGGAATCACAACATAAGTCCCAGGAATAACACCAGCAAGGACAAAGTTGAGCAAAGCATTCGTAACTTCACCTTGAATAACAAGGACAAATAGGCCGACTGCTCCTGCGATAATGATGAGATTCTTTTTTATAAACACGCCTTCATTAAGTATGAGCAGATTATAGCATAAATACTTTTTTTAGTCAATAGTGGTATAGTATAACGCTGCTAGGAGACTGGAAAAAATGAGCGTTTTCATGTATACTTATAAGCCATGTCGGACAGCATACGAGTTAAAGGAGCACGTGAACACAACCTCAAGGATGTAGATGTTGAAATACCCCGCGATAAGCTGGTGGTAGTTACTGGTCTTTCCGGAAGTGGTAAATCTAGCTTAGTTTTTGACACAATTTATGCTGAGGGGCAACGTCGTTATGTCGAGAGCTTGAGCAGCTATGCGCGTCAGTTCCTAGGGATTATGGACAAGCCAGATGTCGATAGCATCGATGGTCTTTCGCCGGCGATTAGTATTGATCAGAAGTCAACCAGTCGAAACCCACGTAGTACCGTCGCCACGGTGACAGAGATATATGATTACATGAGGCTTTTGTTTGCTCGTATCGGTGTGCCGCATTGTCCAGTATGTGGCAAGGCGGTCCATCGCCGCACGGCCCAGGCAATTATCGATGAAATTATGAAGCTGCCTGAAGGTACCAAAACGATTATTTTGGCACCAATTGTTAGCCAAAAAAAAGGTGAATTTGCCCATATTCCCGAACAATATGCCCGATCGGGCTTTGCACGAGCACGGGTTGATGGAGTAGTATACTCGCTTGATGAATTTCCTGAATTACAGAAGAGTTATAAGCACGATATCGAAATTGTGGTTGATCGTGTGGTCATAAAGGCTGAGGTAGTGAGCCGTATTACTCAATCGGTTGAACAATCACTTGATATCGCCAGTGGTGTCGTGCAAGTGCTCGATGCTGACACAAACGAAGTGCACACGTACAGCCAGCGCTACGCATGCGTTGATCATCCGAGTGAAGATATTCCTGAACTTGAGCCGCGCTTGTTTAGCTTTAACGCGCCGCAGGGTGCATGCCCGGTATGTACCGGGCTGGGAAGCCGGCTTGAAATCGATCCCGAGCTTGTATTTAATCCCAACCTTACTATCGCTGAAGGTGCGATTCGGCCTTATAATCGTGTGAATAGCGACGCGTGGTATATGAAGCGGCTTGCGGTAGTGGCTGAAGAACATGGTTTTAGCATTCATGTCCCTGTGAAGCAATTGGCGCCAGCTGATTTGGAAAAAGTATTGTACGGCACTGGCCAGCAGAAGTATCGTGTGCGGCTTAGTGGTGGACGCTACTACGACTCAACGTATGAAGGAGTGATCCCCAACCTTGAACGTCGCCATAAAGAAACCGATAGCGAATTTATGCGCAAAGATATTGAGCGGTTTATGCGCGAGCGTCGCTGCACGGCCTGCGATGGCATGCGTCTCAAGCCAGTAGTACTCGCGGTGAAGGTACATGGTTTCAACATTATGGAAATGTGTAACCTTGGTGTTGATGACGCAATTGAACTCATAGATGGCCTTACGCTTAGTGAAGACGAGGATTTGATTGCGAGGCCAATCAAAAAGGAAGTGCGGGCGCGACTAGGATTTATGAGCAATGTTGGTCTCAGTTACTTAGAACTATCACGTGCAGCCAATACGCTGAGTGGCGGTGAAGCGCAGCGTATTCGATTGGCAACGCAAATTGGTTCTGGTCTGCAGGGAGTATTGTATGTGCTTGATGAGCCAAGTATTGGCTTGCACCAACGCGACAACGATCGCCTAATTGGCACCCTTAAACACCTTCGAGACTTAGGGAACTCGGTACTTGTGGTAGAACACGACGAAGATACCATTCACCAGGCGGATTATTTGGTTGATGTTGGCCCAGGTGCGGGAGTTCACGGTGGGCAAATTGTTGCTCAGGGTACGCCGGCAGAGGTAGCCAAGAACCCCGATAGCATCACAGGGCGCTATTTAGCTGGTACTGAAAAAATCCCCCTCCCAAAGAAGCGCCGTGCTGTCGAAAAGGACCGAAAACTTGTTATTCGCGGTGCACGTGAAAACAACTTAAAGAATATCGACGTTGCATTCCCTTTGGGGTTGCTAACTGTGGTGAGCGGAGTGAGTGGCAGCGGTAAGTCAACGCTTGTTAATGATATTCTTGCTAAGGAGTTATCTGCCCGATTGCATCGTGCACAAGCCGTGCCGGGTGCGCATGAAAATATCGAAGGCATTAACCAGCTCGATAAAGCGATTATTATTGATCAGTCTGCGATTGGGCGCACGCCACGTTCTAATCCTGCTACCTACACGGGTGTGTTTACGCCAATTCGTGAGTTATTTGCAGGAACGCCTGAAGCAAACATTCGTGGCTATAAAGCCGGTCGTTTTAGCTTCAACGTCAAAGGGGGCCGCTGTGAAAATTGCCAGGGTGATGGCGTGATCAAAATTGAGATGCATTTTTTGCCAGATGTATATGTAACCTGCGATGAATGTAAGGGTAAGCGCTACAATCGTGAGGCACTCGAGATTAAATACAAAGATAAGACGATTAGTGACGTTCTTGCTATGACCGTTGAGCAAGCGTGTGAGTTCTTTGAAAATATTCCTGCGATTGCTCGCAAGCTCGACACGCTCAACGAAGTTGGCTTAGGCTACATTACGCTTGGCCAGCCGGCAACAACGTTTAGCGGTGGTGAAGCGCAGCGCATAAAGCTCGCAAGCGAACTAAGTAGGCGTAGTACCGGCAAGACGCTCTATATACTTGATGAGCCAACTACGGGGCTGCACACGGCTGATGTAAAGAAATTGCTTGAAATACTGCAAAAACTTGTTGAAGGCGGGAATAGCATGATTATTATTGAGCACAATCTTGAGGTTATTAAGTGTGCTGATTACATCATTGACATGGGTCCTGAAGGCGGCCAGGGTGGTGGCACAATTGTTGCTGAAGGTACCCCCGAAGAGGTTGCGCGCTCTAGTGAGTCATTCACTGGAAAATATCTAAAGCAAATGCTGTAGCAAATTAGCTCAATGAATACAAGCGAATGTGTCTAGAGTTTTTTGCGCTTGCCAAGGACGATAGCAAGTTCTCGTTTGGTGCCTTCCCACAGGGCTGTGCGCTTCTCTTTGGTTTTGAGGGCGTGGTAGAGCATCGGTGACACGCTAAGAAATATAATAATAAGCGCTGCAATCTCGACGTTAATGCCCATTTCGTGCAGAACCCTACCGGCGTAGTACCCAAGGTAAGTGAAAGAGTAGGTCCACGTGAAGGCCCCAATAATATTGAAGGGAAGGAATTGACGATAAGTCATTTTGCTGACACCGGCCACGATTGGTACAAATGTGCGCACAATCGGCACAAAACAGGCGAGCACAATCGCAATCGGCCCATGTTTCTCGTAGAATGCTTCAGTCCTGACGAGGTTCTCTTTGCGGAAGAAGCGACTATTAGGTCTGTCGAACAATTTTCGGCCGACTTTTTTGCCAAAGAAGTAGCCGGTTTGTTGCCCTAGAAGCGCGCAGAGGAAGAGCAGGAACGCAAAAAGATGAATACTCACATTGCCGAAAGAGCCTATGCCTTGTTGTACCAAAAAACCAGCGGTAAAAAGTAGGCTATCACCAGGAAAAAGGAAGCCAATAAGCAAACCCGATTCAGCATAAATAACGAATAGTACGGCAACCACACCGAGACTAGTAATAAAGTTAAGCAATGCTTCCATTACTCCCCAGTGTAACATATGTCACAGCATTGATTACACGATTTGCTATAATAATAATCACTAGTATCTAACTCCGAAAAGATATCCTCGGAAAGGAGAAGTATGGGAGATAAGATTACATTAAAGTTAGAAAAACGCGAGCTTCACGGCAAGAAAGCTGCCAAGCTACGCCGAGACGGGTTAACCCCCGGCGTTATTTACGGTGGTGATTTGGAGCCAGTTACTGTACAAGGAAATGCACAGGAAGTCGCCAAAGTAGTCAATCGCGCTGGTAAACATACCCCAGTTCACCTGCCTGGATTCAAGCGAAACATCGCAATGATTAAAAGCGTTGACTATGACCCAACACGACATGGTCGCATTCGTCATGTATCGTTCCACGCAATTAAAGCTAACGAAAAAGTGACTGCTGAAGTGCCGATTCGTCTAGCGGGTATGGGTGAGAGTGAAGCAGAAAAAGCCGGATTAATTATCTTGCAGTCACTCGACAAAGTAGAAATTAAAGCCTTACCAGCAAATTTGCCCGAAGCACTAGAAGTATCAATTGTCGAACTCCATGAATCGGGCGATCGTGTAACAGTAGGTGATATTGCACTGCCAGAAGGTGTTGAACTTGTTGAGCACGATACGGGCCGTGTTGATGAGGACGACGAAGAAGCGGAAAAACCCTCAGTTACTGACCTTGTTGTTGCAACGGTTTATGAGCCGAGTGCACTGGCAGCTGCGAACGAAGCAGCTGCAGGCGATGCTACAGATGAGAGTGAAGTTGAGTCTGAGAATGGTGCAGAAGAAACACAGTCCAATACAGGAGCTTCTGAGGAAGCCGCTGAAAAAGCAGAATAACCAAGCTTTCTAAAGGCATAAAGAGCCCGCACTATGAGCGGGCTCTTTGATTAATGCTAGGCTAGTACTCGCTGTCATTGTAGGTATAGTCTTGAGCGTGATAGGCAATGCCTTCATCATGGTACTTCACAAAATCACGTGCGCTCTCAAAAACCTTTTCCTGCGAAACTAGCTCTTCTTGTGTCATCCAGTAGTTTCTGCCACCTTCGAACTCAGTCTCCATGGTGCCGGTTGCATTAGCGCAGTGCATGATGATAAAAACTTTGTCTTCCAGTAACGATCCATCAGATTGGCGATAATCCTTTTTATGGAACACGTGGCTAAAAGTAAAGGTACCGTTGAGGCCGGTTTCTTCTTGGAGTTCTCGTGCCGCGGCGTCTTCGAATGATTCGCCCCATCGCACCTTGCCGCCCAAACGACCAAAAAATCCGTAGTAGGGTTGCTTAAGCCGTTGTTGGCAGATGAACTCTCGCCGTTTACCGTTTTGCCGTTCAACGATGAGTGCAACAGAAACCTTAGGCTGTTTCTCTATTTCATTTTCGTCCGTATCCATGCGATTAGCATATTCTTTACCGCGTGGTGTCAGGCGGTATTTATCGCCATCTCTTTCAACCATGCTTGAGTTGATAAGCTTTTTGATATGGAACGTGAAGTGATCACTAGTTAAATTGGTTGTTTTTTGCAGCTCGGCAAAACCTGCTGCGGGTGTGAAAAGCAAATGCCGCAAGATGGCAGTCTGTGCTGTATGTACGTCTGGTTCGTAACTCATAATGTCTCCTTTATGCTAACACTCCGCACTGTAGCAAGCTACCAAAAGCTTTTCTAGTAAAGTTGACTTTAGCTACTCTTCGATGAAGCCGCCGCTTTGACGCTTCCATAGTTTTGCGTATATACCATTGTGAGCAAGTAGTTGAGCGTGTGTACCGTCTTCAACAATACTTCCTTTGTCGATAACTAAAATTCTATCAAGCTTAGCAATAGTTGAAAGCCGGTGCGCTATAACAACACTCGTGCGTCCCTGCATGAGGTCACTGAGTGCATCTTGGATTTGTTTTTCACTTTCGCTGTCCAGGGCACTCGTTGCTTCGTCGAGTAACAATACTGGTGCATCTTTGAGGAGTGCGCGAGCGATGGCAATACGTTGACGCTGACCGCCACTGAGCTTAACGCCGCGTTCGCCAACAAGGGTATTGATACCATCGGGGAGCTCCTTAATGAATTCCATAGCATTAGCTTGCGTGGTAGCTCGCATAATTTCTTCTTCGCTTGCTCCGGGTTTTCCGTACGCAATGTTTTCTTTGAGGGTGCGGTGAAAAAGCATTGGCTCTTGCGGCACAAATGCAATGTGTTGGCGGAGATTTTGCTGCGTAAAATCGCGTAAGTCATGGCCATCGAGGGTAATAGATCCTTCGGTTACATCAGCAAAGCGCAGTAGCAAGTGTGAAATGGTTGTTTTGCCAGCCCCGCTATGCCCCACTAGCCCAACTTTTTGCCCGGCAGGAATGTGAAGGTTGATGTGATGAAGCACATCTTCTTTATTGTCTTCATAGCGATAAGAAACACCGTGAAAGTCAATGGTTGGAGTTACTTCAGTAATGTGCTGAGCATCGGTTCGGTCATGCACTCGGTTTTTCTCAAGAAGCATGCGTGTCATTGGCTGCGCTTCAAGGAGCGCTTCTTGGTAGCCATTGAGCATTTCTCCAAGCGAAAAAAGGTTTGAACCAACCAATTGCAGGAAGCTGACGCTGAAGATGACCGTTGCCATATCAATTTTACCTTGAGACAATAGCGAGATGCTTATGCCCAGCGCGGCAACCTGGACAGTAATAGAAAGTAGTACACGAATTGAACCCTCGGTCATTACAAAGCCGATATCTTTCATGAAGGCATGAGTAAATTTGTTGCCAAGAGTCGAAAGATGCTTGTACTCACGTGCCTCACCGGTAAAGGTTTTGACAACAAGCTGGTTGGTGAGCGCATCGGCAACATGTCCATGAATCTCGCTCCGTAGCTCGCGGCGCAGGTTGCGCCAATACTGACGCTTTTTCAGACTCCACTTTACTTGCAAAATAAGCACGACAATGAGGCCCACAAGCAGTGCGGCAAGAAGGGGAGACTTAACCGCCACAATACCAATACCGACGAGTAATGATAGGGTAAAACCAAGCGTCCGAATAATTGCCAAATCCTGGATGGCTGTCTCGCTGCGCACGTAGTCAATGTACTTACTGGTTAGCGCGCCAATCTTTTCATTGGTGTAGAACCGCATGTCTTTGTGCAATAATTCATAGAATGTCGCATTGCGCAGCCGCGTGACAATTTGTGATTCGTGAATCGTTAGTGCTCGGAAGCCCACGAAGTTAGTAATAAATCCCACCACACCGGCTGCAATGGTGTAGTAAAAGTATTGCTGAGCCTCGACAATGTTACCCGTTGTCATTTTGCCAATAGATTGACTGAGTAGATAGGGGATGAGAGAGCTGATCACAATACTTGCTAGGGGAATAACAATGAGAGCCGTGAAAAAGCTAGGTTTAAAATGGCGGATCTGTTGCCAATAAAGCCGCACCGTTTGTTTACTTAAATTCATACTTCCTTTCCTTTAGGAGTGTTAATGGGTGGTGTTTGTCTCGTGAGCGGTCGGGACGTCCCGACATTCAGACGAATAGAGGAACCGCTCGGTTCATAGTCCTTTTAGTATACGGTATACTAGGGGTATATGCAAAAAATCCTTCTCTATTATAAGTTTACGCCAGTAAAAGAACCGGAACTATTGATGCTATGGCAAAAAACATTGTGTGATTCGCTTAGTCTTAAAGGGCGCATCATTGTGAGTGCGCAGGGGATTAACGGGACGGTTGGCGGAGACATTGAGAACTTAAAAGCGTACATAAAAGCCACGAAGCAATTCCCCGGGTTTAAAGATATATTATGGAAGTGGAGCGATGGCGGTCATGATAATTTTCCACGTATGAGCGTAAAGCTAAAGAAGGAACTCGTTGCCTTTGAAAGCTACTCCGAAATAGTCGTTGATGAAAATGGTGTGGTTGGGGGCGGTCCGCACTTAAAGCCTGAAGAAGTGAACGAGATGGTTGAAAAATACGGTGATGATGTGGTGTTTTTTGATGGCCGTAATAAATACGAAGCGGCAGTCGGACGGTTTAAAAATACCGTCGTGCCCGATACACGGACAAGTCGAGATTTTATTAGCGAGCTTGATAGTGGCAAATATGAGGAATTAAAAAACAAGAAAGTTATTACCTACTGTACTGGGGGCGTCCGCTGCGAGCTGCTAAGCGCAATGATGAAAAAACGCGGGTTCAAAGATGTGTATCAAATTGATGGTGGAATTGTAAAATACGGTGAAAAATACGGTGATGATGGCCTATGGGAAGGTAACTTGTATGTGTTTGATGGTCGAATGGGAATGAATTTCAGTGATCACGCAAAGGTTATTGGCGAATGTGTTCACTGCAAGGGGAAAACGAGCAACTATGAAAACTGTCTAGAGCCAAGCTGTAACCAACTTGTGCTTATTTGCGAATCATGCAAACAAGACGATAAAAAGCTTTACCACTCACCGGTTTGTGCAGCTAAAGCGTTAACGAAAGTAAGCGGCTGATGCCACACATTCACACCGCTCCTGGCCAGCATGACATAACAGTAAGTGCTTATATTGTACGCCTCGACGCACAGCAGTCACGGTGCTTGGTGCATATGCACAAAAAGCTCGGTAAACTTATGCAGGCGGGTGGTCATGTTGAACTTAGCGAGACACCATGGGCGGCCATTGTGCATGAACTGCGCGAAGAAACTGGCTACACAGTGGATAATTTGCACATACTTCAGCCGACGGCGAAGCCTGTTCAGGTGCACAATGCTGTCATTCACCCAGTACCGGTGTTGTTCAACACGCATAAAATATCCGACGATCATTACCATACCGATCTATGCTATGCGTTCACGACAACCAATGATCCGACTGAGAAAATCGGTGATGGTGAATCTGACGATTTGCGTTGGTGCACACTCGCCGAGCTGCGGCAATTACGAGATAGCGGAGTTGCGCTGGCCGATTCGGTAGGAATATACGAGGCGATACTAGAGCAGTTTTTGCCAGTGTTCCATTCAGTTGAGGCGCGGCTTTATAGCACCGATGAACCAAATGACGCTGGTCATCTTCAGTAAACTACTTTACTAATGTATACCCGCGCTCCACAACATCTTCGACACTTCCGTAATTAGTCACATTGGTGTAGCCTTGTTTTTCAAGTAATGTTTTTGCTTCATTCGCCCTATTCCCACTGCGACAGTAAAGGGCAAGGGGAGTATCTTTATTGGTATTAGGAAAGATACCGTTGCGAATATCGGTCACGTCGAGGTTGATAGCACCATCGATATGCCCCGCCGTGAATTCTGCTGCCGTACGTACATCATAAAGCTTAGGGCGAACAGTTGTTGTGCTTGATTGATTGGCTGCCTGTTGCCGGTTACCAGCGACGATAAAATAAACACCACTGCCAAGCACGAGGATTAATAAAATCCCAATTACTATTCTTCTCATAGGTACCTCCCCTGGTATGCTTTAGTGCGCTATACTGATAGTATGGCATTATTTACGACAACTACGCAAACTGAATTTGAACAAAAAGTACTCCATAGCAAGAAGCTTGTCCTCGTGGACTTCTGGGCACAGTGGTGTCCGCCATGTCGAGCGATGGCGCCTATCCTTGAGTCAGTGGCCAAGAAGATGGATAGCGAAGTCGACGTCGTTAAGGTGGATGTAGAGGCCTCTCCTGACAATGGAATGCTTGCTCAAAAATATGGAGTACAGGGTATTCCAAACATGCAGGTAGTTAAAGCTGGGAAGGTGGTTGATGAACTCGTGGGTATGCGACCACAAATGGTACTAGAAGACGAACTAAAGAAACACCTCTAAACCGAGAGGAAGCCGCCATCGACAACCACCTCGCTTCCGCACAGGTAGTCGCTGATTGGGCAACCAAGGTACAACGCAGCACGAGCAATATCGTCGGGGGTTCCCATTTTACCGAATGGTAGCCGGGAATTAAATTTAATACCCGTGAAAATAATGGAAAAATCCAATCGCTTCAGTGCGGCAATCCCAAGCTTTTTGGCGCCCGGTGTGGCCACTCCTCCAGGAAGGATGGTGTTGATTTTCCAGCCGTGCTTCGTATAGTCTTTTGTTAATCCTCGACTGAGGGCTAATACCGCAGCTTTACTCATCCCGTAAACTGTCATGTTATCTGTAAACCCAGAGCGAGCCTCAATAGAGGATATATTAACAATGGTTCCGCCCGCTTTGCCACGGCGCGCAATCATGCCCTTACACATAAATAGAACTGCTTCCGTATTTACACCCATCATCCATTGATAGTCTTTGTGCGAGAGTTCCTCGACTTTGTATGGACGAAACACACCAGCATTATTTACGAGAATATCAGGAGGGAAGTCGAGCGATTCCCAATAACGGGTGATTGCATCGGTATCAGATAGGTCTAAGAGCTGCTCATCAACATGGACACCATAGTGCTGTTGTAACTTTAATGCAGTGGCACGAAGGGCGGCCTGGTCCCGGTCGACAAGTATAAGATTAGCTCCAGCCTCTGCATAGCGATGAGCAATTGCCGCACCAATACCCATTGCTCCACCTGTAATAAGCGCAGTTTTCCCTGAAAGATTGATAAGTTGGCTCAGTGACATCGACATCGTATTCATACCCTTATGATACTGCTAATTGTTATTCTTTGCATGTATACTAGAAATAGTGAATGCTGCGTTGGAGAAAAAATTAAAGACATTGCCACGTTCGCCTGGGGTGTACTTTCACCGGTCAAAAAGCGGCGAGATTATTTATGTCGGTAAGGCTGCGGTGCTTAAGAACCGCGTTCGCCAGTATTTTCAGAGCAGTAAAGATTTTGATGTCAAGACTCGTGCTTTAGTTGACGAGATACATGACACCGAATGGCTTGAAACGGAAAGCGAAATAGACGCGCTCTTCCTAGAAAGCGAAATGGTCAAACGGTATATGCCACGCTACAACATTCTATTGCGGGACGATAAGTCGCAAACGTTTGTGCGGATTGATATGAAAAGTGAATGGCCCTACGTGAGCTTTACGCGCAACCCAGCAGACGACACCGCAACCTATATTGGTCCGTTTTACAATGGCTTTGCGGTCAAGAAAGCCTTGCGGTATCTGCGCAAAGTGTTCCCGTACTACACCAAGGCACCGGCAGGCGGTCGCCCTGACCTCGATATACATCTTGGGCTGAGCCCACGCCCCGACATAACGAGTACTGAGTATAAAATAAGCCTAAAAAAGCTCATAAAGTATATTGAAGGCGGGCGGATCACCATTACTAAAGAGATTGAAAAAGATATGAAAAGGGCTGCTAAGGCGCAAGAGTTCGAAACGGCTGCACAGTTGCGCAATAAACTCGGTTACCTAAAGGAACTACAGCGACGCATCATGTTTGGTGACAAAGAGTTTCTTGATATCAGCAAAGACAAAGCACTTGGCAGTATTACCGAGCTATTGTCGTTGTCTCAGCCACCAAAACGTATTGAGGCATTTGATATTAGTCATATGAGCGGTACTGATGTAGTAGCGAGTATGGTTGTCTTTACCAATGGCGTAAGTAACCGCAGCGAGTACCGAAAGTTTAAGATGACAAAACAGCGAAATGACGATTATGAGAATATTTATGAAACAATTTTCCGTCGTTTTAGCGAAAAAAATATCCAGGCATGGGGAATGCCGGATTTGCTGATTGTCGATGGCGGAAAGGGTCAGCTATCATCAGCACTTGACGCGCTAGAAGCCCGCGAAGTAACGGTGCCCTGCATTGGGGTTGCAAAGCGCGAAGAAGAAATAATAGTTCATCAAACGCGTTCGCACATAGCCGATACCTACCTGAAACATCTTGTGGTTAATCCTATTCGAGGAGTATCTGTTATTCCTTCGCGTTATTATTACGAAGTCAATCTGCACGTTGGACAGCTCAACGCTGGTACTCATTCTAAGAATTTGCGCGGTGGTGTGACTGATAGCCCATACGAAGACGTGACGAAACTTATTCAGCGAATGCGCGATGAGGCGCATCGATTTGCGGTGAGCTACCACACCACGCTCAAACGTACGCGCCAGACCAAGAGCAAACTTGAAGACATTCCGGGTATAGGCCCAATAACACGCAAGAAACTCATCCAAACTTTTGGGAGTGTTCGCGGCGTAGCTGCTGCGTCCGACAAAGATCTCATACAGGCTATAGGCGCAGATAAAGCGCAAAAAGTAAAAGCTCATTTATCGACGTTATAGTGCTTGTGGTATCATGAATGCATGAAGATGTTGCGACACGCCAAAGGGTTTACCGTTGTTGAATTATTGGTGGTGATTACAATCATTGTGGGTTTGTCGCTGCTGACAATATTTGCTATTGGTTCTTGGCGCACACGAACTGCTAACACGGAAGTTAAGACCGCTCTAGCGGCCGCTACGACTGCACTGAAAGACTACAAGAATTTTAACGATGGATACCCTACGGGCAGTCCGCCGACCTTACCATCATCTTTCGAGCCTATGACAAATGCGACGGTAACATACATATCAGGCACGGCGTCCACCTACTGCTTACGCGGTACGAGCACGGCAATTACAACCGTGATTTGGTATGTCACTCAGGCTTCTGCGACACCCCAAACAACTGCTTGTACATAGTGTTATAATTCTTTCATGGATTCACGTAATCGACGCGATAGGATGCAGCGATTTGCCGATGCACTGCAAGGGGGCCTTGTTGTGCTAAGTGGCTACAAACAAATGCAGCTGGCGGGTGACATGGCGGCTCCTTTTTTGCAAGAAGGTAACATGTGGTGGCTAACGGGAATTGAAGAGCCAGGTTGGAAGGTAATTATTGACGGTACTCGAAAGAAAATGACACTCGTACAGCCGCATCGTACAACCGCGCAGAAACTGTTTGAGGGGGGCATGTCTGTAGACGATGCTCGAGCCATAAGCGGCGCGGACGATGTCATAGACGAAAATGATTTTGAGCAAACACTACGCCAACTACGGCGGAGTCATCCGTTGGTATATACAGTGGTGGACGGGCGTGAGTATGGCTTTGTTGTAAACCCCGCTCAGCAGGAAACAAAAGCGGTGCTAGACCGCGTGTTTGAAACAGTAACAGATTGCGGTGATACGCTGGCAGCTCTCCGTGCTATCAAAACTGATGACGAAATCGCATATATGAAGAAAGCCGCTAAGCTTACCTGTACTGCTTTTGCCGATGTTCGAGCAAAGTTTGAAGCGTATCGATACGAATATGAGATTGAAGCGGACTTTAATGCAAGTTTTCGTCGGCACAACGCCCGACATGCGTACGATCCCATCGTGGCGTCAGGCTCCAATGCTGTCACGTTGCACTACGGTGCAAATAACTGTAAGTTGCCCAAGCGCGGGCTAGTACTTATTGATATTGGCGCACGGGTTGGGGGGTATGCGGCAGATGTTACTCGGACTTACGGTATTAATCCAACGAATCGACAGCGGCAAATCCACTCACTTGTGGAAAGCGCGCAAAAGAAAATCATCCAACTCATCAAGCCGGGTGTTGAGGTTCATGACTATTTATTGCAAGTCGACGAAATTATGAAAGACACTCTAGAGTCCGCTGGGCTACTTAGTGATCGTAGCGACGAAAAAGCTTACCGCCGTTACTTTCCTCATGCAATTAGTCATGGGCTGGGCGTAGATGTGCACGATAGTTTGGGTAAGCCAAAGACACTGCAGCCAGGCATGGTAATAACAGTTGAGCCAGGTATTTATATCGAAGAAGAGGGGATTGGCGTTCGGATTGAAGATGATATTTTGGTAACTGCCAAAAGCCACATCAACCTAACTGGTAGTTTATCGACAAGTCTATAGCAATAAGCTATACTATTATTACTGATGAAACGGCAATTACTTATCTTTATAATCCGTTGGATGCTTAATTCCTTTGGGCTTTGGGTCGCAGTGCGAATTTTTGGAACTGGGTATTCCGGCTCTGAGATTGATGCAAGTGCAGGAGTATTCCTTGTAGCTGGATTAATATTTTCTGTTGTCAATGCCATTCTCAAACCTGCGGTAATCATCTTGGCGCTTCCTGCCATCTTGGTGACACTAGGACTCTTTACCATCATTGTGAACGGTCTCATGGTGTATATTTCGCTCAAACTTGCCCCTGGATTGATGATGACATTCTGGCACTCAGTACTTACCGGATTAGTACTAAGTCTGGTAAACTATATAGTAAGTAGTGCGCTCGAACTAGAATACATGCGCGTACGAGAGGAGAGAATGTGAGTATTGATAGTGTTTTGCAGGCAGTAACGATTGGATCTGCAGTACTGATGATTATTGCGGTGCTGTTGCAGCAGCGTGGGGCCAGCCTTGGCGCAGGTTTTGGTGGCTCAAGTGAGTTATATACAACTCGTCGCGGCCTCGACAAGAACTTGTTCGAAGTGACAATTTTTCTTGCAATTACCTTCGTGCTGTCGATTCTGATTGGGCTGGTATTGCCAAACCTAACCTAGGAACTGCCCGTGGACGAAGAAAAACAAGGGTGGAAACAATTTAAACGCATCAAGCTGGATAAAAAGCAGTTAGCTCGTCGTGTCAAAAAAGCAGAAGGCGCTACTCAGCGGCATGCTCATCGTTTTATTATTCGGCGGCTCGATAATATTCGGCTTGTATCGCGTGAGATCACCTTGTGGCTTGTCGTCGTTGGACTGATTATCGCTGCCCTTGGCGTGCAGCTGATGCTTGGGCAAAAGCAATTCACTCGTCAGGAGCGTATAGCTGGTGGTACGTACGTTGAGGGAGCTATTGGTCAAGTTGATACGCTCAACCCGCTCTATGTTTCAACCCCGTCGGAAGAGTCTGCGAGCCGACTGCTGTTCTCGTCACTTTATAACTACGATGAAACAGGCCACATTCACCAAGATATAGCCAAAAAGCTCACGATTGACGCAAACAATACAGTGTATACCATTTCACTCCGTGACGATGTGTCGTGGCATGATGATACGCCGCTTAGCGCACGAGACGTCGTGTTTACCATTAACCTAATTAAAAACCCTGCGACTCGTTCTCCACTGCGTATCAACTGGCTTGATGTATCGGCAGTTGCGGTTGACGCCACAACGGTGCGTTTCACGCTCCCCGCTCCGTACGCTGCCTTTCCTCATGCTCTAACGTTCCCCATATTACCTGAACACGTACTCAAAAACGTTGCTGCTGGTGCGGTGCGCGAAAGCGCATTTAGCCGATCTCCGGTTGGCAGTGGTCCTTTTAAGTTCAGATTGCTGCAGGCTGCCGACGCGGTCAGCAGGCACAAAGTAGTGCACCTTACGGCGAATAAATCTTACTATGGCGGAAGTCCGAAGCTCGATAGGTTTGAGTTGCATGCATACCTTGGTGAGTCGGCAATGCTTACCGCGCTCAAAGCTGGTGAGCTGAGCGGAGCCTCGGGGCTTTCATCGGTGTCAGTTGGCCAGGTGGACAAGCAGCGATATAGGTTTACTCCGCAACCGCTCAATAGTGGCGTTTACTTGCTCTTTAACATGAATAATCCGTATCTCAAAGAAGACAAAGTGCGACTAGCAATTCAGGCTGGAACCGATACGTTACAGTTACGAAAAGACATTGGCGGAGGTGTCCTGCCGCTCGATGGTCCCATATTGTCAAACCAGCTGCAGGGTGAAGACGTGCCACACTTGCCCGCAACTGATATCGCGAAGGCGCAACGACTACTCGACGAAGCTGGCTGGAAGATGTCTGGAAGCTATCGGGTGAAGGATGGCAAGCAATTGAGCTTTACTATTACTACCACGAAAAGTGCCGAGTATGAACGTTCACTAAAAAATATTGAAAAACAATGGCAAAAGCTTGGCATAAAGATTGAGAAAAAGGTCGTTGACACAACGAGCGTTGCTTCAGCGTTTGTTCAGGATACGCTGCAGGCACGCAACTTTGACATGCTTCTGTACGAACTAGCAATTGGTGCAGATCCAGACGTCTACGCCTACTGGCATTCATCACAAGTGGGGCAAACAGGGTACAACTTTACTGGCTATTCAAATAAAACAGCCGATGCAAGTTTGGCAAGTGCTCGCTCGCGGCTTGAGCCAGCCTTGCGCAACGCCAAGTACAAACAATTTGTGAGACAATGGCAGGAGGATGCTCCGGCGATTGGACTCTACCAGACGGTCCTAGAATATATTTCTAGCAAGGGAGTTCGGTCCGTGCGCACTGACTCGCATCTGGTTACTGAAGCTGATCGATATGCCACTGTTCAATACTGGACGGTGCAGGCAGGCACAGTTTACAAAACACCATAGCTAGCGTATAATTCATCTCTGTACATTGAAAATACATGCACTGGTGGCGAAATTGGTAGACGCGTCAGCTTGAGGGGCTGGTGATCATTGCGATCGTGGAAGTTCAAGTCTTCTCCAGTGCACCAACATAAAAACCTGAGCCTCGCTCGGGTTTTTGTTTGCTATAATAGACAAGACGGCGCGTTGGCGGAGCAGTTACGCGGAGGTCTGCAAAACCTTTTAGATGGGTGCAACTCCCATACGTGCCTCCA
>DDEW01000015.1 GCA_002336935.1 Candidatus Saccharibacteria bacterium UBA1944
CCGGGCTGCTCCACCCCGCGATACTATGTTGTCAACTGGTCATTTCGCACCCCGCATAACCAGGGTTATGAGCGATTAGTGATTCACGGTGAGCTGACCAGATGCTCCACGCGCGATACATCCACCATCTTACCACAAAATCGACTACTGTTCAACACCTCTACTCGGCAGTGTTCCCTGCCGCTCCGCCGATAAGGAAGTTGATCCATTGGTCAAAGTTGCTGACTGCAGCAGCTGATGAAACGGGCTGTGTGGTAGTTACCTGTGTACCCTCTTGTTTAGCGGCTTGACTATTCGGCGGTAAGTGCAGCACCTTTTCGCCTGGGCTAGCAAGCCCCAGGTGTTCCCTAGCGGCTAGGTCTTTATACTCATCACTTCGATAGTAATTTTGCTGGTACTGCAGTGTTTGAACCTCAAGGTCGGTCAGCTCTAGCTCACGGCGCTGCTTGTCTACTTCTTTTTGCAAAGCAAAGTTACGCTGCATGGTAGTAATTGAACCCCAGGCCCAACTCATAGCAATCACAAAAGCTGCTGCTATGACGATATTGTTCATGGTGCCATAGCGATGCCATAAATGCTTTGCAGTTTTGACGAGATGAGTGGTGTTCATGCTTAGTATTAGTATAGCCCAACAGAGGCAAATAGGCTATAATGGTGGGCAGGCCTCGGGGGTGTAGCTCAGGGGTTNNTTCGATCCCATCCACCCCCACCAATAATATATCCTCACAAGTGTGAGGATATATTATTGGTCGTCTTTTTGCTCACGGGCCTTGGCAAGCGCATCACGCACTGCTTGAATACCATGTGCGTTGGTAGCGCGTTGTTCATCGCTCAGCGGCTCAACTGGTACATTCCAAAATGGATCGAGCTCACTATCGCTCCCCTCGTTGTAGGCGCGTCCACCGCGGCGACTCGGGCCGCGGCGCTTAGGCCGGGTATTTTGTACAACTCGTTTCAGTGCAGTCACTGAAGTAGCTTCTGCAAAGAGTGGCGGAAACGATTCATCAGCGAATTCCATAGTACGACCGTCAAAATCGGCAATTGGGCGTACATCGCCTTCAGTATCAATAAAGTCGGCGCTGTCACTGGTATAAAGTCGATGAACTGTTTGTTTTTCAATAACCATACATACATTATAGCATAAACAATACTATAAGTCAATAATCTGAAGGTAAACAAAAAGCCCCGAAGGGCGTCCAACACGGATAGCCCTATCGGGACTAATTTGGCACCTGTTTGTTTGTACCCCTAGCATACTATGCTTTTGAAATAAGCGCAAGCTTTTTGCATGGTTAAGTTTTCCACAATACTAAAAGGCCCGCTCCTTAGAAGAAGCGGGCACAATTAGCATAAATATGACTATTTCTTCTTAGAAACAGTAAGGAAACCGTTGCGTGGGTTTTCTTTAACAACGCGGTCTGCTGGTAGGTCTACTGGAGTACCCTTAGCATTCTTTTCTACCTTCGCGAAGAAGTAGATGGTTTGTGGTTTACCGCCGCGAAGTGTCACTTCGGTCTTGTGCAGGTAGTATGTTACACCCTTTGAGTTAGTGTGCTTGTAAGCCATAAAGTTATACCTCCTATTAGCGTCTTACAGAGATAGCTTATCGCGTATGGCTATAGGTGTCAACACTTTTCACCCCTATATGTAAGAATAATTACATTTCCCTATAGTGGCGCTTGAGGAGCAGACGCAAAATACCAAGGCTTATTAAGCGGAGAATAATGGCAAGCAGGATGGTAGCTGACACCAGGAGTGACCACCCGGCAAAGTCGGGTGACCACAAGGGGCTGGTAAAGCTATAGCGATACTGTGCAGAATTGGGCAAGATAAGGTTCGCGGAGCTAATTTCATCCGCAGGATGTTTGTTGAGCTCATTAACGTAGCAGCGTACATATGCTGGCGACCAACCGCCAAACTGCGGCTGGCAAACGGCATCCGCTGCTTTGCGAATTTCAAGCGCTTTAGCCGAACCTGTGCCGCTCGCGGCTGCGGCTTGCTTTTGAACATCACGATTATATTGCTCCTGAAGGTAGAACACTCCTGTTTCAGCGTTCATATGAGCAGCTGCGTAGCGCTGTAAATCATAGATACGCGCCGTGATATCATCAATATTCCCTGATTTATCAGCCGACGCAACAGCATTGCGTCGCTCTATCATGCCAGTATTGTTGATGCGCAAAAACGTTGCCGACACAAAAAGCATTAAAATAAGCAAAATAACCAACTGCCAGGTTTTTACTGTTTGCAGCTGCTTAATGCTTCGCTTAACACGCCGTTTATCTGCCACCTACGGTCCCACCAATCATACTAGTGCTAGTATATCACCCTTTACTTGGCGGCGCGACGGCTAATTAGCAGAAGCAGCTCATATACCGCCGCTACTACAAAGAACGTCATTAGCCCGCCCTGTACGCCAAACCAGTGGATGCAAGCAACCATCACAAAGCAAGCAAGCGCCGCACCAAAATTCACCGCCATTTCGATGAACATTAGGTAGGTAATGCGGAAGCCTGAACTATCTGCCACATCAAACATCACGCGGGTAAATGGCAGCGCATACGCACTTGTTGCCGATTCATTGGCGATGTTTACCCCCATTACTCCTGCTGGCGTGGTGACAAACGGGCGGAACAAATGAATCACCGTGTTGGCGATTGCCCCAACCACAAGCAGTACGCCACCTTTATGCCGATCAACAACTTGACCGAATGTCCAGGCCGCCACAATACTGATGAGTACGCCAAGTGACGCAAGACCACCAAGTGCAGCATACGTGCCCTCGCCAAGGCCAGCGAATACAAATATCGTGACAAACAGCGTCCAGGCCATACCGCTCGCAACAAAGTCAAATCCAACTACACTCTGCGAAACGAGGCTCCGTAGTGCGAGTCGCCACGGAAAGCCGACGAGCCGCAAACGATTACGCGTTTTGGTGGGTTCAATTGTTTTAAATAATGGCCAAGCAGACATAATAAACAGTACACAGGCAATGATGATAGTAACGCGCGGGCTATACATGCTGGCAATCGCACCGCCAACCAGCGGGCTCAATACTTTCGCCGCTTTCTCGATGATTTGCATGGTACCGATTTCTTTACCGGCATGAACCGTGCTTTTTACTTTTGAAAAATCCGTAAGGTAGCATAGGTCATACAGTGCCGACGACAGCTGCTGAAACACACCAAAGGCAATGATAGCCCATACGCCGTATTCAGGCACCAATGCAAAGGCAACGAGCGATGGGATACGAATAATATTTGCTAGCAAAATACCATGCTTGGGACCAAAATATGCGGTGTATTTGGCAACCAAAATTGAATAAGGAACTTTTAATGCGTAGAGAATGCCGTAAAGGAGTACGATAAATTCGATACTGTGCCCCAAGCGGTACAGATACACCGCGGCAAACAAATTAACAATATTAATTGCAAACACCGTCAGCAACCGCGAGGTATATAACTCGGCGATTTCATCAAATGAAACTAAACGCCAATAGTGACGGCCACTGAAAATGCGGTGAATAATGCGTCGAAACATGTCTATTTTTTGCCCATTTTTCCCTATAAATTATACCATACTGCTTGTGGTTACATGCTATACTAAACGTATGAACATCTACTTCAGCGGTATTGGTGGTGTCGGGTTGGGCCCACTTGCTGAAATCGCCCGTGATGCTGGGCACACCGTACGTGGTAGCGACTTGCACGAAAGCATGACAACCGATGAGCTGCGTCGCCGTGGCATTAGTGTGAGCACCGATCAGTCAGGTAGCTACCTAGAATACTGTCATGTTCAAGAGCGAATTGACTGGTTTATTTACACTGCAGCACTCCCCGAGGATCATCCTGAACTCGTCAAAGCCCGCGAACTTGGTATATATGTAGCGAAGCGCGATGAACTAATTAACCACATTATTAAGGAAAAGAATCTTAAACTCATCGCCGTTGCCGGCACGCACGGCAAGACCACAACCACTGCTATGTTGGTATGGACTTTCCGCCAGCTCGGTATCCCCGTAAGTTTTAGCGTGGGTTCTACTATGAGTTTTGCTCCCAGTGGATACCTTGATCCTTCAGCAGAATACTTTGTGTATGAATGCGACGAGTACGATCGCAACTTTTTGCGATTTACCCCCGACCTATCGCTGATTACAAGTATCGACTACGACCACCCAGACACCTATCCTACTCAGCGTGACTACGCAGATGCTTTCACAAAATTCCTCGGTCAATCTGAACACGCTATTATGTGGGAACGCGACACGGTTATTGATGTGCGACCGCCACGCAAAACATGGCGACTCCATGACCCAGAAGTGTTTGACTTCAAAATACCCGGTGCGCATAACCGTGCCAATGCGACCCTTATTGCTAAAGCATGTGAATACCTTGGTGTTGGTGATGCGGTGCGGATCAAAACTGCAGTGGAATCATTCCCTGGTACAGCCCGCCGCTTTGAAAAGCTCGCCGATAACTTATACAGTGATTACGGTCATCATCCTGTAGAAATCGCTGCAACGTTGCAGCTTGCCCGCGAAGTATCACCGCACATTGTACTGGTGTATCAGCCACACCAAAATACCCGTCAGCACCAGGTGCGAAGTGGCTATACTACGTGTATGGAGCTCGCGGAAGAAATCTTTTGGCTGCCTACCTACAAATCACGCGAAGACTTGAACCTGCCTATGCTTGAGCCGCAAGAATTAACCGCTCGGCTCACAAACCGAAATGTTGTAACGTATTCTGAAATGGACGATAGTCTATGGGAACACATCACGTGGGCGCGAAACAATGGGAAGCTCGTCGTATGTATGGGCGCTGGTAGCATTGATGCTTGGGTCCGCGAACGATTATCTCAGTCGCAATAGCGCAGAGGATAACGACTAGTTTCCAGCAGTAAACTCTTCAAAGAAGAAATCGTCGCCAAAAAACGCACGAGTGATGATTTGCTCAACCGCTGGAGCGAGCTTAAGGGAACTAAGGTCAAGCGGCTCAACCCACTGCAGTACATCGCTGGCAGCAATAGCATCGGTATCAAACCGCACAATGTGTGCGAGCGTCGTGCTATCGACTTGCCCATCACTCAGCACGCGAATGTAGCAATCACCCACGTGACGAAGCTTATGGGGGCTAAACGCAAGCTTTTCTTCCGCCTCACGGCGAGCTGCACTCAGTACTGAGGCGTCTTCAATATGGAGCTTACCGTATGGCAGCGTCCATGTATTAATGAACGGCTGTTTGGTACGCTTCTGCAGCAACACCTTGCCATACCCATCCTGTATCAAAAGCATGGTGATAATCTTTGGTTGTGTACGCACACGCATTTTTTCTACGGTGACTCGATCGACATATAATAAGCCCTTTCGGCCAAGGGTATAGCCACCGTCTGTTTTGATGACCATAGTTGATTTTTGCAACAGCTTAAGATGATAGCTAAAAAGATTTGTGTCAATGCGAGGCGGGCGCAAATCACTAAACCGCGCATATTCGTGCAACATTAAGTAACTCATAATGTGCCGTTGAATGTGATGTTCTAAATTCTGATACTCAAACATATTTGACTCAAATTGTACTTTCTATCCAATTGCATAGTACCACGTTACACTAAAAATGTCATCTGTTATGTAAGAAGAAAGGAAGCTACTTTGTCAATCGAAACAATACTCCAATCTCCAGAATTTGAGCAACTGCTACCACACGAGGTTGAACGAAAATTCATTCCCGTTTTCCCCGAAGAGTTTGAGCAATTCCGTGTTGCCGCCTACCCCATTGAGCAGGTGTACCTAAGCCACGGTGATGAGCCGTTTAGTCTGCGAATGCGCGAGATACTACAGCCTGATGGCAGCTTACACTACGAAGCAACACTGAAAAGTCGCGGCGCTACTGGTGCTGAAGGACTCGACCGCATTGAATTCCCTACTGTAACGATTAGCCAGCAAGACTACCTGCGGTATAAAAGCCACCAAACACCGATTGTGCGAAAGCTTCGCAGCGAACCAATGGAAGGTATTGTGATTGACTTCTTCGAAGATGGCAGCGTGCAGCTAGAGTCAGAAAACCCTATGAACTGGGAAGAATTTTCGAAGCAGTACGGCAATCGGTTCGTGGAAGTAACAGGTGATGCTATCGGCAACAGCGAATGGCGCGCGCACCTAAGCTTTCGACGAGCCAACGACGGTCAAGAAGCGCTCAAGCCCCGACCAGAGCTTAACGCCAAAGATATTGTTGCTGACATTTTGGCGCAGCCCGCCGATCGCATGGTGACCGCACATATTGCTGGAAGATCTGGATCGGGAAAGTCAACAATTGTCCGTGAAGTGTACGATGCGCTCATTGAGCGCGGCATCGAGCCAGTTATTCTTTCAACCGATGATTATCACCGCGGTGCTACCTGGCTGACATCGTATAACAATGCAGAGCCTTGGACTGAGTGGGATGCGCCAATCGTCTATGACACCGCTGCTATGGCGCTTGATCTTGCAGAGCTGCGGGCAAGCCGCCCTATTTGGAAACGAACAATCGACTTTAGCGACTGCGAGCCGCGAGTAGATGGTGTGATACAACCCACACAAGTTGTTCTTGTTGAAGGAATCTATGCGAGCAGTCAGAATATTGCTCACTCCGGTGACCTGCACTACGAAATGACAACCCCCTTAGCAACCTGTGTGGGACGCCGCCTGCTAAGAGACATGCGTGAACGCCCAGAGTTTGCCGAGCCTGCTAAGAGCCTTCACTATATGCTCACCCAAGCCGAGCCTGCCTATCGCGCACAAGAAAGGGTAGCTAAATGAGCCGTGATACCGAACGAGCAGCGGGCGCTGGGTTTAGCGACTGGCAACGCGCCGCACGTGCAGTTAGCAACGCATCCCTCAGCCGACTCATTGAGACGATGGACCCAGGGGATAGTAAAGATGGACGCAATGCTCACCGATCGATTCACGAACGGCTTGCGGCGCTCGATCTGCCGCGGCACCACTTTATTGCTATGCCCTGCCAGGAATTTCTTGAACGGCCCTACGACTATCTGTCCAAACTGCCAAAGGGAGATTATTACTTTGCATCAATTATTCCGGGAGTTCACTTAGCGCACGCCACAACAGCCGAGCAAGTAGTCGCTTTTGTTGAAGCAAGCGTGGCGCGCCTACCTCACCTCACCAACAAAGAGCTGTACGTAAGTCACAATGGTGAGCCAGTTATGAGCAGCCACATTGATATTAAGAACGATGGCCAACCTAACACAATTGTTATGGAGGCAACGATTGGTAACTTCAATGCCTTTCACCGCGGGCAACACACACCAGAAATTATCGCGTGGCGCGATGGCAATCACCGACTAGCATGGTCCTTCAAAGGCCCACTCGAGACTGATGATGCCTGGCAAACCGATGAGCTATTCGCTTGCAATAGCACTACACAATTGAGTCGCATCGAAATGGCAACACTGCTCTTTTCGGCGCTTAGCCACATACCGCATGATAGCGACTACTATTTGCCCGGCTACTACGAAGTACTCTTTGAGCGCCGTGACGAGCTGTCGCCGAGACCCGTGTTTATTGAAGCAATTACCGCCCATTAGGAGCGCGTGGCGGCGTAGCTTTGACGAACTGCACAATGCGGCCTTCACTCAACCAGCGAGCTTCATACGATGTCATTACTTTGTATTCCTCATCGAGTTCGGAATCGTGCAAATTAAAACTTAGCTCAGCAATATGCCACCCTTCGGCAACAAGTTGTTCAAGCGTCCATGCAAAAAACGTAGGGTTATCGTGTTTAATATAGAGCGCGCCATTGGGCGAAAGTATATCAGCATAACGGCGCAGGTAGGTAGGATGCGTCATGCGTCGCCCACTACTACGTTTTTTAGGGAAGGGGTCGGCAAACGTCAGCCATAGTTGTTTGACTGAATTGCTCGGCACACAATCACTCAGTTGATCGGCGCGAGCTCGCACAAATGCAATGTTGGTAACAGTACACTTCATGGCGGCATATGCCCCCTTCTGCAATCGATCGCCTTTGACATCGAGCGCCACATAAAACCTGTTTGGGTGACGACTGGCAAGTTCCACACTAAAGAGCCCTGTGCCCGCTCCAATTTCTACCACGTCTACTGAGCGCTTTTGCCAATGTGCAAACTCGAAACAATTGGTAGCATTGGCAAATTTCGCGAATTTATATTTTTTTCGCTTACGAGTAATAATATAATCATCAGGATTCACTTGATCTAGCATTCGCCTGTATTATACCACTTGCTATCTGTTACAATAAGGATAAGCAGTATGAACGCATCTATTTTCACTGAGCTTGCGGTTATCGTCACGGTCGTCGTGGCTATTTCGGCTATCATGAAGATGCTCCGTCAACCACTCATCATGGGGTATATCATCACTGGAGTGCTCGTGGGACCAAGCTTCAGTTTTTTCCATATTACCCGCAATCAAAATGCCTTCGATTCCTTTAGCGCCATTGGTATTACGCTCTTGTTATTTATCATTGGGCTGGGCCTAAATGCTAGCGTTATCAAGAGCCTTGGGCGAGTATCGATTATCACAAGCATGTCGATTCTGCCCTTCTTGGGATTCCTCGGTTTTGGTGCCAGTAAGCTGCTTGGCTACGACAACACCACCAGCGCAGTTCTTGCAATGGCGCTATTTTTCAGTAGCACCATTATTGTTCTCAAGACGCTCAGTGATGACAAAGAAACCTCGCGGCTGTACGGGCAAATTACATTAGGTGTTCTGTTGATTGAAGATGTTGTAGCAACAATTGCCGTCGTCTTGCTTGCCATGATGACATCACCAAGCGGTACTGCTATCTCGGGTTGGGAAATTATCCTTCGGGCAGTTGGGCTTGGTGCTGGGCTTTACCTCATGGCGCGGTTTGTCATGCCGCATATTGCCAAGTTTGCCGCAAAAAGCCAAGAACTACTCTTCTTATTTGCGCTCAGCTGGGGACTGGCAGTTGCTACCCTGTTTGACCTTGCCGGCTTTAGCCACGAAGTGGGCGCGCTGTTCGCCGGCGTCGCCATAGCCGGTCTTCCCTACGCAACCGAGATGGCTGCCAAGCTTAAACCACTACGAGACTTCTTTATCGTCATCTTTTTCGTCACCTTAGGTGAATCATTTACCATAGACAGCATCAGTAAAAATCTGTTGCCCGCACACGTCTTAGCAGCAGTCGTAATAGCTGGTAAGCCACTCTTAGTCATGATGAGTCTCGGTCTACAGCGCTACACCAAATTCACTAGCTTTAAAGCAGCTGTTCACTTATCGCAAATTAGCGAGTTCTCTATCATCTTCATCACAATTGCGGCTAGCAAGGGGCTCGTAAGTCAAGACATGGTGTCGCTTATCACCCTCACCGCCTTCATTACCATTGGTGTGTCTTCTTACCTTATGAAACACGACGACGGATTATTCCGGATATTCGAAAAACCACTACGTCACTTTGAGCGTCACACCGCGAACGAACCAAAACAACGCCAAGCGCTTTATCCAGTAATCTTAGTCGGGTATCACAAAGGTGGTCATGAGTTCTTGCGTACTTTTCGTGACATGAAGCAACGGTATCTAGTGGTAGATTATGATCCCGAGATTATTGAAAGTCTTGAGGAGCAAGGTATACGCCATGCGTATGGTGATGCAACCGACGAAGAATTTTTAGACGAGATTAATGCCGGTCGGGCACAGCTGGTTGTGAGCACTATGACCGATCTTTCCACCAATCGCGCGTTGCTCCTTTATATTCGTCGCCACAATACCAAAACAAGTTTTATTTGCCATGCCAATAACTACAGCGAAGCCGCTGAACTTTACGAGCATGGCGCCAGTTATGTGAGCCTCCCCCACTATATTGGGAGCGAACGCGTGAGCAGTTTCATTAAGCGCCATGGACTCAATCATGACGCGCTAGCGGGCTACCGCGATAAGCACCTCATAACCATTGGACGGCAGGCACTTAAAGGCTAGCGCAACCGTTCAAGAGTTCCATCGTTATGAATGCGAATAAGTCGTGAAGGCGGCATGTCGCCGGGTACTTCACCACCATCTACATACCTATCAACCTGTTCACCAAAATAAGCCTTAGCTTCATCTATTGTCATTGCGGGTGGCAATCCCTCAGGGTTAGCGCTCGGTGCGATAAGCGGACCAGTCTGGGCAATCACTTCTTGCAACCATTCAACCTTTGGTAACCGATGAGCGATTAATTCATTCTCACGCAACAACCAGGCTGGTGCCTGCGGAGATGCGACAAGCACGCTTGTTGGCTCATCCCACTCAAACGCTACATCATCATTCTCACCGTAGGCATGCTCGCGGTGCGCAATCAACACGATGCACGATTTTCCCGGATTCCTGCCCTTAGCCGCATACACTCGCTCCACCGCTGCCTCATCGTCGGCACGAGCCACAATGCCATACAGCGTATCTGTTCGCACCACAGCAATACCGCCGGCGAGCAATGTCGCTACCAAATCGCGTTGAGCAGTTTTTTTCATCATGAGTTATAATACCATTTATGGAGAAATTTACGAGCATTACCATTTTTATCATTGTCGGTGCCATTGTGTACTGGTTGGGACCTGCCATTGTTAACTGGCTGATGTCTCATGTATTTGTCACTGCTTACCAACGAACCTTACACAAAAAGGATCTAGAAAAACGCCAGCATACCCTTGGCGCGCTGTTCACTAACGTATGGCGCATCCTTACTGTTGTGTTCGTGCTTTATCTTATATTTGTGCAGTTTTTCAGCAAAGAAGCACTTGCGCCCTTATTCGCTAGCGCAGGAATCATCGGTGTTGCCTTTGGGTTTGGTGCGCAATCACTCGTCAAAGACTTTTTGAGCGGCGTCTTTATTATTAGTGAGAATCAATACCGAGTAGGTGATGTTATCGAAATTGAAGGCTTCGGTGGAACCGTTGAACGGATTGGGGTACGCTCTACGGTGATTCGTGACGTCGATGGCAATGTACATTATTTTCCTAATGGCATGGTGCAGCATGTCATTAATAAAACCATGGGGTACAGCATGGCACGATTTATGGTAGCCGTTGCGCCTGATACCGATATCGATCGAGTGAGCAAGATGATAGACAAAATTGGACTCACCCTCGCAGACGAAGATGACTGGCGTGACAAAATTCTTGAAGCTCCCCACTATGTGATGATGGGGGATTTCACTTCAACCGCCGTGAACCTTATTGTATCTGGAAAAACTCAACCCTCTGACCAATGGTCGGTCGTTGCCGAAATGCGACGTCGTATTTTGGATAAATTTGAGGAAGAGAACGTAACAATTGGCACCGTGCCAATGACGATTGCTCCGACTACTACAAGCAAAAAGAAACGCTAGTTTTACTGGGCACTGCTCGCATCGTGCGTGCCATTCAACATACGCAGTGATTCTTCGCTCAGTGCTGCACTATCAAAGGTATCGACTGACATAACACGGCCTGTATGTTCAGTGTACATTTTTGCAAAGCTATCAAGCGCTTCTTTGTCTAGCGGACCTGTGGAAGGATAGGCTTTCGTTGTCGTATCGCGTTTAGCCTGCTGACGTACATCTTGATAGCCAGGCTTGCTAAGGTCAAGTTGGGCAGCACCGCTACTGTTGTATAAGCTCAGTGCTACGCTCACCAAAAAGAAGGAAATTATTATCACGCCTACAATCAGTGTGAAAAAGCGATGCTGTTGCCATTTTGTCATAGCGATTGCATCCTTTTTGAGCTCATCGATACCCACTATGACTCTTTCCTATCTGCAAGCACCTGCGCACGAAAGGCAGTGAATTGTTCGCCATATTGCTTCAACAAACTGTTCAGCTTGCCCACTGCATCATGTACCGCGGCACGATGATCACGCGCAAGCGCAATCGTGTCATAAAATCGCACCGGCTGATCCTTGCATTTCATTTCAATCGCGCTCAGTGTTGTCTGTTCATATTGCTGGTACAGTGTTCTAAACTCAGCGAGCGCCTCATTAAAGTCGGCAGTCGTTTTGGTGAGCTCTACGCTATCAAGGCGGTTCAGCGCAATACGACTGTTCAGCGGAGCCATCAGTTTGGTTGCAATCGTTTCATAGCGTTGGCCCAAGTTGACCCTCACCAGCGCATCACTTGAGTGGATCCGCTGTAACGTAGACTGAACGTCGACGCAGTTTGTACGAATAAGCGTAATTTGGTCGTCGGTCAACCATAGCGCAGACTGATCCTCGGCGCGAACAACATTCCCCGAAAGAACGACAGCAAGCGCAACAGCAATGACCTTAGCTTTATACATACTGTTTATTATCGCTTATTCACCCTCTGTCGGTCAATCGAAATACGCTGTTGACCTCTACAATTAAGCCATCTTGCTGCAAACCCTGCACTGCTACAGTAAAGCGAGCTTCGTCTTGAAGTTCATGCCTGTAGTTTTTTAAGGTGCTTGGGGCGCCAGTAAGTACATGAATAATCTGACCACGAACTTCACGAACACTGCCTTTAAGCGGTGGCTGCTTTTTGTAGTGACGGCTCGTTGATAATCGTGCCTGCCCTTGTGATTTAAGCCATGCACCTACATCCATTAACGCCCAAAACCATTCACGCGGGTGCTCCTGATCCATTGTTTCTTCCACTACTGCGTGCACCTCGCTATCAGGCACATCAGTCCTGTTGGCAAAGAAGTAATAAAAGTAAACACTTCGAATATTCGTCTCTACAAAAGCAGTCGGCACTTGGTAAACATAATTCATCATTGCTCCGGCTGTGTTCTTGCCTATACCAGGCAGTGCTACCAGTTCGGTAAGCGTCGTCGGTTCACCCTGAGCAACAATTTGCCGTGCAGCTTGGTGCAGATACTTTGCCCGTCGATTGTACCCCAATCCTTGCCAAACACGTAGCACCTCAGCGAGCGATGCCTCTGCCAATGCTTCAAGCGAAGGGAATGCTTGCATAAACTCAGCGTATTTAACGATTGCGCGACTGACCTGCGTTTGCTGCAACATTAGTTCACTCACAAGCACATGATACAGCGTTGGCTGGTCGCGCCATGGCATAGGCCGATACAAACGACGCCCTTTTTCCCATACTATTTCCCGAAATGCCTCTGGGGTCATACCTACAGGCCAAGCTCTTTGAGCTGAGCATCGTCAACAGCACTTGGGCTATTCATCATCACGTCGACGCCGCTGCCGTTCTTGGGGAACGCCACCACTTCACGAATGTTATCTTCACCGATGAGCACCATAAAAATGCGGTCAATACCAAACGCACAGCCTGCGTGTGGTGGTGCCCCGAATTTGAAGGCGCTGAGCATAGCACCAAACTTTTCTTCGACATACTCAGGACTGAAATCGAGCAAACCAAACACTTTATAAAGTACCTCTGGGTTGTGGTTGCGTACTCCACCACTACAAATCTCGTAGCCGTTCATGACCATGTCATACTGATCGGCCACAATATCAAGCTTGTTTTCTGTCTCTTCGAGCACCTTCATGCCACCTTTTGGCATGCTAAATGGGTTATGGCCAAAATCCATTTTGTTGGTTTTGGCGTCGAATTCATAGAACGGAAAATCGATGACCCATGCCAACGCAACTTCGTTTGGATTTTTGAGCCCAAAATGATTCGCAAATTCGCTGCGCAGCTTACCCAGTACTGCGTTGACTACAGCGCGCTTGTCTGCACCAAAGAATACGGCGTCACCATCCTGAGCTTCAGTACGTTCACGTACAGCCGCAAGCTCGGCTTCATTCATGAACTTGGCAATTGGCGACTTGGTTTCACCGTTTTCATACACAATATATGCCAGGCCGCCAGCACCTTCTGCCTTGGCAATCTCGGTAAATGAGTCAATTTGCGAGCGGCTCAGGCTTGCCCCGCCCTTTACACAAATGGCCTTCACTGCGCCACCACTTGCAACGGCATTTTTAAATACACCGAACTCACTATGCGTAAATACGTCGCTCAGTTCAACCAGCTTCATAGCAAAACGCAAGTCTGGCTTGTCGCTGCCATATGTTTCCATAGCCTCGGTATAAGAAATCCTTGGCACGTCGTCACCGAACGTTAGTGTTTTGCCAGCAAACCCAGTCACAAGGCTCTTAATCAGCGGCTCCATTTCACGGCGGACTTCTTCGCCGTCCTCAACAAACGCCATCTCAAGATCAAGCTGGTAGAAGTCGCCATATAACCGATCAGCGCGTGGATCTTCATCGCGGAAACACGTTGCAATTTGGTAGTAACGCGGTACGCCACCAACCATCAATAGTTGCTTGAACTGCTGAGGGGCTTGTGGCAGTGCATAGAACTTACCTTCATGCACACGGGAGGGCACCAAGAAGTCACGTGCACCTTCGGGGCTGCTGTTAGCGAGAATTGGCGTTGTCACTTCGGTAAAGTCGTGCGCCTCCATGTAGTCACGCATAAATTTGTAATACGCGGCACGTTTTTGTAAGTTTGCCTGTGCCTGAGGGCGACGCAGGTCAAGGTAGCGGTACTTGAGGCGCAGTTCCTCACCCGCCTGTGCTTCGGCAAATGGTTGAATGGGCAGTGTGTCGGCACGATTTAAAATCGTCAGCGCCTCAACAGTAAGCTCAACGCCGCCAGTAGGAATTTTGTCGTTCTTCAGCTCTGGAGCTCGTTCGCGCAATGTGCCTGTTGCTCGCACCACATACTCATCGCGCAGCTCCTCGGCAATGTCAAAAGCATCATGAGCTTCGGGGTTAATCACCAATTGCAAAAGCCCGGTGTGGTCGCGCAGGTCAATAAACACGAGACCACCGTGGTCACGACGTGAATGCACCCAGCCGGCAACAGTAATCTGCTCACCTACTTTGCTCGTGCAATCTGTAGCAAGAATTCGATTCATAATGGATAGTTCCTATTTACGTTAGATGATTCGGCTGATTGTAGTGGGGTCGCCTACACGCCAAGAGCCCGCCTGGCTCTAGCGCCGACCCGTTAATTACAATTATTACTGCCGAATCGATATATCATTACTGGTCATTTTACCACTGTTAGGCAAAATCTGCTAGACGTTGGTCCCATGCGGAGGGTTGTTGTTGGTTTTCGCATTGCGCGCGGCAACAACCCGCAGGTCATCGTGAATATCATATTCATCTACAATTTCACGGCCGAGCAGTGCCTCAAGTACATCTTCGAGAGTAAGAATTCCTGCTGTTTCGCGATACCCATTGACGACAACAAATAGGTGATGACGCGTTTTGATAAACGCAGCCAAAGCATGGTCAAGTGTCTGATCTTGGTTGATATAGAAGACCTTTCGCTCCATCATTTTCTCGGCTGTTTGCGACTTTTTATCAAATGAGGTCAATAGTTCCTTAATGTGCAGCATACCAACCACGTGATCAATATCACCATCAATTACCGGAAAACGGCTATGACCGGTGCGGTGCAGCTCGTCAAGTGTGAGAGGGCCGATTAGTTCATCTTTGGCGATGGTTTCAACAACACCCCGTGGTGTCATAATTTGCTCAACAGTTTTATCCGCAAAGGCGAGCCCATTACTAATCAGCTTCTTTTCGTCGGCCGTGATCACAGCGCCACTCTCTTCAATCATGTGCTCCAGCTCCTCGCGTGAACTCAGCCGTTGCTCACCCGAGCCAGTTTTGACGCTACGAATGACACGACCAAAGTGTGGATGCCGTTCTACAAACTGAAGAAGCACTGGCTCACTATGCTCATACAGCATTTGTGCCCATGAATGAATCATGTCTATGCGCGACAAACGCCCATAAATGAGGGCAACTAGCACTGCAACAAGTGTGCCAAATACTGGGCCGAAAGCTGCAAAGCTTGCAAGAACGGTAAATACGAGCAAAAGTGCCTCAGCTACCTGCTTGAGGGTAAGAATATCATCAAGGAGCGCTTCGCGTCGTAATTCTTCGGCGGCTGACTCACTGCCCTCATCGCGGCGACGAGTTAGCTCGTATGCAGACAGCACGGTGCGACGTGGTAGCATACTTGCGACTAGTGTGAGCGTGGCTCCGAGTACCGTAAATCCAAGGATGAAAATCGTCTGCATACCTTTATTATACTAATTCCCCTGCTTGATTCCATAGGTGACGCCGCGCTATACTAGTAAGAAGTATCTAACGGGAGAATGTATGACAAAAAAAGGCTGGATCATCATTGCTGTGCTCTGTATTAGCATCCTTGGTGGCATGATATGGCTCGCTCAGCGCGACAAAGTGAACGTAGATAATATTGATGGCGCGAAGGTACAAGCTGCTTCGACGCAAAGTGGTAACATAGCTGACCATGTATACGGTAAAGCAGATAGCAAAGTAGTGCTTGTGGAGTACGGCGATTTTCAGTGCCCAGGCTGTGGATCAGCTCACCCCGTCATTAAGAATGTCGTTGAAAAATACAAAGACAAAATAGCCTTCGTGTTCCGAAACTATCCTTTGTACACCGCACACCCCAATGCCTATGCAGCTTCAGCTGCAGCCGAAGCTGCCGGGTTGCAGGGCAAATACTGGGAAATGCACAACAAACTATTTGAAGACCAAAATGGCTGGAACAAACTAAGCGGTAGCGCTCGTGCAGATTATTTTTCTGCCGCAGCTGAGGCGCTTGGGTTAAATGTTGGCGACTTTAACAAAGCCGTCGATGGTGAAGCAGTAAAGAAAAAGATTACGTTTGATACGGCACTTGGCAAAAAAGCACAACTTACCGGCACGCCAACGTTCTACATCAACAACAAAAACGTTGGTGATGAATATGTCATCAATGACAAGATTGTCAGTAAGGGTACTAGTGGTGCGGAACTCATTTGGGCTAAAGAGTCCTCATTTGAGAAACTGGTTATCATTCCAGCGCTTAAAGAAGTGGGCATTGCGACTGAATAGTAATACCAACACAACAAAAAACACCCCGGTGCCTTGGGGTGTTTTTTGTAGGTGAGCCTCGTCGTAAGTACGATAGGCTGCAAGGTTAGCGTATACGCTATTAGTGTGCGATATACAGCTGCCATTTGGCAGGCACCACATCCACCGCGATCTTTTTGCNNCGATTGCTATTGGCATGTGTTTTTAACTCCTTGCACCACGGAAGGTGCGGGAAATGGTTTCGTTTAACGAAAGCGCGATTCGACCTTTAAAATTACTTTTATTTGTTTCAGGCGCTTTTTTGAAACCTTGACAAGCGTACCAAATGGAAGCGTTATGGTGCAAGCATGGGCACAATGCCCCTCTTTACTCACCTGCTGTATGTTTTACACCACTCCGTAACTTACGTTCGGTAATGAAACTCACCACCACGAATGCTGCTACCATCAGCACTGAGCTAATCATGAATATACGGTGGAGTGACGAAGTAAACGCATCGACAAGCTTACCACTAAAATCATTTTGCTCTTGGCGGAATGCTTCTAATTGCTTTTGTTTTACCATGGTAGGTGCTGGGCTGCTATTGATTCCCTTCGCTGCCGCTTCGCCAATTACCGCTTTTTGGCTATTAATCTGCAACATGGCGTCAGCCGTAATGTCATCCTGCAATAATTGCTGCGCAGCCGGCGATTGCTTAAGTGTTTGGATATACGGTAATTGGTTTGGGTTACCAACAGCATTAATAATTCCTGTGGTGAGCAGGCCACTGAGTAATGCCGTACCAACAGTGGAGCCAAGCCCGCGGAACAGCTGCACGCTACTTGTCGCCGCACCAAGATCTTTTTGTTCAAACTCATTTTGAACGGCAAGGTTAAGGATTGGCATTGCCATGCCCAGACCCAGCCCACAAAACACCATGATCACCGCTTCGTGCCAATACGGAGAACTAGGATGGAGCGTAATAAGTGCCAGAATACTCAGGGCGGCAAGCATGAAACCTGTCATGATGAAGCGCTTGTATTTACCAATACGTGATACGAGCTGGCCGGTGGTAATAGAAGACACCATCATTCCCGCCACCATAGGCAAAAGCATTAAACCAGCCGTGGAAGCCGTTGCACCAAACACCTGTTGGTTAAACTGTGTCAGGTACAAAATGGCACCAAGGAAGGCTGCGCCAAAGAGTAGGGTTGCGATAAGCATTAACGTATAGGTACGATTTTTGAAGAATGAGAGTGGCAAAATTGGCTCTTTTGCACGACGCTCAAGGTGGATAAACAACGCACCAGCCATGAGTGCAATCACCCACAGCGTGCCTTTCACAAAACCAACGCTAAAGCCACTATCTATAAGCTCAGCAAAAATCGTTTCGGTGTTGTCCACAGCAAGCACAATTGACGCAAGTGCAATAGAAACAGCAGCCATGCCTGCGTAGTCAGGGTGGTGCTTGCTCACGCGCTTCATATTTGGCAACTTAGCAGCGATAACGGCCATGGCCGCCAAACCGATGGGGACATTAATGAAGAATGTCCATCGCCAGTCAGTCGTCACCCCTGCAAGTGTTTGGCCGTCCGTCAACCAGCCCCCAAGCAGCGGCCCGATTACCGAACTCATACCAAACACGGCACCAATCATACCCTGCCATTTGCCGCGCTCACGGGGTGCAAACAAGTCGCCTACAATGGTAAACGCGTTTGCGGTAATGATACCACCACCAATTCCTTGCAGTGCACGCCAGGCGATCAGCCACTCAATACTTGGCGACATACCAGCTAGCAGCGAACCGAGTGCAAACACCGATACGCCAATCAGTAGCATAGGTCGCCTGCCGTACATGTCGCTTAGCTTACCAGCAAGCGGTGTCGTGATGGTCGTCGTGAGCATATAGGCAGTCACAACAAAACCAAGGCTACTAAAGCTTTTGAATTCATTCACAATCGCGCCAAGGGCAGTGGCAATAATTGTTTGGTCAAGAGCAACCAAAAATAGTCCGCTCATAACCGCCAGCATAACAATGACTTTTTCGCGCGTTGAAATATGGTGCAACATTATTTTTCCTTTTTCTGCAGCTGTTGCTTGAAGGCCGTGAACTGCTCGCCCATTTTAATTACATACTCTTGTGCTTGGCGTTCGGTAATGAACGCTACTGATTTTTTGTCGTCAAAGTACAACGCCACCAACTTATCACCGGGAACAATTGCCATGCCTTCGCGTACCTCCGAAGGTATAACAACCTGCCCTTTGGGCCCAACCGTAACCGTACCCATAAGGTGTATATTTTTGTGAAATCCCATAGTTATATATGTTATACAAGTATAACTATGTGGTCAAGGACTACCGGATATAATTGCGCTGTATATCTTGTTGGATTTGGTCTTTCATGGACCAGTGGATATTGGAGGGGTTGAGGTAGTACATTGAGGTGCCATATAGCTTAACGATATATTTTCTGTTTTTAAAATCAGTTACTGGTGTTTCAACGTGACTTACACGAGCAGTAAGGTAACCCTTCGTATAATATAAAGCGTACGATCGCCGATTAGAATCATCTAATATCTTTACATGCGTATACGACTCACCTCCAGTCAGGCTACCAGTTCTCCACCCCTCAAACTTTGAAGCAAATTCTTCTGGGGGAACGTCGGTTGCGTAGTAGAAACTCTCAGTAGAGATGAATGGAGAACGAACTGTTTCTTGTTTAATGAATAGAAAGTCTGAACCAGTGCCTAGCGGCTTATTGATGCGCATGTCAATGTAGTTATAGGCCACCAAAAAGAGCGGAGTGGCGATGAGCAGTGCAATGACAATGAGGATTGTTTTGCGACGTTTGGTAGGGCGAGGAGTTGAGCGAGTATTAGGCATACGGATTTTTAGCGAATATAATTGCGCTGTATATCTTCTTGGATTTGCTTTTTCATGGACCAATGGATGTTGGAGGGGTTGAGGTAGTACATTGAGGTGCCTAGGATTTGGAGCATATACTTCTTATTTTTAAAATCTGAAGCCCTAAAAGGATCTCTGTCGCACTGCTCGCGCGAACAGTAATTAACAAGTGCATACTGATTACGGTTAGTTATCTTTAAAGAGGTACGTGTACTAGTGGTGTTTAACCCGCTTATACTGCCAGTGCTCCACCCTTCAAACTTTGTAGCAAATTCTTCCGGTGGGACATCGGTTGCATAGTAGAAGTTTTCGGTGGGAACGGCTGGTGAGCGTACAATGTGTTGCTCTATAAATAGAAAATCTGAACCAGTGCCAAGTGGTTTGTTACTACGCATGTCAATGTAGTTGTAGGCCACCAAAACAAGTGGAATGGCGACGAGCAGTGCAATGACAATGAGGATTGTTTTGCGGCGTTTAGTGGGGTGAGTCTTAGACATACGGATTTTTAGCGAATATAATTGCGCTGTATGTCTTGTTGGATTTGGTCTTTCATGGACCAGTGGATATTGGAGGGGTTGAGGTAGTACATGGATACTCCGTGAATTTGAATGATATATTTTTTGTTTTTAAAGTCTGAGACACTTAAATTACCGTATCCATGCCCATTGTTGTAATCATCGGGAGTGCTGTAGTGAATATTCGCCCAATTGGAGCCTCGAACAATACTAATAAGTGAACCGTCTGTTCCCTTGATCTTCCATCCCTCAAACTTTGAAGCAAATTCTTCCGGTGGAACATCGGTTGCATAGTAGAAGGTTTCGGTAGGGACAGCTGGCGGGGTGGTAATTTCTTGTTTAATGAACAGAAAATCTGAGCCATTCCCTAGCGGCTTATTGATGCGCATATCGATGTAGTTGTACCCCACCAAAAAGAGCGGAGTGGCGATGAGCAGTGCAATGACAATGAGGATTGTTTTGCGGCGTTTGGTAGGGCGAGGAGTTGAGCGTGGATGAACCATAAGTATATTGTATGTGTTGGTGGTGCTACCAGCAACCTTGACTTATATGTATATATATGCCATGTTATATTAAATGCCCAAACCGGGCATTGTACCTACCATAGAAAGGCAGCGAGTGCGATGAACCATATGGCGCGACGAGCCGTGGCTGCGCTACTAGGGGCCCTGTTGGGTGCCCTTGGTTTCCAGCCACTAGCGAATGCAGTCACCAACGCCGCAATTCCCAGCTATTGCAACAGTGCGGTAGCCGCCAGTGTCCCCAGCGCCCAATATCACCCGTTTGGTGCAGGCATTCCGATTCTTCTTGTCCATGGATGGGCTGGCAAGGGCAAGAATCAGTGGGGCGTCTTCACAAAACCTGACGACTTCATCAGCAAGCTCGACAACATCAACGGCGCGAGCGTTGCGGCGGAGTTCGAGTACACCGTGAGTGGCATAGGGGGGCACGACAGTAGCTACGACAGCCACCACCTGCCCATGGCCTACACCATCGACTGCATGGCAGAAATCTCCCGTCGCAACGGCGGACCCGGAAAGGTGATTGTGATTGGCTACTCCGAAGGTGCCGCCATTGCACGCCGTGCCGCTGCGCTGACGGTCAATGGCCGGTTCGTCACCAACGAAATCGGTCAGGTTGTGACCATAGCAGACGCCAGCAAGCTGTTCGGCGCTGGCGGCCTGTCGGGAAGCATCATGGTGCACGCTGTGGCGGGCAACATTGTGAAAGACACCTACTTCAACGGCTCTCGGTTGAGGTATCAGGACACTCAAACCGATGGCACCATGACCGTTGGCCAAGCCACTTGGCAATACTCGAGCGACTGGTCGAAAGGCGGCGGTAGATCGGTAGTGTCATGCACAAGTGTCTACCGATACTCCACCACACCGCCCTACTACGAAGCATCGCGAGATGATTCCTGCAACCATGGTAACTTGCTCACTAACCAACGAGTGCAAGATGCCACCATTGCAGCCGTCAGTCGCTACGCGGCGTTCGCTAGTCCGCCGCCACCGCCACCTCCCCCGCCGCCAGCGGTTCGTAACTGGACGCTCAGCACCACGCTGACACTTCACCTCGATAGTCGCTGGGGAGAACTGGTATCGGCATCGATGGACCCGAGCCTCGAAGGCTACGCCAACGAACTTGGCGCATCGCGATCGCTCAGTGGGCAGTACTACCGTGCATGGTGCCAAGACACGATACAAAACTGTGCACTCGGAACCGATGGTTACCGCCAGGTAACCGGAGCCGCGCCAGCGGTGTCAATTGGCGGCAAAGCACCCGACTATTCGGCCAGCTACGTCAGCAACGCCGGCCAGTACGCTGGTGCAGTGTGGTGCTTCACAAGCCAAGGCATTTGCCTGAACTACGAAACCACCACATCGCCGCTACCGCTCATGCCATCGCAAACACTGCTTGACTTGTTTGCCGGTGCCACCTGGGCACCCTAGCAACGGCGCCTACGTGCCCGAGCTCCCGTTTTTGCGGGGGTTCGGGCACTTTTGATTGCACTATGGTAGTTTACGGAGCGCTTGGTGACCAAGCTTTGAGCGGAACAAAAGCGCTACTGCCATAATCCATGCGCCGCTCACAAGCCAGCCCGCAATAACATCAGTCGGATAGTGAACACCCAAATATAGCCGGCTGAATCCAACAAACAAAATGTATGCTGCTCCAGCACTCAATGCCCACCAACGCCAACGCGAATTCCATAGCGCAACCACAACGGCAAGCCCAAGCGCGGCGCTTGCCATGGAGTGACCAGATGGAAACGAATAACTCGACTCGTGAATAAGCTGCTGCCACAAGTCTGGCCTTGCTCGTTCAAATACGCTTTTAAGCACGAGATTAATAATTGCCGAACCAGCCACGCCAACAAATACTACCAGCGCACGGCGATACTCGCGCTTGTAAACAAAAAGCGCCAAAACAGCCAAGGTAAGGAGCGATACGCCAATCACTCCACCGATATCGGTGGCAACTGGTATAAATGAATCAAGAAAACCATTGGACATACTGTGGATACCGTTCAACACCGTATCGTCAAAACCTTGCGTCTCTTGCTCGCGGACCTCCCAGGCAACCTTTACAAACGCCATGGTAAACATAGCAAACAGTACAAAAGCCGTTACTGTGCTGGCCGTAAACGCTACTTGCTTCTTTTCAATTTTTGATAATAGCCGTTGTTTTGCCATTGCTACTCCCTACCGTTTTTTGATGAAATAATAACTAATTGATGCAGCCGCTAGCACGCTGACGGTAATGATGATCCAAAACGCAATGGCTGCATGTGGGTCAAAAGGAAACTCCACATTCATACCAAACAAACCTGCGAGCATCGTTGGAATCGTCAAGGCAAGCGTGGCAACCGTAAGAATACGCATTGTCTCGTTGAGCCGCGTATCCATAACTGCCCGATAACTATCGCGTACATTCGTAATAGTTCGTAGTAGCGATTTACATCGAGCAATCACCTGCTCAATATCTACCGATAGGTCCTCAACCATCTCACTATCTTCCTCGCCCAGTTTAATAAGCTTGGCCCGTGGACTAAGGGTTTTTTCGAGGGCCACGTTGGTTGGAATGAGCGCATCCAGGTAGTCGTTGAGTTTACGCTCATACTCCACAAACGTTGCGATATCTTTTGGGCTCAGGTTGACAACGTCACTCGTTGCCGCGCGCATTTGACGATTAATGAGTGCCACCCGTGTCTGATAACTCTGCAAAATCATTTCTACCATCTGCAAAAACAATGGCGTCTGCTGACCAGTTTTTACACTGTTTGCATCCATAAACGGTTGCCAAAGCCGCCCCAGTAGATCACGACTGATTGTCAGCGTTTGCTCCTTGCCAAGGGCAAACATAATGGGGGTTGTGTAATCGTTAAAATCATCACCGACATCTGGCACGCGAGTAATGAAGTACGTCCAGCCGTCATCATGCTCAATACGAGGAACCTCGTGCGGGTCAAGCGCGTCGGTGAGGATATCGGCATCGATACCCAATGTGTGCAACATTTTCACTTCGTCGTCGCTAGGCCGCTCACAGCGAATCCACGTACCCGCCATCAGCCGAGTGCGTTCGCGTATTCGCCCTGTGTCACCATCAGTACGGTAGTACGTAATCATACTTCTTATTTTACCCTGCATGAGCACGATTTGATATAGTAGATGGTATATGAAAAAATTGCACCCAGCGCATCCGCTCCGTATTTTTTTAGTGTCTAGCTTGATTACCCTCGCTCTTGGCGGCTGGGTAGTGAGCAAGCTTGGTATTGCTGGGCTATGGGTTTACACAATTCTCGTCATTTTGGAAGTTACCTTCAGTTTCGACAATGCAGTTATTAATAGCAAGGTACTCGCCAAGCTATCGTTACTTTGGCAGCGAATATTCCTCACTGTTGGCATATTTATTGCCGTCTTTGTGGTGCGTTTTTTGTTGCCCATTATTATTGTTATGGCCGCCTCGGGGCAAGGCTTTATGAGTGTTGTCGACATGGCCCTACATGATGCCACCGCCTACGGAGAAACACTCCATAAAGCCGCACCAATGATTGATGCCTTTGGCGGGACCTTCCTTATTATGATTGGTATCAGCTATTTTATGGACCGCAAGAAAGACATTCACTGGCTCGGCAACATCGAGAAAAAGCTTGCCAGCGCTGGACGTTTCGAAAATCTTAAAGTGCTCGTGATGCTAAGCGCAGCGATGATAATGTATGTCACCGTTGATGATGCCTACCGCACTACCGTGCTTGCAGCAAGTATACTTGGCGTCATGCTCCATATGGGCCTCGAGCTGTTGGGACACCTTTTTGAGTCTAAACAAGCAAGCGGCATGAAAGAACAGGTTGGCATGGCAGCCTTTATATCATTTTTGTACCTTGAAGTCCTCGATGCGTCATTCTCATTTGATGGCGTTATTGGTGCCTTTGCCATTACTAATGATGTACTGCTTATTATCGCCGGCCTCGGGGCAGGGGCAATATGGGTGCGCTCCCTCACTGTATACCTGCTTCGCACTGGCACACTCACCAAGTATCGCTACCTTGAGCACGGTGCTCACTGGGCTATCTTGGCACTAGGGATTGTTATGTTTATTAAGCTGTATCACATCGAGCCCCCCGAATGGATGACGGGCTCATTGGGGCTCGTGTTTATCGCTACTGCTATCGTATCGAGCGTGATTGAGCGGCGGCGAGCCAGCAAACAAGATTCGTACGTTGGGTGGAGTTAGGCAGTGGTGGCGACTGGCGTATCTTCAGCCATACTCGTCTCAGGCTCTATGGCTTCAAGGGTAAGCATAAGCCCTGCGATAAAATAAGCAAGCGCATCAAACAAGTGCAGTGCGTAACTGAATGATTGGCCAACCGCGAAGGTAAGGATGGTACTTGCAATAATACCAAGAAGAACGCGCGCGCTGCGTGGACGTGGACGAGTAACAATCAGTGTAGAAAATAGCGCAGCAGCAAGCACAAGCCTAGCAATATTGTGCTCAAGTCCCGTCCCCATAAAGAGGTTAAATCCCGTTTCAACGTTTGCCAGTCCTACAATCGACATAAAGGTGAGGGTGGCGATGGTTCCAATTGTGAGTCCTTTTTTCATTGTTTTCTCCAGTTATGTACTCATCATACGATGGCCCGAACCTACGCACTGTGACATATCTCACCTTCATTCCATGTTATCTAATTATGGAAATTTCCAGAGGTCGATAGACATGTAATGCTTACTGTGTGGGCGAGAAAGTAACTATTTTCACAATGAGCAGTGTATACTAGGTGCATGAAGCAATTGCTATCGCGGCTGCGTGATGTGGGCACGGCCGCACTTTACCGAAAAGGCTCAAGCCTGTTTTTTCAGGGTGAAGTTCCTCGTTATGCTACGTTGATTCTTGATGGCGTCGTCAAAGCTTACACCATAAGCAAAGAAGGTGACGAAACAATTGTTCATCTATACGGAAAGGGAGCGATTATTCCTGTTGCATGGGTGAACCATCAAGCCCCCTCTGCCCTTTTTAATTATGAAGCGGTCAACGACGTGCGCTGCATAAAGGTGAAGCGCGAAGAACTCGATCAAATCATTAACGATGATCCGGTTTGCATGCGAGAGTATTTTGAGCATGTTACGCACAGTCAAGCCAGCATGCTGCTGCGCATCACCGGCCTCGCCCAGTCGCGCGCTGCTGAAAAAATTTGTTATACGCTTTATTTCCTTATGTTCCGCTATGGTATTGAGCGTGCCAACGGCAATTATGTAATTGATTTGAAGCTAACGCAGAGCATGCTTGCAGAATTGATTGGCCAAACCCGCGAATCAACAGCAAAAAACCTGAAAGGCCTTAAAGACGCCGGTGTGGTCGACTATACTTCAAGCACCTACACGGTTAACAAGCATCGCCTTGAAGCATACTTAGGTGAAGATTCATTCCGCGACTTGACCCGCTAAGCTTGCTGAGTTTTCTCTTCGTTAATCCCATCGACGAGATGGACGAGATCTTTTGGTGCAATTCGAGCCTTTAGAATATATCGCTCGACGCCCAAAGCATGTGCTTCGTCGATGTCTTTGTGAGCATCGTAGTTACTAAACACGATAACAGTACAATCTGGACGGTCCGCGGGCTTGAACTCACGAAGGAATTCTACACCGCTCATAACCGGCATGTTGAGGTCAAGCAATATAATGTCAGGGTCTTTACCCATTTTTGCGATGGCATCAAGCGCTTCTTGACCATTAAACGCAGTAACCACCGTATGGTTACTCACGGTACCAAGAATCATTTTATAGGCGTCATTCAACGCAGTATCGTCTTCGACAACCAGAATTGTGGCGGTTTGCTTACTCATAACTAATCTTATCGTAGTCTACCATACTTCGCCCTAGCAGTAAGAATTTTCACTAAATTAAACACAATCGCCCCTAGAACGGGGCGATTGGCAGGGGTAGGTATAAGGGGTGGAACTATCGACGTACAGCTTTAAGGATTGCGAGCAGTACGACAGCACCAAAGATAGATGCAAGGATGCCAGACCAGCTAAGCGTACCAGCAGTCACACCAACCTTAAGGACATTGTTGAGGATAAACCCACCAATGAAGGCACCGATAATACCGACAACGATATTTGCAAGTGCGCCCATTTGTGCGTCTGTCTTCATAATCATTGATGCTACCCAACCGGCAAATGCACCAACGAGAATCCAAATGATAAAGTCCATTATTGTTATATCTCCTTTATTTGATAATGTCCTTATCATAATGAAGAACCAGCTCGCTGCCTGTAATTATTTTCACTGATAAGTAGAAATTCGTGGTGCCACAGGGGTAAAGTAGGCATTTAGCGGAATGCACGGGGCAACGTGACGGTAAACGTGCTTCCCTTACCAGGCTGGCTCAACACAGTGACGCTCCCTTTGTGGGCAACGATAATTTTTTGAGCAATAGCTAAACCAAGCCCATACCCGCTCGTAGCTCGCGATGCATCGGCGCGATAAAACCGCGTGAAAATGTGGGCAGCCGTCGCCTCATCCATACCAATCCCCTCGTCCTGTATGACGAATACGACATAACGCCCCTTGCTGGCTACCTGTAAGCGTATTGTTTTACCGGGAGCAGAGTATTTGATTGCATTGTCTAGGAATATTGTGACAAGTTGGACAAGTTGCTGATGGTTGCCATACACAAAAGCCGGTTTTACATCGGGCTCCACTGCAATGTCCTTTGCGAGCGCCTGGTTCACAACCAGGCTCATCGCGTCTTCAATTACCCTACCAGCTTCCACTGCTGTTTTGTCACCATTCTCCGAATCATGTTTGAGTAGGCCGAGCATGGAGTTTGTAAGATCTTGAAGCCGAGTGATGTCTGCAACATTATCGGCAATAACCTGGCGAGCGTCTTTAAGTTTGAGTTTCTTATCACGAAGTGCAACTTCGTTAGCTGCTCGAAGGGCCGTTAAGGGGGTGCGCAGTTCATGGCTTGCGTCGCTCACAAACTGGCTCTGCGCCTCCATGTTTTCCTCAATTGGTCGAAGACTCGCCCGCGCGAGCAAATAGCTCACCACTGCGCCAAGCCCCAGTGTCACAAAATTTACAAATAGTAAGTCTACCAAAAGTGCCTGGCGAGCACGCTCTGCCCGCTGTTGCATAAAATGTTCAACTGACGTCTCAAACACAAAGCCGTCGTCGTCGCGCGTCCTATTGAGCTGGCGGAGGGATGCATTGAAAAAAATGATACTAAAGCCGATGCTCATGATCATCATGATTGCGAGGTAAGTGCTCGCCAAACGGATGACATCATTCTTTAAGTATTTCATGCCTCATCCCTAATCATATATCCAAACCCTCGCACCGTTTGGATAAGTGGCTCGCCGGGAAATGGCTTATCGACCTTTCCCCGCAAATAATTAATAAACACTTCAACATTGTTCGGCAAAATATCTGCATCAAAGTTCCACACATGCGTCATGATGTTTGCCTTACTTAAGATCCGGTTTTTGTTTCGCAAAAGATATTCCAATATGGCATATTCCTTGCTTGAAAGACGAATTGGCGTGCCATTGCGTACAACGCTATGATTTGCGATATTCATGGACAAATCCCCTGCAGTAAGTACAGTATCAATAACGTCTGTTGGACGACGCAACAGCGCACGTACTCGTGCTGCAAGCACTTCAAATGAGAAAGGTTTTGCCAAGTAATCATCTGCACCACTATCGAGTCCCTGCACAACATCTCGCGATTGGTCTTTAGCCGTCAACATGAGAATAGGCGTTTTTACCCCTTCATCGCGCAGTTTTTTAGCAACTTCGAAGCCATTCATCACCGGCATCATGACATCAAGAATAATGGCATCATACTCATCAGCTTTTGCCGATAAGAATCCTTCTTCGCCATCAAACGCAACATCGACTGCGTACCCTTCTTGCTCTAGTCCACGCTTCACTGACGTAGCAATCCGTCTCTCATCGTCTACAACCAACAACTTCATACAGTTTGTATTATACCTTTCTAACAAGTTTTTAGTATTTCCGGCCACAGCATAGCAAGGGTATGTTTGCCATGCACACTCACCCGCACCCACCAATCTCCATATCGCGCGTGGATACGTATCAGTCCTTTATGCTTAAGGCGCTCGAGAATAGCAACAACTTGTTGGTGAGTCATTCGTAGGCTATACACAAGTCCTCGTACATCTTCTTCACCCGCTTCCTCAATTTGTTGGAGGATGATAGCTTCGTCACTCGTTAGTTCAATTGTTTGTCGTTTTTTCATCGTTGCTGCTCCTGTTTATGTTGTTAGTATGTACGCTCGCTCTTGGAAAGAGCTTAAAAAGGGGCAGGTGGCCCCTTTATTTGTCTATGCCCCAACCAGCTTGACTAGTTTTTTGCTCTGTACTCTCGACGCTTCCGCTCGATGGCCAGCACAGCGTCGCTTGGTAAGTCTGGGCGACGACCCTCAAAGCCAGGACCTACACGCATACCTACGTTGTGCTTTGCTAAAAACTCTGTAAGCGCACCGAATGGGTCAACGAGTGCTTTTTTGACACCTTTTTCATGCGTATATGCAATCAGGCTAGGATCTTCGTGGTGCTCAAATTGCCCCCCGACTTCTCCGAGTGTTGGCGGACTAAGCAGCACATTGTTAGTAGTGTAAGTACCATTATCTTTTACCCGGACCGTTCCGTCCTTGAGATCTTTAATAAATTGCTTTGAGCCAAAGTTGACACCGCCACCATGGCCGAGCGAATTGACAATGTTGCCGCCAGCAATAAGCGCGAGGGTTCCTATACCCGATACTACTGCGCCACGAAGTGCGCTTTTTGCCGTTTCACCTGGCGTGCGAGGACGCTCGGCAATAATTCGTGCAGCAATGTTTGTTGCCACAAATCCAAGCCGAACAGCTTTCTTGTGGTCCTCTATCCACTGCTCACGCTTAGTGAATGTCAGGTCACTGGGCATATACTGCGGGTTGCATTCGTAAAACTTCACAACATCTTGATAAAGCGGCATATTGTGAATCATGACATTACGCATGCCATCCGGGCACAGTACCGGCGAATGCGGGTCGCGAGCGATAAATCGAATATCGTCAATTGATGCATCAAACCCGTCGATGGAAGGCACCGCATCCATATCACCATGTGGATGTTCATAGTAATAGCGTGGGTCGGTACCGTATAAGATATCACGAATCTCTTGGTCACTATAACTTTGCTGCGGCACATATTTACCTGCCAGAAGTTCTTTGGCGAGGCCTCCCACTTCCATTGCATCATCGTGGGTGACCCATTGCATTGCAGGGTCCATGCCGCTCAGCAGGGTAGGCTGATCGTAGCGAGCAGCGACGTGCGGGTTAGCAGCAAACCATTCTTGTAAATCAGCATACTTAACCCATGGGACCAAGTTGGTGTCGGGCGTATGGTGGTGTATACGATGCGTTGCTGCCCAGCGTGTCGTATCAGTGAATGGCCCACCAAACACATCCATAGCAAAATCGACTGGCTTGCTTAGTTCAATTGAGCGGTGCGTCTTGGCACGGTGATCTTTCCATGCAGTGTGCACAAGGGCTGCACCGGTCATAAATGCCAGCTGCGTTGCCGGGTTCCGTAGTAACTCACGCTTTTTCATTGCCTACCTCCATGACAGTGTTTGCACCTATTATACACTGTTATCCAATCCACACGGCCCCTGGTTTCGACAAAGACCATTAATCCTCTTTAGGAATAAACCGAATCGTCGTACACGGGTAGCCAATATCATCATGATAGGGAAAACCATTCACGGTTACTGTATCAGCATGCGCGATAGTTATCATCGTGCGCGCCGTATCTACACTACAAGCATTTGGTACAACAAGGTTGAGGCGGTTAACATTAGCAACAAGCGCAGTACTCTGGGGCCCTTCAGTGGTAACATTGAGGGTTGCAATGGACGCAGGCAAGAAGCTAGCTGTCGAACCTTTGGTGATGTTCGCCGTAACCGTATCTATCAAGCTATCAGATTCAACAGTCAGGTTGCTCTGATCACGGGCAGTTACCTGCAAGCTCTTCTGGGTCGTTGTGTGGTACGTAACATCATGATGCTTTGTGGACTCCACCGTTGCAAGGCTAGGGCCGACAATCTCTACAACAAATCGACGCATGCACATCATGTCACCGTCACCACAGCTTGTCTCATTGTCTTTCAGCATGACAACCAGCGTATCATTCTGTTTCAGCAGCTTGACGGTTGGAGCGACGTTGGCATCGTATTTGCTATAGCGGAGCGTCGCTTCACTGCGAGAGGGGTCTACAGTATACTTCACGGTAATCGGCATATTTGCCTCTACTCGCAGCTGTTTTGATCCGCGTATTTCACTAGCATCGAGTACCTGCTGTGCTTGGTGTCGGCTTGTCATCTCACTCACTGAAGCACGAGTGAACCGTATCCCAAGTGCTCCGCTCGCAAACAGCCCCAAGCCAAGAATAGTGAGCGCACCAATTGTTATCCAAAACCGTTTGGTATAGCGGTTAATAAAGAGTGTTCGAGCAATAATGATACAGAATGCCGTAAATGTTACACCCGCACCTACCATGAGAGCAAAATAAACTCGCTCCTCAACTTCAAGTAAACGCATGCCATCAGTGGCTGTTGCTAAGTCATAGCTGATACTCCCAACACCCACCATAGCCGCAGCGGCAACAATCAAGAAGCCGATACCTGTCATAATGCGAAGCATAGTGAGCACAACACGGCGTTGGTTATTTTGCGCTGCAACTACTGTTGACTCTTCCTGAATTGCCTCAAGAGTAACAGGTATACCTTTCATCTGTAGACGTTCGGCTGCTGTGCGCGCAGGCGGCGTGATAAGCCACATTGCAAGGTACACGAGAATCATCGCTCCACTCGTGATTACGGTGAGCACAACCATTACTAAACGTATCCACACTACATCAGTATGCAAATATGCAGCCAAACCCGAGCAAACTCCGCCAAGGATTTGATTGTTCGTATCACGCATCAGGCTTTTCTCGCGCTTGCCTTCATTCGATTGCAGGATGGTTGCGTCGTGAGGAGCCTCATCACCAGCAAAATCTTTCGGTTCACCTAACCGAACCTTAAGCTGGCGCACGTCATCGCTGCTGATGACCTTTTCTCCGGTCACACCGTGCTCAGAAAGGAGCTCCGCCATACGGGCTTCAATTTCTTTCATCGCATCGGCATCAGCGTCGAGCGATCGCTCAACATCTCGGAGATATTTTTCTAATTCCTTCTTGGCATCAATCTCTACATTGTAGGGAAGAGCTGCTAGGGAAATGCGGGTAACTTCTTTCATAGTTGCTTCCTATAATTTCTTTAACGTTTTATTCAGCGCAGTAATGTCATGCTCCATATAGCTCATCACATCTGCCCCATAGTCAGTCACACGATAATACTTTCGCGGCGGCCCCTGCTCGCTTTCCTGCCACTCATGCATTAACAAGCCATCTTTTTGTAGTCGATTGAGCAGCGGATAAATTGTTCCTTCAACGACTACCAGTTCAGCTGCTTGCAGCGATTTAATGATGTCACTGGTGTATAAACTTGCATGCGAGCAAACCCGAAGAACACAGTAGGCAAGGAAGCCTTTGCGAAGCTGGGTAGCCAATGATTCGGCGTATTCGTCAGCTTGTTTCATGAAACCTTTCTTTACGGTATTATGTATCGTATAGTTCTATGTTATACAAGGTACTAGACAATGTCAAGGGCTAGAGTTCATTTACTTATCACGAGCTCTTCCGATCCCTCCTGTTCTCGCTTTCCTGCTCTCCCCTACTGTCGCCTTTTGTTACAGCGGCATATTAGAGCTCTGACATTGATTTTGGTCATACTTAAACCCGCTTTATTCGTGTTTTATACTAAAACGATTCAGCCAGCGAGGACCATACCAACTTGTGCGTCCCATGATTGACATAATGGCCGGAACCAGTATTAGCCGCACGAAGAATGCGTCTACGAGTACCGCTACACTCAGCCCAACACCAATAATCTGCATAAACATCACTGAAGAAAGCGCGAAAGCAACCACTACAACAAACAATGCGAGTGCTGCAGCGGTAATGATTGGCCCCGTCTTGACGACGCCTTCAACAATCGCCTTCTGAGGATCTCCCGATGCATCGTACTCTTCGCGCATTCGACTATAAAGAAACACTGAGTAGTCCATCGCGAGCCCAAACGCAATTGCCACCACCAAAATTGGCGCCGTAAGGATCATGCCTTCTGTTTGCAGCCAGCCAGTACTTTCACGCAACCAACCAAGTTGGAATACACCAACAATTACTGCTAGCGATATCGCAAGAGCAATTGAGTTAATAACCATCGCTTGTAGGGGTAATACAAGGGAGCGGAGTGACACCGCCAACAATACCATCATACTTGCAACAATAATGGCAACTGCCCATGGTATGGCCGAATAGTATAGCTGATTGGTATCGATGAATACTGCCTGGCTACCACCAACATAGTAATCACCGCGGCTTGGTACGAGTGCACGAATTGCTTGCAACGCCTCTTCCGCCTGCTTGCTACCGACTTTGTCCTGGAGTGAAACATCAAAACGAAGCGCAGTAGCTCGCATGTAGTTGCTCGTGAGAGTAGCAAGCTGTGGTGATTCCCTACCAGTAATCGCCATCATGCGAAGTGAATCACAGGTAACCTGCTGAGATAATGGCGTTGCAGACACCACCATGGACACACCAGAAATCTTTTGTAGCTTTTGCGTCATGTCACAGCTTACTGCTCGGCGCGCATCATCGCTCATGCCGTCTGGCAATACCACGAGTGCCGTAATGCTAGGAGCATGTGCAGCAAAGTCATGTTGCATGACCTGGGCCACATGTTGAGCAGAAGAACCGCGTGCCAGCCAAACGGCATCCATTTGCCCAACGTGGAATTTGCCGAGCGAAAGTGTCGCACCAGCGACGATAACCAGACCAATGCCAAGTGCAACGACTGGATGTGTCGTCGTTAGCGAGGCAACCCGCTTCCAAAATGCACTTTCACCAGTATGACGCTTCATCGGCAGATGGAACATATCGATACGCTTACCAATAACCATCAGCATCGCTGGCAGCACGAGCACAGTAAATGCTACTGCTACCGCCACTGCAGAAGCGCCGCCTACAGCGATACTGCGTAGCATCTCAACAGGGAATACCATCAATGAGAGCAAGCAAGCGATGACAGTGATACCACTAAAAAAGATTGTTCGCCCCGTAGTGGCCACAATGGTACGAACTGCATGCTGCACGGTTCTCCCATGGAGCTCTTCGCGGAACCGATTAACTGATAGAAGTGCGTAGTCAATTGATAGTCCAAGCCCTAATATAGTAATAACGTTCACTGCGTAGGTATCTATGCTGAAGAAGTTGGTGATAAACCTTGCGATTGCAAAGGCGCCTACAATCGTCACAGCGCTCATCACAAGCGGCAGTAGTGCTGCCACGCCACTTCGGAAAAACACAAAAAGTAATACAAGTAAAATGGGAATGCTAATCATTTCTGCATGAAGCAAAAACTCATTTGCCGCTTCAGTCGTTTGCTTAATACTGGCCGCTTCGCCACCTACCGAAACACGAAGCTTCGATTGGTCCGCATCGCGTGCAAACTCCGTCAAAAGCCGGTAGGTTTCTTCAATTGGCTTATCGGTGGCAATAATTGCATAGGTTGCTGTTTTGTCCTTTGATATAAATGCCGCTGATGGTTGGTCGGCAAACGTCTGCACAGTCTGCATCTTTGCCCGTAACGGCTGAAGTATTTTTGCCACTTCCGCCTGATAGAGCGCGCTCCCTGCCTCACCTAGCCCAGCATCTTTGCGCTCAAATAAAATCAGCTGGCTTGCTGGTGACGACCCAAACTTATCTTCTAATTTGCGCTTGGCAACAACAGACGGCGTATCTGCCGCAACGTCCATCTCTTCTTCGGACAAATTGCCAAATAACCCGGTTGCATACCAGGCTAAACCAAGAACAATAAGTAACGACACCCCAAGGACTCGCCACGGATGCCTCGTACTCATGTACTGCCACCACTTGGTCATTTTCTACGCCCTCACTCTCTTTGCCGCACTGTGCATTGCCGGCGCTATCGTTTAATCTCTACTCCGCCCATGACAATAGAGCCGTCAATGTAGAGCACTGGTGCTGATTTCGCTTCGGTAGGTCGCGTTTTGTCTTCAAAGCCGCCAAGGATTACTGCTGAGCGATTCTTCACTATCACGTCCTCAGGTACACGAAGCTCAAGCCCGCCCATAAGCACAAAAACGTCAAGCCGGGCGTGATTCTTAATTTGCGCGTGACTTAAGTCCATCTCTACTCCGCCCATGACTGCGGTAATCTTTGCGCCAGTATAATTTTTGGAAACGTTTTTATTCGATGCTCCTGAAAGAATAGCAGTCACCTCTTCATCATTATTTTCACTCTCTGCCTGACGATGGGAGCCGTTCAACAGCATGCTTACACCAAACATGATAACCAGTGCTGGCAAGAATATATCGCCCAAATCAATTGCAGTGATGTTCAGGTTATTCAAAAGCAAAACTACCCCAACGCCTGCAAAAAAAAGCGGCCAACCGTAGTTGCGGCGCTCATTCATGAGCATAAGCGCAGCCGCCACAATGAGGGCAATCGGCCACCAGGTTGCAAAGAGAGCTTGCATGTTATAGGCGTTGATGTTGGCGAGGAGCAAAATTACTCCTAGCAATATAAGTGCTGTTGCTGTAATCGTTCGTTTCATACTGTTATCGTAACACCGCAAGGCTGGATTGTACACGGAAGCTTCGGGGCTGCTGAGCTCGCCATTCGTCTACTGCATGTGCTGCACCGGGTAGCGCTTCGTTGGCATAATCATCAACAACCACTACCGCCCCTGGTGCCAGCTTTTTCTCAATCAACTTCAGTGAATCATGAATGGAACCATAGTAATCACCGTCTAGAAAAGCGAAATGTATACCTTCAGGGACATCGTCGTCATGCAGGTCACTAAACCAACCCTTATGAACCACTGGTGGGACCAATCCCGCCTTGGCAAAGTTGCGCAAGAATTGTTTTTTGCCTACCGATAACTCGCCCGCAACAAACTGATCCCCCGCCCTACTTTCGTCTTGCCACTGCTTAGGGGGCAAGCCCTCAAACGAATCGTACACGTGAAACGGTGGCGAAACACCATAGCAATTAAGAAGGCGGCGCAAGAACAGCGAAGTGGTTCCTGCGTAGCACCCAAACTCAACAACTGCACCAATTTGGCCTTGGCGTAGTTGTTGTTCGAGTTCCACCAGGAGCACCCGAAGCTCTTTTTTGTCTACTTGGTCACTAATGACTGGGTATTTTGCTAGTAGTTCATCGGTCTTCATCATGCCACATCATTTACATCACGAATTGTCGCTATTGTGTAGCCAAGCATGATGAGGACCAAAATACCCAGCAAAGCCGTGTAAGGATTGAGGACAATAAAAATGCCCGTCAGGACCTCAAGCACGAAAGTACTAAGCATGAGCTTCAACGCTGTGGCTCTAATTTTTGTCATAAGCAGCCCAATCCCCACCCCTATCATTGCGGCACAGGTGATATACGCAACCACTCGAAGTGGTAGGGATAAATCCGAAAAGATAAACGCGAGGACCATACCAAAAAATAATAGTACGTACCCGTGAGTTCTTACTTTTGGCTCGCCGTGAGCTATATCGTGAAGCACTTTTTCGTGTCGTCCAATTAACTCAATATACTCACCCTCATGTCGGCTAGGATCCTGATCGACAGGTGTAGCAGCAATTTCCGCCAGTTCGTCACGCTGCTTTGGTTGCTCGATTGTATCAACCGGAGTTGCTGCTGGGTAGTCCTTCAAATATGCCGCCACCTCATCAGAATGCGGCGGCGCAATCACGTGGTGCTTACTACTCATAGCAACGGCGATAGGCTCAGGAGCATCAGGTAAACTACTTGTGGCGCGAATAGGGCTCATCCACGAGCCTCTAGATAGGCGAGGACGAGCAAGATAATAATAACAACGATGACCACTACTAGCTCAAGAATCGTAAACCCATACTGCCGTCTCATGTCACCATCATACTACGTTAAAGAGCCCCGATAAAAGAGTGGTGACGCTTGTGCTTTTTTGCTATACTACTCAACAGAGAGGGACACCACAGACACGATGCTTCGCACACCTATCCGAAGAATTATTACTACCAGTGCGGTTGTGCTATTCGTGGTGGCCGAAAGTTCTCTTTCGGCACATGCTGTCACACCCATTTCACAGGGCTACATCCCCAGCGAACCAGTCTCGATTGGCTCAGTGGTAAGCCTCGAAAAGGATTCGACTGATCACGTCATTCCATCGAGTACAGCCACAAGTGACAGTATTATCGGCGTTGTGGTCAACGACGGTAGCTCACCGCTGAGCCTGAACACGGGCACTGCCCGCCAAGCACAGGTTGCGACAAGTGGTGTTGTACCCGTGCTCGTCAGCGACGTGAATGGCGAAATAGCCCAAGGCGACCCCATTACCGCTAGCTACATTAAAGGTGTTGGCATGAAAGCAACGTCTAATTCTAAAGTTGTTGGCATTGCTCAGGGGCCGATGACGGGGAAGAACACTCAAAAAGTGAAAGACGAGCATGGTGGAGAAACTAACGTCACGCTTGGTCAAGCACCCGTGCTCGTCAGCGTAAGCTACCATTACAAGCAACCTGACAAAACCATTATCCCGGCTGCGCTGCAAAATATCGCCAATACTGTTGCCGGCAAAAAAGTGGACTCCTTGCCTATCATTGTGAGTAGTATTATTTTCATTATCATGCTGATTACGGTGGTAAGCATTGTCTATGCTATGATTCGCAGTAGCATCATCAGTATCGGTCGTAATCCTATGGCTCAGTCGGCAGTATACCGAGATATTATTCAGCTTTCTATCCTAGTGCTCGCCATCATTGGCGTTTCCATTATTGCTATTTATGTAATTCTGACGAGGTTATAGCCAATGCTTGGTGGGGACACAGCATTAACCATCTTCCTTCTCGTCAATGTATTTGTGATAGGAGTTGTTGTTGCGATTGCCGTGATGCACGCACGAGCACATTTTCTCCCTGAAGCAACAAAGCCAAGCAAAAAGGTGACGCTCCCTATGCTGCCCCATGATGTTCGCCAACGGATTATTGAAGAAGCAGAGGGCGACTACGAAAAAGTGCTCCGTAAGAGTGCCATATCCTTTGAAAAAGATTTGGAATCAACGACGAGTCACCTTAGTGAGCAGTTGAGCAAAATCGGCAACGAAATTATGGATGACGAGATGCGGCGCTATAAAGCGGGACTCGATGACCTGCGTAAAGAGACTGAGAGTGCCGTTGGTAGCGCAAGTCAAGAAATTACCAAGCACCAAGAAGAACTCCGTACTCGACTTGCCGAACGTCAAGCAGAGATCGAAGCAAAACTAAGCGAGACACAGGCTGAACTTGAGGCAAAGTTTGCTGCCCGCACCACAGAGCTTGAAGCAACATTCAAGCAACAGCAGGCCGAGTATGCTCAACAGCAGGCCGCTCTCGAAGCCGAGTTAGCAAAACATCAAACGGAACTTAGTGCATCACTAAAAGAACGTGAGGTGCGGTTGGCAGCGCATCAAACCGAGCTTGACGACCAACTGGTAGCCTTGCAAGCGCAACATGCTAAAAAACAAACTGAACTTGAAGCGAAACTTGAACAGGAAATGGCATTACAACGTGAGCAGATGGCCAAACAACTCGAAACGAAAGTTGGTGACACCATTGCAGCTTTCTTAACGGAGACGCTGGGGCACAATGTTGATCTTGGGGCACAGCTTCCCTATCTCACTGCTATGCTTGACGAACACAAAGACGAACTTATCAAAGGAGTCCGTGATGACGGGTAATGGAGCAATCCCCAAAACCATATCGTCGGCGAGCGACTTAACCGGGCTCATTCTTGAAGTCCGCGAATACACGAAGTGGTACAACCAGTATGCAAATGCCTCTCGCGTCGGTGCGCCTTACCAAATCGCACAGCCAGAGTTATCGCCGACTGCCAGTCGACTCATTCGTGATTGGGCGAGCCAGACACCAATGAGCAGCAAGAGCCTCGATGAGTTAGTTGCGCAGCTTGAACATACGAAAGTACATGCGCCCGTGATAACAATTACTCTCGCAGCACCCGCCACCAGTGAGGTTAAAGCACAGCTTGTCGCATGGTGTCGAGCTAACCTTAGCCCCGATATCCTGGTTACTTTTCGCTTCAATGCGACAATCTTGGGGGGAATGGTTGTGCGCTATGGCAGTACCATTTATGATTGGTCGTTCCGACGCACTATTTTGAATGAACGTCACCGTTTTGCCGAGGTATTGCAGCGTGTTTGACAATACAGCCTTTCAAAAACTCGTCGAAGCCGGCAACCTTACCGGCGAAGTGGTCGCAACAAACCGCTTTATTGTAGAAATCAAGGGCCTCGAGGGTGTGCGCATTGGTGCGCAAATACTTTTTGAAGATGGCCAGCGTGGCATGGTGCGAGAAGCCTATGGCGATCGAGTGGTACTCTACAACATTGACAGCGAAGACGTTGCGCTTGGCGCGCTTGTTGTTGTGGAGTTTGACCAACTACAAGTACCTGTCGGTTCTGAACTTATCGGCCGTGTTGTCAGCCCAATGGGCCTACCCCTCGATGGCAAAGGCACCCTCCGAACTGCACAAACCAGTGGCATATTTACGCCAGCCCCAGGCATTATGGATCGCAAGATGCTTGACGAGCAACTGGCAAGTGGCGTCTCAGCAGTCGATAGCTTCTTCCCTATTGTGCTTGGCCAGCGTATTGCAATTCTGGGGGATTCGAAATCGGGTAAATCCACGTTTTTAAGCCAGCTTAGCGCTAACCAGCAAGGTACGGACCGTATTGTCGTTTATGTACTAATTGGCAAACGCAAAGTCGATATCGAACGTTTGCTGAGCGACTTGCAGCGCAGCGGCGCCATGGAACACACCATTGTGGTACTCGCCAATATTTTCGACAGCCTCACCCAAAGCTACATTGCCCCCTACGCCGCTTGCAGCATGGCTGAGCACCTGTGGTATAACGGGCAAGATGTCATCATCATTTACGACGACCTTAGCTCACATGCCGAGGCTTACCGCCAGCTGTCGCTCCTGCAAGAAGTAGATCCGGGCCGAGACAGCTACCCTGGCGATATCTTTTACACACACTCTTCTCTGCTCGAACGTGCCGGCAAACTATTAACGAACGATAAAACCCTCACAAGCCTACCTGTAGTGCTCACGCCAAACGATGACATCACCGCCTATCTTTCCACCAACATTATGTCTATTACCGACGGCCAGATTATTTTTGACCTTGGCTATTTCCGTAAAGGCATTCGCCCCGCCGTGAATGCCGGGTTATCTGTGTCGCGCGTCGGTGGACAGGCACAAACCAAGCGCCAAAAGCAATTATCAACAGCACTCTTCAAAGCGCTTGCTCACTACCACCAGGCCGAAGAGTTCTCACACTTTTCAAGCCAGCTGAGCAAAGAAACCCGCATCGATCTGGCGCGTGGGCGACACCTTTATCAGGCGCTCGGTCAACCACCAGAGCAGCTATTTTCACTTGCCGAGCAGCAGCTATTGCTCGAAACTATTATGAAAAGTGATGATGACCGTGCCATCGATATTGCCAGCCTTAAACAGGCGGTAAAGGGACGTGGTACAGACATGAAAACAGAGGAAGACTACGATAATCTTGAAGCCGAACTGCTGGCAAAGTTTCGTGCCGAAGAGCTTAAACCAGTTGAAGCAACACCCGCTCCGGTCCAAACCGAAGAATCCAAAGACAAAAAGGGTAAAAAGGTGGAGGTAAAAGATGCGTAGGGCCAATGTTGTCGAAAAAGATATGGCGGGTATTGGCACTCTCAAAGACCTGACAAACGTGTTTGAAAGCCTTGCGAGTACTCAGGTCGCAAAAGTAAAAAACAAAGCTCAGCTGAGCCAAGAGTTTTTCAATTTGCTCTGGCAACGCTATACTGCTATCCGTGTTGATCCCAAAAAGCGGATTACTGCTCGCGACAACTGTACCAATGGTCGAAAAGTGCTGGTGCTCATTAGCGCGGAAGCAGGGCTCAGTGGCGACCTTGACATGCGTATGATTGAAACTATGCAGGCAGCCTATGATCCAGCCACAACAGATATCATCGTTCTTGGAAGCCACGGTGCGAGCCAACTTACACAGCGAGGCATTCCCTACATTCGTTTTTTTCAGGTACCCGAAAGTGATAACTATGTGAACGTTACTCCTGTTATTCAAGCAGTCCTTCCCTACGAACGGATTGTCGTTTACTACGAAGAATACCTTTCACTTGGGCAACAAGAAGTTCGAAGTATCGACCTTATTAGCCACGTACAAGATATGAGCGATGATGCACCAGAGGGAACAATGACAGATATGGATACCATTTTTGAACCAAGTCTGGATGAAATTGCTGAGCAGATGGAAGAAATAATGATCAGTCTTGCGCTCAGTCAAACCATTCTACAGTCTGGTCTTGCACAAGCGGCCAGTAGGTTTAATGCTATGACAGTGGCCGAAGATCGCGCGAGTGAGCTACTCGGCGAATACAAGCTGGAATACCACCGTGCTAAACGAAGCGAGAGCGACAGACGACTACGTGAAGTACTTGTCAGTATTAAGAAGAAGCGACGCGAAGCGGCAACGGGAGCAAAATCATGAGCCAACCCGTCCCCGATATTACCAATGAATACGTTGGCATCATCACAACACTCCGCGGGCTCACCGTTGAAGTGCAGATTGTTGGCACCCGACCCGACACAAAAGAGCTGCTCACCGTCGAAGGGCACCCGGAAGTATTCCTCGAAGTCAACTTCTTCCGCGGCAGTCGTGCTATCTGCTTAAATCTCAACAATGATTCAGTTGTTCGCTGCGGTCAAAAAGTGAGCCGCACTCATACAAAGGTAAGTGTACCGGTAGGGCCAGCAACGATGGGGCGTGTATTTAACGCGCTCGGCGAGCCGCTCGATAAGGCTCCGGGCATTAACGAGAACCGACGTGTCATTAGCGAGCCGAGTGGAACGCGCAGTTACCGCAATAGCCAAAAGCTTGAGCTGCTGGAAACCGGGTTAAAAGTCATCGACTTCCTTACTCCTTTTGTGAAGGGCCGCAAAATTGGTGTCATTGGCGGTGCCGGCGTGGGCAAAACGGTGCTGACGATGGAGATGATTCACAATGTCACCCAAAGCAAAGGTGACGGCAGTGAAGCCAAATCGCTTTCAATTTACTGTGGCGTCGGTGAGCGTATTCGTGAAGGTAATGAGCTGTACGAAACGTTAAAAGATACCGATGTTCTTAAAAATACTGTGATGTTCTTTGGTCAAATGGACGCTACACCCGCCATTCGTAGTATGGTTGGTCCTGCTGCCGCTACTGCGGCAGAATACTTCCGTGATGAAGAAGGGCGCGACATATTGTTCTTTGTCGACAACATTTACCGCCACGTACAAGCAATGACCGAACTCTCCACTAACCTTGGGCTCATTCCTAGTGAGGGTGGCTACAGCCCAATGGTGTTCAGTGACTTACGTCGACTTCAAGACCGTCTTAGCAGTACTGAACAAGGAACTATCACAAGCGTGCAAGCGATTTACGTGCCGGCCGATGACCTTTCAGATCCCGCAGTGCAAGCAATTAGCCAGCAGCTCGACTCGGTTCTGGTGCTCGATCGTTCAATTGCTGAGCAAGGTATTCGTCCGGCGGTTAACCTGCTTAAAACAACCAGTTCCCTGCTTACTCCGAGTATTGTTGGCGAACGTCACTATCGCTTGGCCGAGCGCGTGCAAGCGATTATGCAAAAATATGATAGCCTCAAGAATATCATCGCCATCGTTGGTGAGAACGAGTTGAGTCCCGCGGATCGTACAGATTATCAAAATGCTAAAAAGCTCATTCAGTTCTTTAGTCAAGATTTTGCCGTTGCCGAAAAGTTCAGTGGTAAACCTGGTGAGTACTTTACCCTTGAGCAAACGCTCAGCGGTATTGAGGCAATTCTTCAAGGTGGAGCTGAAGGTAAGAAAACTGGATCCGACGGTAGCGACGAACCACCCGCCAGCGAGACAACCAAAGAAAGCACTGCTGCCTAATGCCCGCGAACGAACAGCAAATCAGCGTGGTAGCTCGTGCGCCCTTTCATGTCTACTACGAAGGTCCAGCCTACAGCATAACTGCCACAAATAAAGTTGGGGTGTTCGATGTACTGCCCGGTCACGCCGATTTTTTTTCAATGCTTTCACCGTGCACGGTAACAATTGAAACCGAAAACGATCAAATAAAGTTTGCCATCCACAACGGCATGCTTACGGTGCGCAGCGACGAAGTGATGCTATTTGTTAATATGTAGCTCACCATAACAAAACACCGGCGCATGTGCCGGTGGGATAATACTAAATTATAGCAAAATACACTCGTAAAATCACGTCTTTTTTTAACCCAAATGCTATGGTACGCTAGCCTTGTAAACCTAATGGGAGGGGTATGGAAGACTTATTAATTATCGTCGTTATCTTAGCGCTGTTCTTTGATTTTACGAACGGGTTTCATGACACGGCAAACGCCATTGCAACGAGTGTTTCTACAAAGGCACTCAAGCCCCGTACGGCCGTACTGTTGGCAGCCGTTTTGAACTTTGCCGGTGCGTTTGTGTCGCTCAAGGTTGCCGCAACCGTAGCAAAGGGTGTTGTTGATAGCCAAGTCGTTACACTTCCCGTAGTGTTCGCAGGTATCATTGGTGCGATATTATGGAACCTCTTCACCTGGCGGATTGGTATGCCGACAAGTTCAAGCCACGCCCTCATTGGCGGCGTTGCCGGGGCCGCCGTGGTGGGTATTGGAGCAGGGGCCATCCATTGGGATGGACTCGTCAACAAAGTACTCACGCCCTCGCTTGTAGCCCCCCTCCTCGGCCTGGCTGTTGCGGCAACTATCCTTTGGCTCATTGTAAAGCTTGTCCCTAATACAAACAGCAACCGTGCGCAGGGAGTTTTTCGCAAATTACAGATTGTCTCGGCAAGTTTTGTTGCTTTTACCCACGGCACAAACGATGCTCAAAAAACAATGGGTATCATTGCACTTGCGCTACTGGCCATTCATCCCGCCAAAGAGTTTTCCGTACCACTTTGGGTGATTATTTCAGCAGCTACTGCTATGGCACTCGGCACCTATGTCGGTGGGTGGCGCATCATCAACACACTTGGTAAAAAGATCATTGACCTAAAGCCACGTGATGGGTTTGCTGCCGAAACCGCAACGGCAACCATTTTGTGGACAACGGCTCAGTTTGGCTTCCCCGTATCAACCACTCACACAATTAGCAGTGCCATCGTTGGGGCCGGTGCAGTTGAAAACCGCCACAAAATTAACTGGCATGTTATCAAGCAAATCCTTTTTGCTTGGTTATTCACCCTTCCCTGCGCAGCGTTAGTGGGGGCAATTATCCGGCTGCTCACCCTTGTTCCTGGGGGTGCATACATTGCCTTTGCGCTCCTTGTGCTCGTTGCTTGGACGATTATTGTTACCCAGCACTGGACACGAGAAAGTTTTCGCCAGTTCCGAGCATTACTTTCCCCTGTCGACAAAACGGTTAAACCGGTCGACCTCTCATCTGATATTAAAACAATGCTTAGATAATACTCTATTCAACAATAATATAGTCGAATGCATAGCCGGCAGGGCTCATCGCACCTTCCACGCTGATCGAAAAACCACTTGCCGTACGATTGATATACATCCCTGGCACTGCCTTTCCAATTGGTGTCACCACAACATGCGGTGTACTTGAGTACTTTTGACTAAAGGTCACGGTGGCTAGTAAGCCATTGCCCGCACCCACACCAGTATTCACCGCTATCGTGCCGCTTGTGTCGTTGCCGCCAATCGTTACCGTGCCATTACTGCCGGCACCGCCGCCAACCGATACACCAGGTTTGCTCCCAGAGCTCAGCAGGTGGCCGGTTACCGTCAACTGGCCAACCTGGAAGTTCCGCACGCTCAGCGACCCGCCAACCGCCAAGTTACCGGCAATATTGAGGTTGTTGTTGATAGTAGTGAGCTGATTTACCGTCAACGGACCTTGTATTTGCGCGCTTCCAGCAATCTTTATGTCTTTACGAAGATTCAAGGTGCTTATTGTCCCATCTCCGTTAACGTTAAGCTGTTGCACCTGCGTATCGCCAGCTTGTAGTTTTGCAAGGGAGGCATCCGTTGCACTAAACTTACTATTTAACAGTAACTGCCCCGCAACAGTCACATCTCCACCCATTCTTACTTTGCCATTAAACGTACTGTTTGGTCCAATGATCAGTTCAGTATCGGCGTTCCCTACTGGGTTACGGCTCACGCCAAGTTTGTCTAGCGTAGAAGTGCTCAGCGTCACACCATTGCGCACTGCTTCGTCTTGTGCATCCACCTGCTTCCTCATGACCATCGATATCACTACTGCATTCGCAATCAAAATCAATGCCACAACGGCTAGCCCAATAAATGTCGCCTTGTGCGATGGCTTATACGCTGTCCGACGCTTTAACGGCGTCTGGGGCGTACGTTCAACAGGACTCGACGTGCTCTGAACATCAACTATTTCCTCACTCATCGACTCCTGTGTTTGGAGTGCTTCGGGAGCGGGAGCATTCGATGCGTCGGGTAGCTTTGGATCTTCACTCATGTTTATTTCGCTTCTTTATTCACCCAATAGTATACCCCTTATGCTCGCAACTTGCAAAATAGTTATGGTTCACCCACAATAGACCTATGAATCACCGTCGGGGGAGTTGCTGGATAGTCACTACTGCGCTTGTCGGCCTTTTCTTGGCGCCCAGTGTCCACGCTGAAACCCTCCAATCTACTAACTACAAGTTCGATGAGCCCACTGTCGGTGCAGGTAGCCTTAACCAGTCATCATCGACAAACTATAGGGGTCAGGCCGGCGTTGGCGATCTTGGAATTGGTAACTCTTCATCTGCAAACTTCCAAGTCAATGCTGGATCAAAAACCAGCCCCGATCCAGTGCTCAGTGTCGCAGTAACGAGCTCTCTAGCGGATTTTGGCAAACTATCGCCTTCGAGTACATCAACAGCGACTGCTACCTTTACTGTCATCAACTACACTAGCTATGGCTACGCGGTGCAAATGACCGGAGCACCGCCTAGTTATAACGGAAGAAGCCTTGCGGCTATGTCCACAACAGCTTTATCGCAACCGGGTATTGAGCAGTTCGGTATTAACCTGGTTGCAAACACCTCGCCAATTAACTTTGGGAATAATCTTGATAACGGGCAGTTTGGTTATGGGCAAATTGGTAACGGTCCTACCGCTCCAGACTACAACAACTACTCTACACCGAACGAGTACCGCTATGTACCTGGTGAAATAATTGCCAGCGCACCAAAGAGCTCGGGCCAGACTACCTACACTATCAGCTTTGTTGCTAACGTATCTGCCATCACACCTGGCGGCGAATACCTCAGCAATCAAACATTGATAGTCACTGGCACCTACTAGTTATCCACAGTTTCATCACAAGTTGTATAGCTTCGCGCTAAATCGTTACAAATTGGGTGTTGACGACTCAATACGCTCATGGTACTATTCGAAGTAGAAACCAACTTAAAACAAAAAAACACCATGAAAAAACAATTCACCACCACTATATTCCGCGCCTTCAGCATCTTTGCGATTGTCGCGGTTTTCGCAGCACAAACTATATTACCGGCATCAGTTGCAAATGCTGAGCAAATTGCAACGCGCAGTCTTGAGTTACGTGATGGTGACAATAATACGCTTGGACAGAATGGTGGTTCGCGCCCAAGCGGTGTCGTCGATCACTTCTTTACCTTCACGCTTGGTAGCGCAAACCAGTCGATCGGCTCAATACAGTTCCAGTACTGTACTACCGCAGCCGATGTGGGCGGTGCAACCTGTGTGCCACCAACAGGGCTTGATGTTTCCCAGGCTGGCACGGTGCTTAGTACAACGACTGGCGTCACTGGTTTAACCATTAACAAAGCCTCAGCAAATGTCTTTTACCTTACTCGCACTCCCAACCCCGTGGTTGCGCCAGGTGCAAATGCCGTGGTAACCGTATTGGTAAAAAATATTGTCAACCCGTCAACACTTGGAACGTTCTTTGTGCGAGTCTCTACCTTCGCGAGTTTTGATGCCACCGGTTCCCCTATTGACAGTGGTACTGTCGCTGCAAGCACCGCCGACCCAATTGAACTCAGCGGTGTCATGCCCGAATCGCTCGTCTTCTGTACTGGTAAAACCGTTAATACGAATACCACCACCAACGCCGTAGGGAGCGTCCCTGATTGCTCAACCGCTACGGATGGCGTCATCGGTTTCAATAAGCTTTTCTCACCTACAGATACCGCCTATGCTTTGTCGCAAATGGCCGCAAGTACCAATGCTGGTGCCGGCTACGTAATATCGGTGAATGGTCCCACCCTCACCTCAGCGGGTAATACTATTAGCCCCATGGGAGCACTCGCTGGCCCTGGCATCGTACCAGTTAGGGGTACTTCACAATTTGGCATGAACCTTGTTGCTAATACCGCCGCTATATCTACCGGTATTGACACTACGAACATCTTATTCAGCGACCTGCGCACTCAAGATCCAGCGAATAGTCCTAGCCCAGGTATGAGTGCCAACGTTTTCCCTAGCGCCAACGCTGCCAATTTCCGTGGTCAGCCCATTAACGGCTACGAAACACAAAACCAGTTTAAATATGTAGATGGTGAAGTTGTGGCGGCAAGCAATAATGGCGTTGCAGGTGCATCAGATGCCCAAATTTACACCGTTACCTACATCGCTAACGTCCCAGGTAGCCAGCCTGCCGGTACCTATAGTACAACCCTCACGTACATCTGTACCCCAACATTTTAACGCATACAATTTCCCGGTTTCTCACAGACTGCCGCTTGCACCGCAAGTGGTAGTCTAGGTATTCAGGCTTTACTACAGTGTTCTGCTTATGATACACTCTATTCTATGAGAAGAGTGAGGGGATCTGCATACTTTTTGGGCATGGTTTTAGTGCTGTCATCGGTGATATCAATTTATAATGCTACAGTAGTAAACGCTGCACAAATAACCGCCCGTAGCCTCACGCTAGTTGGCGTGGGGACAACAGGAGGCTCGTTGCCAGGCGGTGTTGTCAACCACAAATTTACCTTTACTATCCCGTCAACAGGTGTACCCCTCGGCTCCATCAAGTTTGAATATTGTACCATTGCCACAAAGGATGCCTGTGTTACGCCCACCGGCATGGACGCTGCAGTCATTACAGGGGTGACCGACACCGGATCCGCGGTCACAGGCTGGTCTGTACAAGCAGGTTCCACAGCCAACTCCGTAATTGTGAAACGTGCTTCCGCTACCAACCCTGCCGGCGGCAATCTTGTTATTCAGCTCAATGGTATTAAAAACCCTACTACCACCAACTACACATTCTTTACTCGTATTACCACCTATGGGTCACTCGATGGTACCGGTACTGCAGTCGATACAGGCTCTGTAGCAGCCAGTACGGCAAGTGCCATCCAATTGAGCGGTATCATGCCTGAAAGCCTCACCTTCTGTACGGGTGGCACCATCACCGTCGACTTTCCTCCTGGTCACCCAGAAGGAATTCCCAACTGCTCTACAGCAACCTCTGGGGTAATAGAATTTAACCAACTGTTCTCCCCACAAACCACGGCTGTTGCCTCATCACAAATGGCCGCGAGCACCAATGCATTCTCTGGGTATGTCATCACTGTCCATGGACCGACCCTCACTTCGTCGGGAAACACGATTCCTGCAATGAGCCCTGGCGCGACCGATGCCCCCATCGCCGAATCAATCGGAGTGAGCCAGTTCGGTATGAACCTTGTTTCGAATAGCCTCACGGCAACGCGCGCAGCAATCGGCGCCAACGTCACACCAACTGCAACTGGAGTGAATCTGCGAGGCCAAGCGGCAAGCGACTACACTACAGCTGGAAGCTGGAAATACTCTGACGGTGACACGGTTGCAGCGAGCGATAACGGCGGCGCTGGCCCAACCAATAGTCAGCTTTACACTGTTGCCTATATAGCAAACGTAGCCGGTAACCAGCTCGCCGGTACCTATAGCACTACTCTAACGTACATTTGTACACCTACCTTCTAACCATGAAACAACTCCGCCACGCACTTCCCTTCGTCGCAGTCTTTACCATTATTTCTGCTGTTGTTGTTGCGCCGTTTAGCTATGCCGTTTCTACTGCTCAACCAAATCAAAGCGGATTGGCTCTTGAAATCGCACCGCCTGTTCTTAACCTTACTGCGAATCCAGGCGAAGTAATCAACACCCAAATTGCCATCCGCGATATTGCAAATTCACCGCTCATTGTCACGAGTGAGATTAACGACTTCACAGCAAGCGGCGACGAAAACGGCAATCCGAAAGTGTTAACAAACACCGATGAAAAAAGTCCTTATTCTATTACCAGCTGGGTAAGCCCATTCCCTAAGATGACGCTCAAATCAAGACAGGTTGAAAACTTACCTCTCAAGATTACCGTGCCTTCGAATGCAGCACCGGGTGGCTATTATGGTGTTATACGCTTTACTGCAACCGCTCCAGAGGGAACAACCAGTAGCGTATCGCTTGCACCAAGCCTTGGAGCATTAGTAATGATACGTGTCAAGGGTGACGCTTACGAAAAGCTTACTATCGCTGAGTTCTACATGACAGCTAACGGGAAGAAATCGACGATCTTTGAAGGTATCCCATTTGACTTCGTTGAGCGCATCGAAAACCAAGGCAATGTGTATGAGCAACCATCAGGCAATATCCTGATTAAAAATATGTTCGGTAAACCGGTGGCAAGTGTCAACGTTAACAGTGAGTACCGAAACATCCTTCCAAAGAGTGTTCGTAAATTTAATCAAACATTTGATAAGTCTGCGCTCGGCAACGGTATGATGTTCGGCAAATACACTGCCGAACTGACACTGACGTATGGCAACAAACAGACCGTTAGTTCATCGCTCACCTTCTGGGTTATTCCTTGGAAGCTTATCATTCTCGGTATCGTCGTTCTGGTTGGCCTCGTCATTGGTATTCGCATGGCCATCCACCGCTACAACGAGCGACTCGTTGGCAAGTCACGCCGCTCACGCCGTCGTTAACGACACTTAATGATATACTGTGCTTATGGCTACTTTCCGGTCTAAGTTGATTCACCACCGCCACACTGGCCGTGTCCGTCCCCACGAGCATACATCGTATTTTTCCCTAACCGCATTACTGCTTGTAGCAGGATTACTGCTCCTCACCTATACGGCATCGGCTTGGGAGCGGCCTGGACCAAGCGCGGAATCCGTGGGCATCAGCGGCATTGTCCCAGGAAAACCACCCACATCTGCGGCGACAATCCTGACGCCGACTGATGGACAACGCTTTTCGCAAACACCCATCACTGTGGCGGGTACATGCCCGAAGGATACGCTAGTCGAAGTATTCAAGAATGATATTTTTGCAGGATCTGCTATCTGTACATCAGAAGGCACCTTTAGCTTTCAAATTGACCTGCTTATCGGCGCTAATACCCTTATCGCAAGAGTATACGATGCCCTTAACCAGCAAGGGCCTGACTCAAACAAAGTCACCGTATACTACGACGCCATCGCAACGCAGGGTGCGCCACTTACCTCCCTCAACTTTGGCGGCCCGCAGCTTATCATTAATACAGACGCCGTCTTTAGGGGGTCATTCCCAAACAAGGAAATGTCTATCCCTATCGATGTCATTGGTGGTCGCGCACCCTTTGCTATCAACGTACAATGGGGCGACAGTAACAACAAGGTCATCTCGCGGCCAGACAACTCCACATTCCGGGTGTCCCACACCTATCAAAAGGCCGGCACATTCCAGTTGTCTATTCAGGCCACTGATGCTGATGGCCGAGTTGCATTTCTCACGGTGGCAAGCATTGTGAACGGGCAGCCGGATCCTGCAACGACTGCAGTAGCAAACGCCAAGACAACTACCAATAGTTTACTCATGCTCTGGCCCCTCTACGCAGCAACCTTCGCAGTCGTGGTCAGCTTTTGGTTAGGTGAGTGGCGCGAAAAGCGTTTACTAATTAAGCACGGTATCATTGCCGCTTAACTTATCCACAGCTTTGTCAATATTTTTTGCAAACTACTTGCGCTTTTTACCATAAGCATGTATGCTAAGTCATGTAAAACCCACGTGTGTGAGAAACAAAAAGGCTTTACAGCACATAACAAAAACAAACTCCACCACACAGCAACCGCTGTGTTTTTGGCGTACTAACACCCAGGAGCTACTTCGCCTGGCATGACGGTGAATCTCACGTGCTCATTATGAGTACTCACCCGATGCAAAAATTGAAGTCGGACCCACCATTAAAACAAAAAGTAACCCCAGTATTGCTGGTGTGCTCAAACGCTCACTGTTTTTTGGCGCCTTACTTGTAGGCGCGCTTGGCGTTCTTGGTACACTCTTTATCAGTCCCGCAGCAGCAGCGACCAATCCGCAGATGAATTTCCAAGGTCGGCTACTCAATACACAGGGGGCTGTGGTTGCTGATGGTTACTATAATATTCAGTTTAAAATTTACGAAGGCGGGACAGGTACCGCTGCTGGCAACCCAACCGGTACGCTCAAATGGACTGAAAACTGGCTTAATAGCAGTAGCCAAGGCGTTCAGGTGATTAACGGCTATATGTCTGTTCAACTTGGCAGCATTAACCCATTTGGCAGCCAGGTAGACTGGAACTCAGATACGCTCTGGCTTAGCATGAATATTGGTAATACAAACACGACGTGTACTCCGTATGCAAGCTGTTCGCCTGATGGTGAAATGCTTCCGATGAAACGACTCTCGGCAGTCGCCTACGCCATGAATGCCACCATGCTTGGTGGACGCACCGAAGCAGGCTTTATTCAAAATACCACAACGCTACAAAGTGCAAATATTGCAGTTCAAAGTGCAAATAGCGCGAATGTAGCAGCCGTTATACAGGGCGCCTCAGGTCAGACTGCTGATCTCCTTCAGCTCCGTTCAGCCAACTCGGGAACATCAGTAGTAACTGTTGGTGCATCAGGCGCAGTCTCTTTGCAGCCGGCTACTGATTCAGCAAATCTGCTCGCAGTAAAGACAACCGGCGGTCTCTCGGTCCTCAACGTTAACTCTTCCACTTCTCAAGTAAGCATCGGGAATGCATCTACGGTTGGTGATGCACTCGTTGTCACTGGCGCTATTAGTGCGACAACAGCACTTAAAGCATCTGATTCAACACTCACTGGGTCATCCTTAACCTTTGGTATTAGCGCACCCTCACAAATTCAAGCAGGAAACAACCAGTCTTTGAGCGTACAGGGTGGAAACGCGACAACAGTCAACACTAACGGCGGGAATCTTACGTTAAGCGGTGGGACAGGAAATGGATCAGGTGTTAACGGATTAGTTGTTATGACAACACCCACCTTCCAGACCACCGCAAATGATGCGAACTGTTTCACCGGGGGTTCACTGGTTGCTGCAAGCTGTACCATTAGCGCAGCTTCTGTGAACGGATCTTCTGCGATTATCGTTGGCTTCTCGACGAACGGGCAAACCGCTACTCTCCCAGATCCGACCATACTTACGGCCGGACGAGTAGTGTATGTCACCGCGTCTACCACATCACAAGATTTCACCCTATCAGTTAACGGTGGTGGTCAAGGAAATCAGATTGCAATGCGCAAGAATACAACAGCAACGATGATTTGGAATGGTGCAGACTGGACTGCTGCAGGCGCCTCAAGCTCTACTACCTTGCAAGCCGCCTACGATAACACCTTGCAGAGTGCTGGTGGCGCCGAACTAGTTGTTAGCAAAACATCTGCCACAAACGGACTCACGATACGTGACAGTAGCACTAATTCGGTCAACGGCACACTCCTTAGTGTGCAGACATCAAGTGCGGCTGGGCTCTTACAAGTTAATAGTAATGTCACCGAATATGCGACAGATGCTGGTGCCGAAGTCGCAGGCGCTACCTCAACAACGTTCCCCGCCTCTACATGGACTGCACTCACCGGCACCACGGTAACCAGGTACACGACCGCGGGGAGCTACATTGCCACCGGTCAAGGGTCAGTATCTGCCGTGACAAATGCTACAGCCAATACGGGTATTAAAAACCAGCTTAGTTCAGCGCTCACCGCAAATATGACCTACAATGTCAGCTTCACGACACGGCTACTTAGTGGTACGTTTACAGACATGAATATCTATTACTCCATTGATGGAAGTGCGGCGAGCGTACCTTGCTCACTATCCGCTACGAGCGTGACAAGTACATGGACTAAGGTCAACTGTTCGTTTAAAGCCCCCGCTAGTGGAATTACAGCAAGCAACGCCATCCTTATTCGTCAAACAGCTGCAACAGTACGCACCTTTTACGTTGATAACCTTAGCGTCACCATTGCTGCTGACTTTAACTTGGCAACTGATGGCGGTGTTGACGATACGACGAATTTCGGCACAAACTGGTCGGCAGTGAGTGGAAGCTCAGTATCGCAAAATTTGAGTGTAGGCAATGATACCAGCAGTAGTGCACAGGCAATTACCGCTGCGACTGCAGGCCAGGGCATTCGCAACAAACTAAGCATGAACCCCCTGCCAAGTACGCTCTACCGAATCAGTATTTATGCCGCAAGCAGTAATACATTTAATGATTTTCTGGTGCGGTATTCACGAGATGGTGGCGCAAACTTTGTGAACTGTGCCGACTATAACACTCAAATCGTCTCGACCAGCCTCACCTCATTTACAAAAATTACCTGCTATATCACCACAGATGGCACCGCTGCCACAAACCCCTACGTTTACTTTACTCAAACAAGCGGCACTGCACGAACATTCTACGTTGACACCTTTAGCATGACGCTCAACAGTAATACAACGCCAAACGTCCAAGTGGGCGGCGGGGTGAATGGTGGACCAACGACATTGTTCACCCTAGACAAGGGTGCAAGCGCCCCAATTGCCAGCGACAATGATGCACTGCTCGGCAGCATGTATTATGACACCACTCTGGGTAAACTTCAGTGCTACGAAGCCGACGGCTGGGGTGCCTGTGGTTCTAGCCCTGACAATATCGTCACAATCAGCCCAGAATACACTAACGCCGTTTTGCACGGCACGGGTGTCGGTACAATGACAAGTGATCTGTGTTCCGATACGCTCAATATCAATGACGGCAGTTCAGGCCAATCCACCATCTGTGGTAGCAACGAAACATACAACTTCTACAAATGGACATCACCGCAGTCTACTCCACAAACATATGGCATCTATGTTACTTATCAGTTGCCTAACACCTTCAAGAGCTTTGCCTCTGGGCAAACATCGCTGATGGGCAGAACCGATAGCGCTAATTCAACCGTTAATTACCAGGTTTATCGCAACACTTCTACAGGGCTTACTCCTTGCGGGTCTACCATATCGGTGTCAACAGGTAATCAAGCTTCGTGGCAGGTGGGTACTGCTGCTGGCGCAGCCGACCCGTCAACATGCGGCTTCTCGCCAGGCGAAAGTATTGTGTTCAAGATCAACATTACTGCAAGTCAAAACGCTAACGCATACGTTGGTAACCTCAACTTCACCTTCTCTAACAGATAGTATTACCGAGTTGCTTATGCTACTATAGGTAAGAATAGTGGTAATGGTGAAATGAAGATAAACAGATTAGAGCGAAGCGGTTTTCGCAGGACACTTCAGCGTCTTAGGACACTTGTGTTTGCCCATCGATTTTCGCGGCGACAATTGCTATTCAGTGCCGGGGGTATCGTAGTAATAGGGCTGCTTGCCTATGCAGCCTGGTGGCTGTGGGCACCAGCATCATATGAGCTGCATACCGCGAACTCTCTTTTGCCCCGTATTCCAAATAGTATGGCGCAGCGCTTAGTATTTGATGCAAAGAAGAAGCTCTACAGCTTCGACAATGGCCGCCCACAACCAAGCAACGAGCAAGCAGGCACGTTCGCTCAGATCCAAACCACTGCCCACCAAGATGCCAGCAAAGGCGTAACGGTCACAGACCCCACAACCAACACAAGCTTCACCATGAAGCCTCTCTTTTCAACTGCATCAGCAAAGCAGCAAAAGGGCCATATTATCTATCCGCTTTCCAGTCGCGATGGGTGGCTCGTCTATAGCGTTCAGGGCACTGGTCTAAAGGAAGACATTGTGCTCAATAAAAAAGGCAGCGACACGCGATCGTTTAGCTATCGCCTTGAACTAGGCAACGCACTATCTGCAAAACTTGAACGTGACGGAAGCGTGGGCATTTATGGCAATACCGTACTTTCGGGAAACATTGTCGCTCAAACCAGTGCTGACGCTGCGCTCCTTGAAAAAGCGCGGAGTAATGCCGATAAGTCAACGCTTCTATTCCGTATACCAAAACCATACGTTATAGAATCAAGTAACCGTGCATCCTCTATTCATAGCTCTTTTTCGTTGCAAGGTACTACCCTAACTCTCACTGTTACTGGGTTAAAAAACGCTCGCTATCCCCTTTCTATCGACCCAAGTATTTACGTGGCGTCGGCCCAACAATTTATGTTCGGCAACAACGAGACGAATATTAACTTCAACGTTGAGAATAGTCTGATAGAAAAAGGCCGAACAACAGGTGCCCGATTCGATAGCTGGAATCCTACAACAAGCTTGCCCGTTGCCAGCTGGGGCGGCAGCACGGTTGCGGCAGGAGGGTACATTTACACGATTGGGGGCACATCATTTAACGGGCAGATATTCAACACTCAAGGCACCGCTACACTTACTGTTCCCAGTGGTGTCACCAGTCTCAGCTTCAAAGCCTGGGGTGGTGGTGGTGGTGGTGGCGGCGGTGGCAACAGCGGGATTGGTGGAGCTGGGGGCGGTGGTGGCTATACAGCAGGTACCCTTACCGTAACACCCGGTGAAACGCTGACAGTTTACGTAGGTGGTGGCGGTATCGGTGGCTCATTCAGCAGCGGAGGATCGGACGCTGGTGGTGGTGGCGGTGGTGGCGGCTACTCAAGCCTCTACCGAAACACGACGCCGCTAACCGTAGCAGCAGGTGGAGCCGGGGGCGGTGGCGCCCGCGTTGCAACAACCGGCGGGGCTGGTGGCGCCGGGGGCGGAGCAAATGGAATTAATGGTAGTACTGTTGGTAACGGTGGCGGTGGTGGCGGAGCTTCCCCTACTGCTGGCGGAAGCGGCGGGAGCGGCGGCAATAACCCAGGATCAGCAGGAACATCACTTGCCGGAGGAGCTGGGGCTGATGGTCGCTCAAGCGCCGGTGCTGACGGCAGCGGTGCGGCTGGTGGCTTGGCGACTGGTGCAGATGGTGGCCAGCCAAACATTAATACTACCCGCCCAGGCGGCGGTGGTGGAGCTGCAGGTTGGTATGGTGGTGGAGGCGGTGGCTCCACCACAAGCGCGAATGGTAACGCTGGTGGTGGCGGTGGTGGTGGCTCAAGCTATATTGTTGCCGGGGCAACGAGCACCGCAAATACTTCGGGCACAGGCATAGCACCAGGCAATGCAACTGATGCGTTTCGAGGAACGGCAGGTGGTGGTGGTACTGGCGGACCTGCTCTATCGGGCAAAGGTGTCGATGGCAATAATGGGTTGGTCGTTGTTACCTTCGGTGCAGGAGCGACTAAAGTGTCTTCCGCCGTAAACTGGGCACAGTTCAACACATCTACTGGTACGATTGATAGCGCAAACCCAGGCAATGGGGCTTGTAGTGGCTGGTGTACAACAAGCGCATACAACCTTCCCTCGGCACGCACTAATTTTTCTATGGTTGCTTATAACGGGTACCTTTATGTGCTGGGCGGTATTGATGAATCTGGCACACGGACTAACACCGTATATGTTGCAAAATTGGGTGCAAATGGCGAGCCACAACTGTGGCATCCAACTGACACGAATAAAAATAATTGGGTGTATTGGTACCAAGACGCCAACCTGAGTTCCATACGATCAGATAGTGCAGCAGTAGCCTATAATAATCGCCTTTACCTTCTTGGTGGTCGCTCAACAGGCGGCACACCTACCAACACGGTAGAACTTGCCTCCATCAATGCCAATGGCACACTCACGAGCTGGACAACGAGTGCAACGCTGCCTACTAATGTATATGGCCACAGTGCCCAAGTATACAATGACCGTCTATACGTATTAGGGGGTGCGGCCTCAGTCGGCAGTGCGCCAACCGGTAATGTGACATATAACAAACTGAATGCAGATGGCACGTTAAACACATGGACGAGTACTACGGCCTTTGCGCCAGGAAGGATGAGTGTTGGGGGTAATATATCAGTAGTATGGGGGGCCTATATGTATGTCTCCGGTGGCTGCTCTGCTGTCAATGCGAGTGGATTTTGTACCACAATTGAATCAGGCGCTGAAGTATCAAGTATCAACGCCGATGGCAGTATTGATGTGTGGAACGATATGGCGGGTGTTAGCAGCCAACGAATGGGCGCTGGGCTTATCACCTGGCGTGATCGTATTTATACAATAGGCGGTTGTTCAGCGCAAAACACTACCACAGGTGATTGTAATACCTCTATACTCAACTCAATCTTCTACGGAACTATTAACCAGGACGGCGATGCGTCAACCGTTAGTCAGACCGTCGCTGCAGGAACGGCGCCTTGTAATGGAGCTACTCCATCTAGCTGTAATATGCCCGGTACAACCTACATTGGCAATATGCTCAACGCATCAATTATCACGAATGGCTACCTTTACATTATCGGTGGATGCCTAAGTAACACTTGCGCCAGCACAAGTACAAACACTGCATACGCTGCCATATCATCTACTGGTGTTATGACAGCACCAACCTGCAACGCTCCCAATACACTTCGCGGCAACATATGGTGCGTCGACACAACCAATACTATTCCGGGCGGCATTGCTGCGGCTGCACCAATCATCTTCAACAATAGACTCTATCTTGTGGGGGGTCTGGATGGCGGCGGCAACACCGACACGCTTTACCGTACAACACTAAACACCGATGGGAGCCTAGGCGGCGCATGGCAAACGCAAACGCTGAGCGGGCTGGGCGTAAATAACGTTTCATACCTTTATGCGTACGCTCGTGCGAATCCAGCCGATGCGACTAACAACCCTGGTAACTTATTCATATTTGGTGGGTGTACATCGTCGAGCAACATGGGTTGCACTAGCTACTCACCCAATGTGTATAAGTGCAATATTCAATCAGCCGGAGCTATTGCCGGGTGCACAACCAGTGGCCAACAGCAAATTGGAACTATTTCTGGGGCTACCGGATCTGGCATAGGTATTATGAGTGGCACAGTATACGCAAACTACGTCTACCTCATAGGAGGCGTCGCACCTGGCCTGGTGGATATGAAGTCTGTACGTTATGCCCGTATCGACAATAACAATAATATTGTCGCCGTATCAGGTAATTCGTGGCTGCAATCCCCCAATGAAATGGCTGTTGGGCGTCGCCGCTCAGCTGCCTTTGGGTACAATGGCTACATCTACGCAGTTGGTGGTTATGAAGCTATCACTGGTGTGCTCGCCGATATTGAATTCATAAAGGTCAACGTGAGCGACGGCAGCCTGGGATCAGCAACGGATGGCTGGCATGTGTCTGCGGTCCAAATCAATCAGCGCTGGGGATTAACCGTGCCCGTATCAAACTCATTTGCCTATGTCATTGGTGGCTGTACCGATGGCGCAAGCCCAAGCTGCAATACGGGAGGGCCCACCAACGTTATCCAAACCTTCCAGGTCTACAACAATGACAGTGGTGCACCCGCCGGGTATACGAATGCCAATAGCTATACAACCAATCAATCTCGCATCGGCGGCAGCAGTACCATCCTTAATGGGCATCTATTCATGGCGGGCGGATGCACTGGCGCAACCGATTGTACCAATGCGGTTGCAACGGTATCTTCAGCCCCACTCACGACAAATGGCAACGTCGGTACATGGACCGATCAAGCCTCGCTGCCTGCGGTACGAGGTTGGGGTAAATTACTGGCAGTAGGCAATACGCTCTACTACATTGGCGGCCAAGACAGTAGCGGAGCTAATCAGACGACTGTTTACTATACCGTTCCATCAGGGGGTACTATATCATCTTGGTCGACGGCAACCAATGGCATACCAAACGCACGGAGTCGATTCGGCGCGGCGTCGTGGAATAACCGCCTCTATATAGTCGGTGGCCAAGGGAGCGGTACGGGATGCAATGCCAGCAATGTCTGTAACTCTGTATATGTCAGTCCGGCTCTTCCCAGCGGGGGTAATATTTCCAGCGCTTGGTCAACGGCGAGTAGCTCTTTCACTACGCCTCGTAGCGGCGTATCGGCTGTTGCCTATGCAAACAATTTATATCTGTTTGGTGGATTTGACGGTACAAACTATTTGAGCGATTCACAGTATTCTAAGCTCGACACCGTACGCACCGATGGCTCGACGCCTACGGGGGATGCAGGAACATGGAGCCGCAGTGAAAGCATGCCTATACCAATGAGTCAATCAGATGCATTTGCTGCCAATGGCTATATCTATGTTATGGGGGGACGCAGCAATGCAACCACCTGTGACCCCGCTACACTCGTTACACCTGTGAGTGCCAACACGACGATTGCAAGTGGCAATAACCCAACTGGTATTGGCGCATGGTACGAAACCAACCAGCGATTTACAGGTGCGCGCTATGGTGCAGCAGCAGCCTACTCGGATGGAAAGGCCTATATCCTCGGGGGAGGATGCGGCACATCGCTCACCTATCCTACTGCTGCCAGCACCGTGCAGCAAACCACTCTCCTTTCGCAACCACAGGTAGCAAAGTACTCTATCATGATGGATACAGATAGTAACGTCTTTCCGACAAGCTGGTTACTCAATGGACTCGATAATTCAATTGGAGCCCGCTGGAGATTAAAATATCGATCGCAGGCAACCTGCGTTGCTATGACGACATGGGGCCAAGAAACAGTTCATGGTGATGTAACACTCGGGCTTCCAGGCAGCTTCATTCCAAAAGATACGAGCGGTAACAATACGAACTGTGGTGCCCGCTATTACTATTTCAATGTCACCGTCGACAGTTCACAAGCATTCGGCTATCCAGACGATGTCACCCGCGGACCGACAATTGCCGACCTAACGCTGCAATTCACTGCCGATCCAAGTAAGCGGCTTATGCACGGTCGAACATTTACGGGTGGCTTACAGCAACCGCTTGACACACCTTATTACCAACAATAACTTACAAAAAATATGGATTTTAGCCCTCGCCGTCAACCACCTCCCCGTCACTCGCCCGCTCTAGAGCAAAGGCAGACTCCTCCTGCTTCGCCGCCCAACGCGGTACAGGTAGCTTCCAAACGGATAGCGCGGAGATCCCTGCTTTCGCGTAGTGTGTCACTCGTACGCCGCTTTAAGCTTACAAAGATGCGACTGATTGCGTTGGGCATCATCCTCTTGCTCATTGGTATCGTAACCACTCTCAGCATCATACAATTCACCCAGCGGCGTACCCTTCCTAGCCAGCAGTCATCTACTCCTGGCTTGAAACGCTCTACTGGCTCCTTAGAAAAGGGCAAACCCGACTACCCCGTCTTCACCCCCAACGGCGCAAGCATCGATACTTTTGGCGGCTGGACACGAGTCAGTCCACCAGATCGAGATGCAGTATATGCGTACACAGATACCCTTGGAGAAGCGCGCATTACTGTTAGCCAGCAACCGCTGCCCGACGGATTTAATGAAGATACCGACGCCCAAGTTGAGCAACTTGCTGTGGGCTACAGTGCCACCGAGCACCTTACGGTCAATGGCACCACCGTCTACCTCGGCACCTCCGCTAAAGGCCCCCAGTCAGTCATCTTCACAAAATCCAAAACACTTATTCTCATCAAGTCAAGCGGACGGCTCTCTAACGCAGTATGGAGCTCCTATATTAGTTCGCTTCGCTAAGGCTACTCAACGATCAAATCACCGCGAACATAACCAGACTTTTCATTACGAGCACAGGTAATATTGACTGGCCATTTACCTTTTGGAACCCCCAAGTCAACCTTCCAGCTCCAGCTTAATGAGCCATACTCATCAGCAATCTTTGGGACCAACCCAGTATCACCACTTTTTGCACCATTGTATAGCACTTCTACGCTACACGCAGCTTGGGGCAATGTACTAATTTGCACCGATGAATTGGAGCCTGGTGCAACAGGCGACGTCAGTGCAGTAATCGATACACCAACTGGTTGATTGTCAGCGACTTTGACTGCTGGCTTTGGTGTATTTGTATACTTTGGCGTTGGTTTTGTGATAGTAACTGTGCTCGTTTGACCGTTGTACCAAACATAGAGCAAACCAGCTAACACTCCCAGAACGAGGAGGAACACAATAACCACTACCATCCTCCATGCAAACTTTTTTCGTCGAGCGCGCTGGCGCCCTTTATGAGATGCCGCACTGCCTTTGAGTTCTTTGAGCATCGCTATTTCTTATCTGCGTAGTATTTCTCGATTGACTGGCTAACTTTGCCATCTTTGGTAAGGTTCTCGTAGAACAATACTTGCGCCTTATCGATAATCATCTGGTCATCTGGACCATGGACTTCGTTACCCAACTTGATCAGCTGAACATCCGAGTTCGCGGTGCTCGTTTTTTGAGGGTTCTTGGCATCTTCTTCAGCAGTCGATGTTTGTGCAGCCTGCAGATAAAAAATCTTATTCAGCTTATAAGTATTACCGCCAACCCGGCTAAGCTTGCCAAAGTATACCTGGCCATTTGTCAAAAAAACTGCCTGGTACTTGCCTCCGTCAATTAAACGGCTCATCATCAGTTCATTGTACCCAGCAATACCTCCCCATAACGCGAGTCCAAACAAAAGAAGGCCGAGAACAATCCCCTTTTTCCCTTTGCTGGCATCTTTGAGCGAGCGTGGACTTTGGGGAACAACCGGTGGAGCGCTATGGTGAGCTGGTGCTTCGCTCGGACGTGGCTGCGGTGTTGGTTCACGATGAACTGGTTGTCGGCCGGAGCGGCCGGAAAATGAATCCATTACTATTCTCCCTCTTACTTTGTAGCTATCATACCATAAGAGGGATGCGGGCGCCATTGCTATAGGGGGGTCTATCACGTCAAAACGCATTGACTAAGTGTTATCAAAACACTATTATTTATTTGCTATACTGTAGGTATGAGAGAACGCAAACTACGAAGCAGTGCACAAATTTTAACCGGCAGTTACGATCCAGAATTTGCCGCTAACGTGGCCTCACACCTTGGCACCCATACCGGTGACGTCAAGTTAACTCGTTTTGCTAACACCGAACTCAAGGCAGAGGTTCCCACCGTACGTGGCGATCATGTGTTCGTCATTCAGTCTCATGGTGCTCCAGTTAACGAAACCCTCATGGAGCAAGCCGCAATCATTAATGCGGCGCGGCGAGCATCTGCCCGTGATGTAACGGCCGTTGTCCCCTATCGTGGATATGGGCGCGCTGACCGACCCGACAATTCGCACGAATCATATATGGGGCCGCTTGCCATGCGCATTCTCGAATCTGCAGGTGCGAATCGTATTATTGAGGTTGATCCCCATGCCGGGCAATCAGCTGGTTTTTTGCGCGACGTTACCACCGAGTACACATCAATCCCCAGCTACCCGGCAATCCAGGAATACATTCGCGAAAATATTCTTGAGGCCCAAAGCCCTCACGAAGTCGTTATTGTCTCACCCGACTCAGGTCGAGCCAAGCTTAACCGTCGCTATGCTGAATACTTCCAAAAGCCCCGTGCTATTGTCGATAAAATTCGAACCGGCACCAACCGTGCCGAGGTGATGACTGTCATTGGTCAAGTTGCTGGTATGCGTTGTGTCATGATTGACGATATGATCGACACCGCCGGCACTATTGTCGAGGGTGCTCAGGCACTCCGCAACTTAGGTGCCGAAGAAGTTACTATTATCGCAACCCACGGTATCTTTTCTGACCCAGCCATTGAACGCCTCGCGCGCGCCAAGGCTGAAGGCATTGTAAGTCGCATAGCCGTGAGCGACACCCTACGTCTACCTGCCGATACACCAGACGGACTTATTGATACGATTAGTGTTGCACCGCTCGTTGGCAATGCTATCCGCAAGGTATTTAACGACGAATCAGTCTCTGGCATGTTCCGTTAACCGCATATCGCTTGTGGTATGCTAGGTATATGGATACCACTACCCTCCAGTCACTGCTTGGCGGCGATTCCTCAAGTGTATCGTTGTTCGACCCTACCAAGCTACTCGAGCCACTCATGCCATTCATCATCACGTTTACTGTATTGAGTGCAGCCATTACTGTACTGTACTTGGTGAGCGTCGTGCAAAAATGGCGGGCTAACAACGCCATCATTGAAATTCGTAATATTCTTCGCGAGATGAATTCCCGTGACAAACCTACCAATCCGCCAGAAACAACTCCAGCCGAGTAGGCTACTTACGCTTTGGTTGGGTAGTAGTCAGGCTAACGATTTCGTTGTCGAGCATTGCCGTCTTCGGCAAAGTAAGGACAAAACAAGATCCTTTGTCAACTTCTGAAGTGACCGTGACGTCACCCCCATGGCCACGCGCCAGTTGTCGTGCCAGGAATAACCCGAGCCCGCTCCCCCCTTCTTTATGTGAAAGTACATTCTGCACGCGATCAAACTTATTAAATATTCGTTCGTAATCTTCCTTAGCAACGCCCACCCCCTTGTCCGTCACCTTCACCATCACCGCGCCATCCTTGGCAACAATACTCACCTGCACCTTTGAACCTGAGTGGGAGTATTTAATCGCATTACTAACCAGATTTTCTACAATCATTGCAACGTACCGATCATCAGCAACTACTGGGTGCGATTTTTTTGTCTTGAAAACAATAGTAATATTTTTCTGTTTTGCCTGCGGCTTCATGCTTGCTACAACATCATATGTAATGCGTGTAATATCTGCCGGAACTGGGTCAATTCGTAGCTGGCCCGTTTCTACTTTCGACACATATAGCAAGTCATTAATCACATGAAGCTGGCGTTCGTTAGTAGCATATGCTTTATCTGCCAGCGCTTGTTGTGCGGGCGTGAGGGAGCCAAACGTACCATCCCTGAGCATGCCAACATACTGTTTTACTCCCGAGGCGGGCGTCCGCAATTGGTGAGATGCCAGCGCCAACAACTCACTTTTTGTGTTCTCAACGTCTTCTTCCAGGTCCTTTTCTACAGTGGTAAGTCGACGCGTCAATACATAAAAAAGCCCAAAAGCAAGAAGCGCACTAAACAAAGATCCCAGGAAGAACAGTCCAAGCGGCCCATACAGCTCACTAGCAGCTTCATCCCTCCCAGCCACGGTTATTTCCCAACCCTGACCATAGGCATCAACCTCTTTGCGCACTCTCGCTTGTGAAGTACTGTTTGTTTGAGAGTGGGTGGCGCTGTACAGCAGAGTATTGTGCTGCTTTTCGTAGAGTGTTATATCTACCGTGGCGTTCATTTGTGAAGCGTGACTGACAACCGTGCTCATGACGTCCCGCGGGCGCACCACCATATAGGTATATCCCACCAGCTCCCTTCTCCTCTCTTCAGTCGAAGCAGGGATTTCACCGTTGTTATAGAGTGGACAGTAAATAAGAACACCGAGCAAAGACTGCTTACCACTATCTTGCACAAGGTGAACCGGTTCTGACATGGTAATCGTTGCATTATCTCGTGCTGTCGCCATAGCGGCTTGGCGGATTGGCTCAGAAAACATATCATAGCCGATCGCTTTTTTGTTCTCTTTGGATTCCGGTACAAGGTAGGTAATGCGGGTATATTCTTCTCGATTCCCAGTAGGCCACACACCTGTTGTAACCGCTTCTTCAGCCGATACCCGCTTTGAATAGCCAAACCCCAAAACTGATGAGTACTGCTGCGGCAAATTCATCGCGTCAGCAAACCGTTTCCAATCACTGGCGGTCATAGTAGGCGCCAGGGAAAACTGTGCGCTACCGGCACGCAGTAACGTACCATAAGCGATCATTTCTTCGTTTATCTGCGCCGCAATTGCTGATGCATCTTGATCAAGGCGTGCCTGGTAGTCGCTCTCGTTGCGGAGCGATAATGAACGCGCAAAAACACCAGCAACGGTTACTCCTACCACCAAAACACCAATTGCCGACACTACAATGGTGCGATAGGCGGAAGTGCGCAATTCTCGATGCCGACTAAGTGCGGCGGGAAAAAGTCTCATACACCTAGTGTAGCAGCTACACAGCGGCGGCGACTAGCTCATGGCCATTTTGCGTTCTACTCTCGGCCTCGCTATCTCGCATACTGAGCTCGAAGGCAATCTGGGCAAGAAGTGGTGGAATAACTTCAATATGACGAGTAATCTTATGTTCTACGGCTCCAGCAAGTTGGAGTGTGAGTTCGGCTTGATGGAGCTCAATCTCTTCACGATCAAGTGCGATAATATTCGCTAGCCGTTCGCTTCTTCCTTGTAGTGATAATTCTGCCATGGGGCACCTCGTCTTTCCTACGGTACTTTACAGACCGCGCTCATGTTTTTGGCTCGGGGGGAAGGTTTCGAACCTCCATTACTTGCTTCAAAGGCAAGTGACCTACCGCTTAGTCTACCCCCGACTACGCGTTGACATAGCATCCTGCCCGAACAAAAACCGCCCCGGGTGGGGCGGTGTTCAGATTCTTTACGGGAACGTTACAACTAATCCAAAACAACCGCCCTAGGGCTTCGTAAGAATTTGTTGATGACGCGTACTAGTCATGGTTCATTTATACACTAGGAGCAGGTGCTGTGCAAGTGCTTTCTGCTACGTTTTCAAATCTCGTAGGGTATAGCGGGCATAAGCAAAGAGTACGCTTCCTACGATTATAGCTCCCGCAAGTATAGTATATCCGGCTGAAAGTGCCCCTTGTGCAAGTACGTCCCTTGCATCAAAATACATAAATGGCGTCAAAGGTTTCGCCCAATCAAACGCAGGTTGTATATTGATGAGCACATACAATAGGTAGGAAGCGAACACAGTAAGCGCAATAAGCTTCGCGGCGTGTTTTGGCGCGCTGAGTGCCGCCCCAAAGCACACCCCTATCCCATAAAATACTAGTTGAACCATAGCGTATGCACCGCCAAATAGGAGCAATATGTGAGCAATTTCTTGTGGCGCAATAAACTGCATCACCGCAATGAATGACAGAACCACTGTCACAACTGCGAGCAACACAACTATCGTCAACCCAGCAAGAATCTTCTCACTCAGTATTCGCGTCCTACTACGTGGTTTGACGTGCAAAAACTCACTAGTTTTATCCACCTCTTCCTTTGCAACCAGCTGAGCGCCCATGAGCCCCGCCTGCACTGCCAGCATAAGCATCACAAACAATACATTGACGCCATAGTAGCCACTCACCGTACCAATATCAAGACCGTTCATGCCAAATATCGCCTGGATTGTCGCTGGAAAAGCTTCTACCATCTTCGTTATTCCAAGGCCACCTTTGGTGAGCGTATCGTACTTAACCATGCTTGAAAACAATAGTATTCCGATACTCAGTGACCATACAATAAATGGTTTTCGATAATCACGTAGTTCTTTCCAAAATATATTCATCACACCACCGCCTTCACATCGCGCCGTACATACACTACGTATGCCGCAACTATCATCGCAACACTACTTGCCACTGCCAGCCACACATACGGCACATCAATCGTCCCGTTCGCCACATAGTCGGTATATACCACGTACTTGAACGGCGATAAAAAGCGCATTTTTTCTTCGCCAATCAGTGCGCTAATCAGCCCTACAACAAATAGTCCAAACACGAAACTAAGCGACAAGGCCGGTACTGATTTAATTTTATGGAGTAGCTGTGAAACTAACATACCGAGCGCCATAAACCATATGAGCAGCAATAGGAAGACGCCGTTAAGCACCAGGTATTTTTCGCTATCAATAGTGCCTGCACCAAAAAGCTTGGCAGCACCATAGGCCATTAGTACGTACACACTCCATACGCCTACTAGTGCACTTACCACTGCTGCCAGTTTAGCACCAAATAACTTGGTGCGAGTCACTGGTTTTGTCAGTAAAAAGTCTGTTGTTTTTGCTTGCTGCTCACGAGCAAGCATTACCAAGCCCATGTTCATTGCCATTACTCCGCCCGCAAGCGTAATATAGCTAAATATATACGCATAAAACCCAAGGTAGGTAAAGAACACCGACAAACTAAGCCCGAGCATGTGACGAATTTGCGGCGGGAACTGCTCCAGCAACCGCTTGCTCGTTTCGACATCATTGCTAAATGCCGGGTATAGCGCGGTGAACATCACCATGACTAATCCTAGTGCTACGACCCATAAGAGCATTGTACTCTTCATGAACCGCAACTCTTTTTTGTAAACATTCATTAGGCATCCTTTTGGTAGTAATGCATGAATATCTCTTCGAGCTCTGGCTCACGTAGGTGCACATCGTGGAGTTGTAGCTTGGCAAGCGCCTGCGTAAGCAGATTAATATCCCCCCTATACAAAAAGGTGATACGTTTACCCGTACGCTCAAGGCTATATATTCCAGGTAGGTCAAGCGACTGCTTGCTTGCGGGGGCGGTGAGCTCAAGTTCACAGCGCAAATAGCTATTGTGCTGCAAGTCTTTCATGCTTTCAATTTTTACAATTCGACCATCTTTAATGATGGCGATTCGATCACACAGCTTTTGTACTTCACTGAGTATGTGGCTACTAAACAAAATCGTCGCACCGCGTTTGTTCTCGGCACGAAGCAAGTCAAAAAATGTCTGCTGCATCAATGGGTCCAGGCCACCAGTCGGCTCATCAAGAATAATCAGCTTGGGGCTATGCAGCAAGCCCTGTACGATTCCTACTTTTTTCTTGTTGCCGTAGCTTAAATCATCGATTTTTTTGTTGAGGTCAAGGTTGAGCAACTCGGCAAGCTCATACATGCGCGTTTGCATTTGCTTTTTTGGCTTATCATAAAAACTTGCACTATACTCCAGCAAATCCTTCACCCGCATATTGTCGTAGTAGAATACCTCACTCGGCAAATAGCCAATATCTTCGCGGACCTCTGGACCATAAAGCGTAATGTCCTTGCCAAAAATCAATGCTCTACCAGATGTGGGCTTTATAAGTCCCAGCAGTGTACGAATGGTTGTGCTCTTGCCCGCTCCGTTAGGACCAATAAAGCCAAATACTTCACCCTCATGTACCTCAAGGTCAACATCTTCAATGCCTATGTCTTTACCATACCGTTTTGTGAGTTTTGTAGTCTTTATTGCTGCTTTCATACTTTCTAGTATAGTACTGCCTCGCACGTTTTTCCGAAGAGTCTGAAATAATACTATCTCGCGCATTGTATTACCTATAGATACTAAGGAGCCACTATGATTAAAAAGCAATCCACATTACCTCTATCACCCACAACACTCGGCATCATTACCGTTGTTGTTATTGCCCTGCTTACACTCGTTGCATGGGGAATTACCGGCAACCTACGTGCCCGCGATTTTGAGCAACAAAATGCCACGCTACGTGAGCAAAGTCGCCTTACCTCCCATGATGATGGCTTTGCTATTACGCCACTCGACAGCAATCAAGCAAGCAACAACCCCGATACTGCCAAGAAGCTCACGTATCTCATTGAGGAAGAGAAACTTGCCCACGATGTATACCAGGCCATGTATGACAAATGGGGCGCCCGTGTGTTTGGCAACATTAAAAATAGCGAAGCCACCCACCAAGAGCTTGTATGGGCAATCATGAAGAGCCGAGGCATGAGTGACCCTCGTTCCGACAAAGCTGGCGTATTCACCGACCCCACCCTGCAAGCCACCTACGACAAGCTCATTGCTCAGGGCAGCCAAAGTGTCAATGAAGCATACAAAGTGGGAATTGCCATCGAAGAAATGGACATCGCTGATCTCAAAGATACTATCGCCAAGCTTGACGCACTTGATACCGACGTACAAGCTACACTCGACAACCTCCTCTTTGGCTCCGAAAATCACCTTCGTGCATTTACCCGTCAAGCCAGCCGTTAAGCTACAATAGAACCATGGCCCAACGAACTCCGCTCGACGATGCCACTATCATTCACCAAGTTCGCGACGGTGAGGTGGAACAGTATGGCGAACTGATGCAGCGCTACGAAGACAAGCTGCTGCGCTACGTAACGTATCTTTTACGCGACTCAGCAGCTGCCAGTGATGTTGTTCAAGACACCTTTATTAAAGCCTACCGGAACCTTCAAGGGTTCAATGATAACTATGCCTTTTCGTCATGGATCTATCGCATTGCGCATAACGAAGCAATGAATGCGATCAAGAAGAACAGTCGGCTTACACCGCTCGAAGACGAGAGCCACCCACAGCTCAGCTATCACCCGAGAACCGATCTCAAGCTTGATTCGTTACGCCTTACTAAGGACGTTCAGCAGTGCCTAGGACAGTTAGAGCCAAAGTACCGCGAGATTATTCAGCTAGTTTATTTTGAAGACATGAAGTATGCAGAGGTCGGTGATATTCTCCATATTCCCACTTCTACGGTTGGCGTACGGCTATCGCGTGCCAAAGCTAAGCTTCGTATCATTTGTGAGCAGAAAGGAGTGCGCCATGAGCGCTAAAACACCCATATCACAAGCAGTAATGGAGCAAATTGCCACCGGCAATGTGCACATGAAACCGCGGTGGTACTTCACGCTTCTTACTACTGTCTCAATCTCAGCCATTGTACTCACTGGCCTCGCTATTGCCTACGCGTGGAGTCTACTGCTCTTCTGGATTCGCATCGAAACTGCCAGCACCATGGCGTGGGGCGCCCGTGCCAATGCGGCAGATGCCCTGGCATCTTTTCCTTGGTGGGCGCTGGGAGCGGCAATTATATTAGGCGGTGTAGCTGTTTGGCTTGTTCGTCATCACGGGCAACTCTATCGTCATAGCGCACGTCATGTCGTTCTCGTCCTGCTTGTTGTCTCTTTTATCCTTGGGCTATTCTTCACCTATGTTGACTTACCTGGTCTTGGTCGTAGCCACACGCCACAGTCTATGAATGGACGCGGCCCAGGTTGGCAACACTAGCGTTTATTTTTGAAATAATCCGCATTACCCGATTGTATTACTTATAGAGCTACTAACAAAAGGAGAGTTATGAAAAAAGTTCTATTAATGAGTGCCGCTGCGGTTGTTGGCTTCGTCGGTTTTGGAGCCGTCACCGCATCTGCCCAAACACAACCAGCAACCTATGGCAATCACGGTCAAGGTCGCGGCCAGGGCCAGGGCAACGGACGCCAAAGTTCACTTGAAATGCGCGCCGCCGTGTTTGGAATGAGTGTTGAGGAGCTGCAAAAAGCCCTCGAAACTAAGACTATGTCGCAGATTGCCGTTGAAAAGGGCATGAGCGAAGCAGATTTTCGCGCAAAGATGAATGCTGCAGCAGAAGCGCGCTGGAAAGAGCGTGGGCTCAGTGCAGATGAAATCGCCAAACGCGTTGCAGATCGCAATGCTCGTCACGAACAAAACCGTGCAGGTCACGAATTTGGCAGTGGCGACGGCAATCACCAGGGTGGTTACGGTCGAAATCGGTAACCCATACCCCTCCATATCAAAATACCCCGCGGACAATGCGGGGTATTTGGTGCTAATTTTTCTTTTTCAATTCTGCTTGTCGCTGTTTGGCAAATGACACCTCAAACCGTTCTCTATCAAAGCCCAGTACCTTGTCGGTGGTACCATCCTCATGTTCAATTGTGCTAAATGGTACACCCATTTGCCCGCTCAAACTCACCATCATTTGCGCAGCATACGGGTTCTTGTCAACAAGATAATCGGTATACTCAACGCCGCGTTCATCGAGCCACTTTTTAAGCTTCACGCAAAACGGGCAGGTTGTCGTACTATATACTGTTACTTTCACTACTTCTCTCCTTTATTACAATTACTACAAGTTCCGGTGATTGTTATTCTTCCAGACACGTGACAGTTACGTAGTTCACGTGCAACAAGCTGCAGCACATCGCTCGCAATATCAATGTCTCGTAACTCATCACATCCGCTGCACACAAAATGATCGTGGGCTGCAAGGTTGGTGTCGTAACGAATATCACCGCTTGCATTCGGGGGGGCTACCGCAATTTCACCACGCCCCGCAAGACGGGCTGTTGCTCGGTGTACCGTGGTAGCACTAAGTGTGGGGAATTGACGACGTAGAACCGCGAGCAGCTCGGCATTTGTCGCATGACTTAGCTCGAGCAGGGCAACCTCAATTGCCGAACAGTACTTGGATTGGCGAGGCACAACCGTCATGCAGCCACCTTTGCCTCAACCTGCTCACGAAGTGCGCGCACATTTGCCGCCTGTAGACCCGCGTAATACAAACCGGCTACACCCGCAACGAGGGCGACTGGCAGGGCAATCCGCGTAATCGATTCCGCTACAGCTACCGCCGACCCAGATGCCACCATAGCGACGATTGGCGTAACGAGTGATGTTCCACAGGCCGGGCACCCAAGACCAACCAACGCCAATATGCCAACCAAGGAACCACCGCTCACTGCTTTAGCGTTAATGGTACGTTGTTGACTCATAATATACGCCAACACAGCGATGTTTATGCCTTGTATGATAGCAAGTAGTACCATCATTGCTCCCACAAACATGCCGCTAGCAGCAAATATTGCGGTGAAAGGACTTGCCAGTACTGCTACTTTATCCCCTGGTGAAACCGATGAGCTCGCAAGCACCGCTTGCAGTGCTGACATGTTAAACATCCAGTACACGAGTTCAAAAAAGAGCCACGCAGCCAACATGGCCATCAGTGCGTACTGTGGTTGTGCCATAATGGCCCCAACTGTTTTTGCCGCTAGTTTTGCTTTTAGTTGTAGTAGAGCCAAATGTGGATTAGCCATTATAGCCCTGCTTTAATCAGTCCATTAATAACTTCAAATGTCGGCGTACCCCGCACAGGTTCTCCATTAACAAGTATGTAGGGCGTACCTGTTACCCCGTCTGCCTGAGCCTTGGCGGTAACTTGCTTCACCTTGGCCTCATACTTCTTAGTATCGAGGCAGCTATTAAACTCACTCGCATTGAGTTCAACTTTGGCTGCTACCACTTCCTTCAATCCCTCTACTGTGAGCACTGTTGTTGTGCGCGGATCAACTCCTTTACTAAACGCCGTATCCCACACGTGTTGATATACTGCGTCGTGATATTGCCAAAACTTATTTTGGTCAATTGCACAGTATGCTCCTTCAGCCGTCTCTTGTGATCCATTGGCCACAAATGCAACTGGGCGGAATTCAAAGGCAATCTGTTTTGTTGCAATATATGCTTTATCAATCTTGGGCATGACTGACGTACTAAAATACGAACAATACGGACACATAAAGTCTGAGTATTGCACCAGGTTCACTTTGGCATTCTTCACACCACGAGCCATTGGACTCGACATATCTACGATACCCAAAGCTGGCACCTCCTGTTTGCGCGGTTGCATCGCAACCACAAAGAACACCACGATCATACCCAACATAATAATCCACATGATGTTATCGAGAAGTAATTGCTTTGCTCGCTTCATACTCCCAGTATGGCATTAATGTAAATTATTTACAATAGTATTTTTACCTACTTTTGCATAATAATTTGCGATGGACTCGAACCTTTTGGATAGTACCGCAGCGTATCGCCCATCGCCCATGAATCAAGCAGTGGTTGCAGTACTCGCCACGATTCAATCGTTTCCTCGCCCGATGTAAATAAACTTTGTTCTGCACGCACCGAATCAACCAATACTTGCTCATATGCATCTGGTAATCGTGCATCCTCTGGGTATGAGAATGATAGCGTGTGCTCTTCTAGCTCGCGCGTGTACCCAGGCTTTTTTACATGGAGCATAATTGACACACCTTCGTTTGGTTGAATCTTCAGCGTTAAGCAATTCGTCTGCGCATCGTGAGTCTTACGGAAGTACACTCGAATTTCCGTGGATTTTTCATTCAAAGCTTTACCCGTAATAAGCCTAAACGGCACGCCCTCCCAGTTAGGATTAGTCGAGTGGAGCGTAGTGGCCACAAAGGTTTCAGTTGTACTTCCCGCGTTATCTACTTCCTTTTGATAGCTATCATACTGCGCCCGCAGTGCTTCACGCGGATCAGCAGCATCAAGTGATTGTAAGGCCGAAAGTCGCAGTGTTGGCAACTGGTCCCATGTAAAATTATCGGGAATATCCATCGTAGCGAGTGCCAGCAGCTGCATCATATGCCCTTGTAGCACATCGCGCAGCGCACCCGTTTGTTCATAAAACTCTGCTCTTCCCTCAATACCAATCTTCTCTGTTGCCACAATTTCGATGGATTCGATGGACGCCTTGTTCCATACCCGTGCAAGCAGCGCATTGCTGCGCCGGAACATTACAATGTTTTGCGCCATTTCTTTGGCTAAGTAGTGGTCAATTCGATACGTCTGCTCCGGCGTGAAATACTGGCTAATCAAATCATTCATTTCAACACTCGAAGCGTAGTCTATGCCAAATGGCTTTTCAAATAGAACTTTTACGTTTGGGGTGTTAATGCCCGCTTCTCCCATCATGCGCACAATTTGCCCAACAGCCAATGGGGGGACTGCCAGGTATACAATCGCGTTTTCTGTTTTGGTAACCACTTCTTCTTTTAGCCGCACATAGTCTGCGGACTCTGCCATGTTCATGCGGAATAGGCTGGTGCGTGATCGTACCTTCTTGCTAACTGTTTCTGGAAGCGAGATATCTCGCCGCGACACACCAACAATCGTTACATCATTAAACTCGTCCACTGCAAATATTTGGTCAAGAGCAGGAAGCAATTTCCGCTTGGCCAGATCACCCGATATACCAAATATAATGAGTTTCGTCTTTGTCGCTTTTTGCGTCATATACGCATTATACTAAACAATACAACGAAGTTTTTTATGTTCACAGGTAATCACTACTTCGTCGCCCTGTGGTATGTCGTACACTTCACCATCCAGTTGAATTTTTGTAGCACGTAGCACAGTACAGCTATACTTGGCTGCTTGCGGTGCATCGTCAATTTGGTTTGCCGTAGCCCGAAACAAATGTCGCAACAGCTCCCATAAATTCGTTGCCTTAACTCTCGTTATCTCAAACACACCGTCGGTCACCGATGCCTTCGTCGACAACGTCAGATATTTTGACATGCGCGGCGTATTGCTAAATACCACGTTATTATACCGTCTCACTTTGCCGTTTTGTCGTATCTTCACCGGCTTAATTTGGAATAAATTTTTCACAACCAACCACGCCTCCCGCATTGGGTTTAGCGTTGCTTTTGTCAGCTCTTCGCCAATTTGAGGCGTCATCCCAAGGCCAACATACGAATGAGCATAGTGTGTCCACGCTTTTGTTGATACTTTTAATACATCAATTTCATCGTAGTCAGCGTTAGCAATGCGTTGCACTGTATTGCCATGGTGCACAGAGTGATAATGGTCATTCGCGTTGCCACTAGGCAATACACCAGTAATGACGCTGGGATGTTTTGATTGCATGACACCATTCACTACTTCGTGATACCCGCCATCGCCACTCGATGAAATTACCATGCCGGTTTTGTGCGTGTCTGCAAATTTTTTCGCCAAGGTTACCGCATGTCCAGCATGTTTTGTTGGCATAAGTTCTACCTTCAGCCCAGCAGCTTCAAGCTGCTTTTGCAATACCCGTGCGTTGGCCTCACCATCCCCAGTACTATTCGGATTAAATATGATTGCTACTGGGCGGACAACCGCTTTTTTATTCTGTTGGTTTGCCGTCATATGGTTTATTATTCCTTACAGTCGTTTCTTTACCCTGGTGTTGTCTCTTCTTCGATATTTTCGTAATAGCCATCTGTAGCTGTAACTATACTTCTAGCCTAGGCATAGCACAGTAATATACATTACTATTTACTCAACCCGCTGCGCAAAAAACTCTTCGGTTTCGCGCATAAATATTTCAGCTGTTTTTGGACCTACGCCATATAGTTCTTTCAACCGTTTGGCAAACTCATCTTCCGTTTCGCTCACGCTCAACATGATCATCAGTGAGCCCTCATACATCGAAATCAGCTGTTCAGCCATTGTGTGGAGTGCACTCGCCATCACATGATTGTAACGGGTATATTTGCCTTGTACGAGCAGGCGCGATAACGTATGCTGCTTAGCATCGCGCAGCGCCCATGGCGTATCATACCCGTTATCAATAAAAAGCTGCCAAGTATTTGCTGCTACTGCTGACTGAATGGGTTTGCCAAGCATAAATGCCAACAGAAACCAGCGGAACAAATCATCTTCGCTATGTAAAACATCTAGCCCATAATCATCTGCTGCATGCTCTTTGCGAGCTGATCGCTTCTGTTTCATATCCATACTATAGCTCATTTATGGATAGTTCCTGTGATGAATATCACATACATGGTACGCAAAGCCATTACAATAGGGTATATGGCGTTTAATCACTATGCAAAAATGAAACAAATTCTTGCTGATCAGCCCGCTGGCTGGTATGTGGTTCGAATCAATGAGCCGACGATCGCACAGTCATTCCGCGGTGAAAAACGTACCTTCAGCCATTATTACCGCGTATACAATACTTCAGGCAAGCCAATCAAATTCTGTAAATTCCAGCAGCTTGATCGATTCTGTTCAACTATGGGAATTGCTATAAGCGAATTAGTCGTTGTTGACGCTAATTATCGCTAAGGCTGGCAACTGCGCGCGCTATTATGCCTATAGGCAGTGGCGTATCGAGCCCAAACCACAATGTTCCCTTACCTTTTGCATAAGGCGCAAGTTCAGCCCGAAGTTGCTCATCTCGCGGAATGGGGTACATCGCTATGTGGTCCTTCCAGCCAGATATAAACACCTTGGCGCGTGTATTGCTCGTTTTATAGCCCACCACACCATAGCTCATTACTTCGTGTGCTTCAGGTAGTTGCTTTTTTACTAGGTCGCGCAGCTCATCGAACTTCGGTCGAGCCGCCACAGGAATTGAAGCAATATAATCTTCAACACTACGATTACTGCTGCTTGATGCGTCATCTTTCATGCAGTCATTATACCAGTCTATGCGCGCTTATCGGCAACCGTAGTGCGATGACGGTAGAGCGAGTTTTCTGTAACTTTGCCCATGGCTTCATGCGCAGTGGTGGTCACAATAAAGGCTTGTGGGTCAGCCTTACGCACCGCCTTAATCACCTTTTGCTCTTCAAATCGCGTGATGACTGCCAGCATTACACCGTGCGGCTCACGGGCGCGTGGATTACTTTCTTTTACGTATGTTACGGGCTCTTCTATAAGTTCGTTAATGATGCCACCAAGCTTACGCACGTCCATGCTCACAAGCCACATACTTCGCGACTCATCAAGGCCCTCTACTGTTATATCGATTGCTTTATGCGCGACAAAGTAGGCAATAAGCGAATACAGCGCTTGTTCCCAGCCAAATACAAACCCCGCCAACATAATGATAAAGCCGTTGATTACCATAATGGCTTCACCAACCGAAAAGACCGTTACACGATCTATGAGTACAGCTATCGTGTCCGCGCCGTCAATGATACCCCCATAGCGTACCACCATACCAACACCTATCCCTACAATTACACCACCAAAGACTGCAGCAAGTATGGGCACGTCAACAAATCCTTTGTCTACATGCGCCATAGTGAGTGATGCGAGCACGATGATACCAAGCAGTGAAAATGCAGCGAATTCTTTACCAAACTTTCGTAGCCCAAGGAGCACAAATGGGATGTTAAACAGCGCCAAAAATACCCCCAGCGGTACACCTGATAATTTGGCAGAAATAATACTAATTCCCGTTACTCCGCCATCGAGCAGATGGTTCGGCAACAAAAAGAACTGCAGTCCAACTGCAGTGATGATTGCACCAATAACCACTAATACTATACGTTTTACTGTGTCAAAATAAATAATCGTCCTCCTTTTTATTTGTTATTTCGCTTATTCATATTCTAACATGTTTTCCACATATAACAAAACGACCCTTGTGGTGGCAAGAGTCGTTCTGTCGAAGCCTTCTACTTACAGTCGCAGCCGTCAGTGCAAGTGCAACACTTGCAGCAGTTGCAACTGTTTTCACTCGTTGGTGGTGTATCCATTGGGTACCTCCTTCGTTAGTGATACTTTTTATCATAAGATATACTTATTCGCGTTGCTGTAACTTATCTCACACAAACCGCCGGTTAGCAGCCTTAACTAGCACTTCGATACATAAGCATTAGTACGTATATAAAAACGTCGCAGTGCATGCTTGTTCTGGCTAATGCCGATTCTTGGCGCCGCCACAATATCCTTCGCTGGTATAGGCTGACCAATCTGCAGCTGCACATCACCCTCACGCAAATCTCGTCCATTCATTGCCCGAGTAATTCCTAGTGCTGCACACAGTTTTGCGGGGCCGTTCGTCACATTCACGCCAGTCTGGTTCCGAACAACTTCCAAATATTCCTGGTGATCAAGCGGCTCAAGTGCGCGAATAAGCACCGCGCTTCCCTCACCTTCCTTCCCAGTTACTACATTGCAGCAATAGTGCATCCCATAGGTAAAGTACACATACAGGTGGCCGCTTGGCCCAAACATTACATCGGTGCGCGGTGTGCGCCCACGGTAACTATGGCTTGCTGCATCACGTTCATCGTAGCTTTCTGTTTCAACAATCCTGAGTCGTATGGTGCGTCCATTTATTTGTCGCACTAGCACGCACCCAAGCAGCCGCCGTGCTACCGTCGTTGCATCGTTATCTAAAAAGTCAGGGAATGTGCCTATGGCTCTATTACCTACTACGGACCACACGTGAGCTAGCAATGCTTATGCCCACACTCACAAATACTGCGAGCAATATCGTCAGTGCCACAATCGTACTCGGGTACTTGCCATCAAAACCTGCCGGCGATAAATGTTTTACAAGTATACCTGCATATGCCCACACAAATACCACTAAGTATACCCAGTCTTTGAAGCGAAGTGCCGTCACGAGTCCAATCACTGCGCCTACCAACAATACTGCTACCATCCAGGTACCATCGCTCAATCCCCAGCCATTCCACTGTATGCTTGCAAGCCACGTTGTGACATTTGCAATTGTTGCGACGCTTATCCACCCGGCATAAATGCTAAACGGCACACCCACAAATAATCGTTCCTTCGGTCCCATGGTTTGTGTGTGAAGCATGTGAAAAATTTTGAGCAACACAACAAGTAGCAATACCATCAGTATGACGCTTAGCCACATCACTTTGTACTGCCACGCGAACAACCAAGCCGCATTCAGTAGCGATGATACAGCAAATAACTTCACCACTTCATTCAACTGCTTTGTGGCAAGTGGCTTTTTGTCTGTGCGCACTACACCAAACAACCGCGCAACAAACACCGTGAGTGCAAGGTATATCACGCCCCATATTGCAAACGTGTAGCCAGCAGGCGCGAAGAGGTTCGGAAAGCTATCAGACACTTCTGCTGTCGTCACACCGCCCATCCAGTTTGTACTGCCGGCAATTGCATTCACTACCAGCATCGCCACAAACGCTGCCAATGCAATATACAGCCAACGCCTATTCAACGGTTCTTTCTTTTTCCAGAATCCCCACATAGTATCCTCCTTATCGAATCGCTAGTGCCTTTAGTATAGCACCGTAGGTGTAGCTAGTCTGTTTTTCGTCGACCAAAGTTGCTTTGCTCAAACAACCGTGTATTGTGTTCGTAGCGCATATGGCCAAATATTTTCAGCAATTTTAGCAATCGCAACAACCGCACCACGCGCAGCTCTTCAAATAGTGTAGTTGGTAGCGGCACAGCTGCCAGCAAATAAAACCAGTGGTGCCGTATATATTTGCCGCGGTCTTTCGCCCAGTACAGCTCGAAGGCAAATTCAGCCAAGAACACAATTGCCGTGGCAATATCGAACAGCTCCACTGCTACTAGTTGCTCATGGGTGAGGTTCGCAAAGTGCTCGAGTGCCAAAAAAACAAGGTTGAGCACCACAAGGCTAATCATCGCCACTTCTTTGATGGCAAGAAACTTGCGCAGCCGATTACGGGAATGCTTAGTGTGCATAGTCGTATTATAGCTTATGCTAGGGTGAGTATTTTATGCCTAATGTTGATAACTGCAATGATTTAGTTGTCTAGCATACTCTTTGCGTAACGCTCAAATATATCACTCAATTGATCCACCGCCGCCTCAATCGACAGTTGATCGTCATTTTCTGCAACCGACAATGCTATTTTATACAGTACTTCCGTTGGCATCTCTAGAAATACCTCGTTACGGTAAAGAAAGGTTAACGTTAAGGTGACCGCCATGCGCTTATTACCGTTTTGAAAAGGGTGATTTTTTGTCACCAAATAGAATAACACCGCGGCCTTTCGGTATAGCCCTTCATATAAATCATTGCCTGCAAAACATTGGAACGGCTGCTCTAAGCAACTTTCTAGCTTATGTGGATACCTTGTATCAAAGGCAGGTATGGGTTCGGTCGTATAGTCCATCAACTCCACGGCAAGGCGATGGGCAATATGCTCGGCCTCAAGAATAGTGAGTGGGCGCATAGCGATTACGTATCGGCAAGCTTAATAAGCGTCTTGTGGTATCGCTTGACGATCTTTTTCACGGCAACATCAAGAGTTGCCTTATCTTGGCTCGAAAGTGACTTGCTTGGCGCTTTATTCATACTTTTATCATAGCACTCAACATACTGGTATGCAATTTTCACACCCTTACAGAAGCGGTTGCTGTAAACCATCATCATTCTCAATGCTTTCAATACTCACAATCCTCAATATTGGTTTTTTAAGCACAACTTTCGAGCCTTTGGCTGTTGATCGTCGATCAACATATGCCTCAATGCGCACAGGACCAAACAGTGAGTCGCGCACCGACTTCACCCCACCCTCTGGCGGAATAGCTTTTAGTACACGCCCATCATAGGCAAAGCCAAGTGTATCGGTACGCGCATTTCCGCGTGTCAATTCGCCATCTAGTGTCACATGCATATCCTGGGTGAGCTCAGGGAATGCCACACGATCATTTTGCTCAATATCTCGATTATCAAATATCTTCTTGTCTTTAAACTGTACTTTTTCTGCCGTCTTGGCAACTATTGAGTCTTCGTCAATCGGCTTATCGTCAATGTACAGTGCCGCGCCGCGATCGACCATGGCCACAAGTTGCCTCAACTTTGTTGGCGGCGTCGTACGATACGCCTCGAGCTCTTCTGTGCTTACAACAATTCTTTCCCCGTTATGGTTCGTGAGCTCTACGCGGTTATTATCAATAATGCGCGCTTCGTCATGCCGAAAGTTACGCTTCACCATCATCGTATGGAAATGCTTTGCAATCCGCACTACAACCTTCAGCGTAGATACGGCTGACCTGGCAACATCTGCACTTGTCTTGTCTTTGGTGTCATTTTTAGCGATCTCCGTGAGGGCTGTTTTTCCGTACAATACAATACCCCCCGCAATGGTTAACCCGATTACATCAGTGATTAGCGAACCGGGTCGTATACGTACTTCTATTGAGTAATCTTTCCCGGCAAGTGTCTTGTTTTGCTTTTCAACATAAAACTTTAGCGTATCTTTTATGCCCTTTAAGTAATCAATCGTTTTATCAAGATCTACCTCACCATCTTCCACCGACTCACCAGTAAGGTAAAGTGTTCCTACAGGAATTGTTTTTGTATTATGCTCATCACTCATAGTTATAATTATATCGCAAAATCATGAATTATAATAAATGTCAATATCGCTTATGCCACTATCTCAAATAAATTTATAGCTTTTTCGGTTGTCCCACCAATACTCGCGACGCCTGAGTGAGTCTTACTCTGCGCATTGTTTTTCCATAACAACACTACAGCCACTCCTGTGTAAGACATTAAGGCATCTGGCTACAATGCCATATGACTCTTTTGTATAAGGTAATAGAGACGATCCACTTCGATTTTATAACCGGTAATTCGTCGTTGGTTAATGTCGTCAATCTCTTCATTATTAATAATGTTACCCAAAACATCACCAAGTAACCGTAACGACAGGATAAACTTGCGCATATAGAAATTACCAACTTTTGAGCGCGCTCGTGCGGTGCGACTTAAATTTCTCAGTGATCTATCTATCGAATCGAGTCTCTCGTGATACTCAATGGGAATATTAGGAAGCCCTTCTCTGATATACTCGATTATCTCAATGGCTCGGACAATACTCACTGTAAACAGCTCGTACCTTTCGTCAATATCTTCCCCAAATATAAACCTATCTGCCTTCGGAGCAAGCTCTTCCTCGCCACCCATTATGTCTTGAATCTCGCGGAGGCGACGAACTTCATCAATTGCCTCCGAGTCAATCTTTCCACCACCATCTCTGCCCTTGTTATATTCTTCGAGAAAATTGTCCGCGGTGTAAGCATGAAAATCCACGCCAGCTTCAAGTCGCATTTCACGCCTCAATTGCGGCAACGGCATTATACGCTTGCCCTCATTAAGCAACCACCAGTCTTCTTTTTCGTCACCAGTTACAAAAATAAGTGGCTTCTGCTTATTTTTAGCAAAAGCTATCATCTGCATCCATACGATAAGGTCGCCATACTGTCGCTCACCCTCTTTATTCATATCTTTAAAACCAGGAGGTACTTCTTTCTCGTATCTACGTGCCCCCTCTGCGTATATAGCCTCAAGCTCACTCTCCGTATATGCCTCACCAGTACACTTTGAAAAAATTTTCGTGATCGCTTCCAAAACCTCATCTGTCTGAATCCAATCCGGGTGCTTGTCCTGTTTCTTCTTTATCTCAGCTTCAATTGTTTTCAAACTCGCTTCTACATCTTCCCTCAATTTTGAAACGTCAACAAACGGATGGTGTCTATACTTACTGGAAAGTTGCCCCTTAAATGAGTCAATGGTCTTAATTAAATCATCGTACGACTTTTTGTATTGTCGAATCACGCCCATTCGATTACGAAAGAATTCAATGCCAACTTGATTGGGCATAAATACCCTATCCTTCGATGCAAGCTCCTTCAATACCTCTATGTACTGCTTAAATGTTGTCCGGTTATACCTATACATGTTCAAAAGTGTATTTGTATCAAACACAAAGATTGCATTTTTCCATAGTTCACTGAGTTCCTCTGGCGTATGGGGGTAATGCTCTCTAAAATGCTCTTTCATACTTCTACCGATTCCCCTTCGCTCGGTTATGGCTCTTGCACAGCATCTCGCAGTTCTCGGCACTGGTTGCACCACCCTTGCTCCATGCGCTCACATGGTCGGCATCCATTTCGCTCAGTTGCCAAATTTTTGTTGCATTCGCGTCATGACCGATGGCACAGTACGAGCAGTTTGAAGTACCTTTGGTGCGCGCATCATCAGTTTGCTTTGCATAGACCGATTTTTTTGTCGCATCATCAAACACTCTTACATCAAGAAGCTTTGTGTCAGTTGAGTCGCCAAGAATAAATTCAAAAATACCGCGACGGTTCTTCACATACGGATCACCGTAGAGTTCGCGAATTTTCACCGACACTTCCGCAGGATTGTACGACTGCTTGTGGTACTCTTCGTAAAGTCGTCCCCACTCTAGGCCGCGCATCTCACTTTCAACATCGCTAAATACCCCACTCACCCAATCAATAACAGTATTAAAGTATGTTTTGAGCTCATTTATATTATCGTCGTAGCGGTGTTGGCTCATATAGTCACCGACATTTCCACGGCTCACCCACTCAAGCGCCGTCGCCAGATAGTCTTGGCGATTGGCGCTTCCGCTCACGTAGGCACTCCATTTTTGAATGTTGCTGTTCTGGCTGTTGCTAAACTCTTCTTTACCAAGCGTTACGAACGGCCCGCTATATACTGCGTTCAATAATTCCTGTTGATTAAGTGGCACACCGGCAATGTTAATAGTGCGGAACCATTCTTTGATTTCGCTCTCTGTACCACTGCATTCGTAAATCAGCAAGCGGCTTTTCATGATGAGTTCTTGCTTGTCTTTGGCGAGCCCACTATAGTACTGCTCCATACCGTCGATTTGTACGGCAAATTTGCCAGTCACAAATCGCCCGATACTGGTGATCCGCTGCTGGCCATCGAGTACTTCATATGTATCGTCGGCAACTTTGTTGAAATATATTAGACCAAGTGGATACCCCTTTAGCAAGCTTGCTATGACCGCTACGTCACGCTTGCCATCGGCGTATATATAGTTGCGTTGGTATTCTGGCTGAATCGTTAGCTTGCCACTCAGGCCAAACAAGCCCTTGCCCTCAAGTTCGTTGTACACAAACCCGTCAACAATTTCAGCTACGGTTGTACCGGTCCAGAGATTAGTAATCATGTAGCAGTGCCTCCTTTATGTTGGATAAGAATACGTCCATACGTTCGCCTATTGTTGATTACTGTGCAACCGCCCCTATCTTCAGGGTGCTTTCGATAGTTGAGTCTTTGCAATATATCTGCTGGCGCAGATGCGCGTGTATTGCCGCTTGCTTGCCATATGATTTCGAATTGTTCGGGACTGTATTTATCTAAGAAGCTTATTGGAACACCCATCACGCCCATGTGGTCGGCAGGTATATTCTTCACAAGTGAGACTTCGATGCCATCGTAATTGTCATAGTGTTCAAATGGCTTTTTTGTTACGTATTTTATAACGTCTACCTCTGGCATGAGTATGAGAGGCTGGTGGAGCCTGCCGTGATCCAAATTCGTGAACCATCTCACACCCTGCACACGAGTTATATACACTCGCCTTCCATTCTCATCGACCTTAATCTCACGGACCTGATCTAGATTTGCCACTGCTTCGGGAATCTCATAAAACATTGCACCCCCATTTACCCGCGCATTATTACCCAGCCATACTTTATTCTCTTTAATCAAAGGGAAAACTTCCTTATATGTAATGGCGTTCATATTACCGATAATGAGGAAGCTCTTTTTATGTTCAATAAGCTGCGCAACATATTCTCGAAACAAACTAAACGGTGGGTTTGTCACCACAATATCACTTTGTTTGAGCAGCTCTACACACTCTTCACTTCGAAAGTCGCCATCGCCCTTTAGCGGTGCCCATTCGTTGTGTTTATTTGCTTTTAGCTGCTTTGCGATATCGGGTAGCCCAAACGCGCCATCACCATCTGTATCGCCGACTTCGTTGATGATAAATTTGTTAGCTGTGGGTTTTGGGCGGCCTTTGGGTGTTTCTAGTACTTTGTCATCCCCGAAAAGCGCCAGTTGAGTATTGGCAATCGGCGATGGCTTGTAACTCGTGGTGATAAGACGTTTCAGCTCTAAGCGATTGAAGTTGAGCACGAAGTATTTGAAAAAATTACTTTCAAACGGATCATCACAGTTACAGTACACTACCTTGTCGCGAAATGTATCAGGTTTATACTCCAAGTAGGCTTCGACTTCCTTTTGAATATCTGAGTATTGTGTATAAAACTCATCGTTTTTTGCTCTTTTTGCGTTTGCTAGGTTTGCGTTTGCCATACTTCTATTAGTATACACTGCGTCGCCCCTGTTACCCAAATAAAAACAGCCGGGTACAAAGCCCCCGGCTTATGGGCTATGAGTTGGGTCAGGCGGTTGCGAGCGACGCGTAGCCGCGCAGTGCCCGCATGGCAGGCGTGTCGAAGTGCACCACCTCGCCATGGACCTCGACGAAGCCGTCACTCATGAACAGCGGGTCGTCGGGGTCGACATTGACCGTGAAGGTGGCCGTGGCGTAGCGCTGCTCCGGGGTGCCGTGCTCGTCGAGCTCGGTCACACCGAACAGCTTGTAGCTGCCATCGGCCATGGTGAGCTGCACGAAGGCGAAGCGAGTGAGCAGCTGACCACAGGGCGTGACCAGCTGGTACTCGATGACGCGATCGGGCGAGTCGGGCAGGCTGGTAGCCATGAAGCCCAACTGCTCAACAGGCGGCATGGTCAGCAGGTCGAACGTGTTGACGACGGTCATGGGGTTGACCCTTTCTGTGATGGAAGGTGCAGGAGTAAGAGCCAGTATTGCGTGCTCCAAATGACCCGTATGCCAAGCACGGCATATCTCCTTACCTGTTGGTCATTTATTATATTTAAACATATATTTAGTTTATTTGCAACTAGTTGCGGCGTGGTGGCAATGGGAAAAGTATACTTGTGGTTCGTGCATAGGCTTGCCAACCTTTTTTGCGGCGAGCGCTGACTTCGGCTAGTGGCACCCCCGACACAAACACCAATAGCCATGTAATTGTCGCGGCACCCACAACGCCCAACCACCCTGCTGGTGTAGCAAAGCTCATGATTGCTATTCCCCACCACATGGTCATTTCGCCAAAATAATTTGGATGGCGGGAATACCGCCACACACCCGTTGTCATAAGTTCGGGGTGCTGAGGCTGTTGCAAAAAGCGGGCAAGCTGCCAATCGGCAACCGCTTCAAATATAAATCCAATCACCCACACACTTATTCCCGCTACCGCTACCCATGAAATATTTGGTTGGTATACATGCAGCACAACCATTGGCAAACTAATGATTGTAGCCAGCACTGCCTGCAAAGCAAATATTTTGAAAAATAACTGCAGCGCAACAAACTGCTTGGGCCACTTTGCCATTAGCTGCGTGTAGCGCTCGTCCTGCCGCTGGCTACGCAAAAACCGTTTGCCAATGTGCCATGCAAGCCGTGTGCCCCAAACCACAACCAGAGCATCTGCTATATATACCGCAGCGCTTTGCGGTGGTTTATATAGCCACATAGCAGCAATAATCGCAATGAACGACAAGCCCCAGGCGACATCCACTATATCTATGCGCTGACGACGGAGCGCCAGTATATACACAATACTCTGCAGAATGAGCGCGCCGCTTAGTGCTACCCCGCCATACGTTACTAGTTCTACTGGAACCATCGATGCACCACTGCGTAGGTAACGCCAGCTACTGTTGCCGTAAGTAGCGCTCCCCATAGCATATCAATCACAACAACTTTGCCGCTAAATCCCTTGAGCACAGCTAGGCTAGTCAAGTCATAGGTTGCATAGGCAACAAATCCAAAAGCAGCTCCATAGCCTATAGCATGAGCCAGCGATTCCTTAGCGAGTGCAGGATTAATAACGAATACAACAGCACCAACCACATAGATGGCGTAAAAAAGAAGAGCAGGCACCATATTGAATTTTTCGAGTAGTATTGAGCCCATCTCTTTGTAGTACAACGATTTTGCTACATAACCAAGCCACAAAAAATCGAGCAATCCCATTACTCCACCTGCAACAAGTAGTTTTATAACTAGTTCTGGCACACTATGCTCCTTTGCAGTTTATGCTATAGGCCTATTATACCCTAACTATCAGGGCTCTACACGTAGGGATAGTTGCGCGTGATTGAGTTGGCTTTGATAGGCTGGTTGCCATATATATACACATGCTGCTTCCAATACGCCTTGCTACGTGCCGTTTCGTCACTCGCACCTGGCAAGGGCGGTTTTGGTGAGCCGAGGTATATGTTTTGCAACCAAAAGTCACTCGCGCGCGAGTCGCGCACTAGCTCTACGGTGAGCAATCGAGTACTGACGGGGTTGTCTACTTTTGTAAAAGGTATGTATGTTGTACCTTTGAGCAGCTGGGCATAAAACACGTTGTCGCTACTTTTTTGACGTACTACAAAGTCATAGCCAACAACACGACCCATATCAAAGGTAAGCTCCTCATGTAATCCATCTACTGAGGTACCACCCAATACCTCCGCAGCCAATGTTACTAGGTGGGGGTTACGGGATATATGCTCGGCAGCTTTTGAATTTGCAAGATTTACATGTACCGCCGTATTATTACGTGTTCGACCAACGAATAACGCCATAGTCCTTGCCGTCTGCTATCCGCGACGACCAAATCCACCGCGCGATCCACCGCCAAACTGTGGGCGTGGGCGATCTTCACGAGGTTTAGCGACATTGACCACGATGGTACGTTCTTCGAATGTTGTGCCATCAAGCGCTTCAATTGCCTTTTGCGCATCCGCTTCGTTCTCCATTTCTACAAAGCCAAATCCTCTCGATCGACTAGTTTCACGATCAGCCGCAACCTGTGCGCTTACTACTGTTCCGAATTGCTCAAACAGGGTTTGTAGACTTTCGTTTGTGGTAGAAAAAGAGAGTTTTCCTACAAATAATTTTGTTGCCATGGTATAGTGTGCCTTTCTATCAGCTAATATATTTGCGAGATAGGGTCTAGTGCAGTAGCCGAGATTAGGGAAGCCTGCATGCCGCGCTATACTTGGTTAACGAGTAGAATAACTTGCTAGGTATAGTATACCACACCCTCTTTTATATTCATACGTCAAGCGCAATACTCTATTCACTAGTTTTGCGTTTATGCGCTTTACGTTCGCGCAATTGACCATCATGCATTTCGTATACTTTGTCACAATAGCCAATCAGTCGCTCGTCGTGCGTTACCATTATGGTTGCCTTGCCTCGGCTGCGGGTTTCACGAGCCAATAGTTCGACTACTTCAAATGCCTTGGTTGTATCTAGGCTAGCTGTAGGTTCATCTGCCAAAATAATACTTGGGTCGCTATACAGCACCTTTGCAATCGCTACGCGTTGGCGTTCACCGCCTGAAAGTTCGCTAGGGTACTTGCGACGGAGCTTGGTGATACCTAGTTCTTTAAATAGCTGAGTCATCATGGTTTTATTGGGGCGACTACGGCGTACTTTGTCGAGCAAAAGCAGCTGTTTTTCGACTGTCAAAAACGGCACAAGATTTGATGCCTGCAAAATGAACCCGACATATTTAAGCCGAACATTCGAAAGCTGTTTTTTGCCAAGTGCAGTCACGTCAATACCGTTAATAGTAACGGTTCCTTTGCTCGGATTACGCAACCCGCCGGCAATGGTCAAGAACGTGCTTTTGCCAGAACCCGACGGGCCAATCAGCGCCACAAACTCACCCGGCTCAATACGAAAGTTAGTGGGGCGAAGCGCGTGCACCGTTTCGCTCCCCTGCGTAAATTCGCGGGTTACACCACGTAGCTCTAGCATAGGCTGCTTACTCATCCGATTGCCTCCACAGGATCAATTTTGGTCACCGCCCACACTGAAGCAATTCCGCCGATGGCCGCACAGAGCAAAAATAGTGCAATAATCGCAATGTAGAACAATGGTTGAATCATAAATGGAATCTTGTCGCCCAGTGCCATGCCACTGCCAACCGTTGCAACAAGCCCAATGCCCATTCCAATAATCGATAGTATGACAATCTGTGCTTTCACCGAGCGGGCGATGTATTTATTCGGTATGCCTTCGGCTTTGAGCACGCCAAACATACTCTTTTTTTGTAGTGTGAGTATGTACATAAATATCGCCAGCACAAACGATGCAATCACAATCAGGAATCCTATCATAGTGCTAAACGTGAGCACCTGCGCATTGTAGCCAGGTAGTTTAAACGAAAAATCTTTGATGCTACGCCACTGTAACGTGTCGGTAGTGTAGCTTGCTCCATCGGCTTGTTTCGTGACAACGGCGCTCACCGTTGTTGCATCTTTCATGCCCATCATACCGGCAAGCTCACTCGCAGTGGTGCGCCATGCATCAAGTTGCATGTACACAATTGGCGCAGTTTGAAACGTCGCCCTGTCGGTAAAACCAACTACTGCATAGGTTGTATCACCACCCTTAAACGAAAGGGTATCGCCTAAGCGCACGCCAACCTTTTTTAATTGATCACTTACCACAACCTCGCCTTCAGCCTTCACCTGCCTGCCTTCAGTAATATTTGGCGCCAAAAAGTCGGTAGGGTCAATGCCAAAAAGCGCGACGTCCTCTGCCTCATCGGCTTTGACCGTTGCATTGCCCACACCCAGCAGCGCAGTGGCGGCGGCATCATACAATCCATAATCACTCTTGTGAATAAGCGAACGAGCAACGTTGTCGTTGGCATCAGATTGCAATACAATTCCGCCAGCCTGCCACTTTTCGATACCCTGTGTATAGCTCGTTGCCAGCCCATAGGCCAGTGCGGTCAAAAAGAATGTCAGGTAACTCACAAGCACAATCACGGCGACAATGAGCAGAAAACGCGTCTTTTCTTTAATAAGTTCATTTACTGCTAAAAACATCTCCTCCTATTATACGTCAGCAATCCGCTATACTGCGTATATGAAATTATTGAACGGCACCGTTCACCAATTACCGAGCGACCTGCGGGATAGCCTAAACAAGCATGCTGCAATGCGCACCGCCTGGAACGACATTACTCCACTAGCTCGCAACGAGTTTATTTGCTGGATTACGAGCGCTAAACAGCCCGCCACCCGCGCACGACGCATTGTAATAGCACAGGACAAACTAGAACGTGGGGAACGCCGCCCCTGCTGCTGGGTGGGCTGCATCCACCGTACCGACAAAGCGCCAAGCGCTTCGCAAAAGTGGGCTACGCGGCGCTAGGAGCGAACCATTGTATTTTATACATTTTGTTGTATAGTATATACATTATGACACGCCGGTTTGAAGGAGCGTTCACTGACTATGATGGCACTATTGTGTGTGAGTATGGCACGCCGCTGCGCGAAGAGGTGAAACACGCTTTCCGTCGCCTGCCTGCTGAGCTGCCTGTGTTCATCGCAACCGGTCGTTCAGTTGCTTCCGCCCCACTATTCGTAACCGATCTGCAGCCACAGCACGAAATGGTATTCGAAAATGGCGCCTGCATCACTGACCGCGACGGGCGAATTGTGCATGAAAATCGACTAGGGCGCGAAGTAGTGCAGGGTGTGCTCGATGCCTGCGTGGGGTATGGTGCCCAGGTTCGCTATGTCGATGACCCCACGCGCCAGCTCTATTCACCACACGAAAGGCCAGCACGTACCAGCCGTGGGCTCGCCATAGCTCAACTGAGCGTGGAAGCTGCTACATTGCTTGGCAATACACTCGCCAATGAGCTCCCCGTTGCAGCCACCATTACCTATAAGCAAATTAATGGTACCGCTCAGCCAACCGTGCGCATACAGCAACGCGGTATTAGCAAAGGCGTGGCATTACAGTACTTAGCCGATCGCTACAACATTGATCCAGCAAATGTATTGGCTGCTGGCAATGACACCAACGATTTATCAATGTTTGCGCTAGCGGGTACTACCGCTGCACCCGTTGACGCAGTGCCACAAATTGCTACGCAAGCCGACATGCTTTACCCCAACCCACGTGAGGGCGGGTACATGCACGTGCTAAAACAGTTGTATTCGATTGATAGCTAAAAACCAAGCGAAGCAAGTGCAGCCATCGTTTCTTCGCTGTCTTTCATCCATTTTATCCGCTCGGTCAGTTCAGTGGGGGTTGCGTACGCTACATACTGAATTTGCTCAGACACATCTTGCACAGTGTCTTCAGCTGGTGGAGTAGTGGGCAATACATCGCTCTGGTGTGGCAACGCTAGGCTGTAGCGCACTTGCAGATAGGTGGTGCGCTGGTCACCCGTTATTTCGGTCACAACATTGTAGCCAAAAAAGCGCAGCTGCTCTGCCATAGCTGCAATAGCTATACCAGTTTCTTCTTGCATTTCGCGAACCGCCGTTTGGGTCATTGTCTCATCAGCATCAGGCTTGCCACCTGGTAGCTGCCATTTGTTGCCATCTTTTGACACAATGGCAATCTTATCATCAGCCGTTTTAGCCCACACGTATACTTGGCGTACTGGGTAGTTGGCGTGCTCATCAGCAATCGCATCGGCCTGGAGCCACGTTATTTCATAGGTCGTATCGTTCATTGTATTCTCCTGACTATACTATACCCGCCACTCGGCCAATTTGGCGAGGAATTCGCAGGTGTGCAGGCAAGTACCTACCAGCCGTTGATTGTTGCAAACGGCGGATTGTTTCTACGGCATCAGCGGTATCATCAGATGCATGAAAAACGTTGGCCTGCGTTAACATGACGGTGAGTTCCTTTTGTTGTGGGTGAAGCCCCTGCTGCCATACGCGCATTTGTTCGTCATCAATCCAGGCATGCGGTCGCTTGTACTTGTGGCGCAAATTCTCGCGGCCGTTAGCACCCGTCTTTAGCTCGTGCACTGTCTGCTGTGCATTGCCATGGGGCACACCAAGCACCAAACTTGTCACACTGCGCCCCACTAAATATTCGCGCATATCGCGGTAAAAGTGCTCTTGGGTAGAATCACGGTAAATATAGTCAACCACTTGGCCATCCAGCGTTACGCGAGCGTCGCGCAATACGTCAAGCCCGTTGCGAGTAAAATCATGGCACAGGTCATCAGTGCAATCGTCGTACCCACCTTTAACAAAGACAAAGCCGAGCTGTTCGGGCATAGTGATGGTATAGTTCACTGGTGTTTCGCGTGTATGAAATTTGGTCATATAAAATAGCTGCAAAATATTATTGACATATTTACTGTTTTATAGTATTATACACGCAATATCGTTTTTGTAAAGAGGTTTATAACACCCATGTTGAGCGATGAATACATTGTGATTATGCCCGCCTATAACGAAGAGGCCTCTATCCACAGCGCTCTTGAAAACCTCGCCGCTACTGACCGTTCCACTCCCCGCACCCTCCGACGCATTATCATTTGCGTCAACGGCTGCACCGACGACACTGAAGGTGCAATTGCAAAAAGCAGCAAAGCACTGAAGCTACCCATCACTGTCATTTCGTCATCACCTGGCTACACCAATGCTATTAACCGTCTGCTCGGTCATGCACGCCGCTATTACCCACATCACATACTCGTCAAAACCGATGCCGATGCTCGGCTTGACTCCCATGCGCTGCGCTACATGTTTGAACAGCTCGATCGTCACGACGAGTTAATGATTGTTGGCGGCCACCCTATGCCGCAAATTCCTCGTGATTTGCCGCTAGCACGCCGCTTACTCGCACGAACGTTTTCGCTGCGTTCTATATATCCACTCGCCCAAGTATCGCACTACGATACTCGTGCATTCCATGCTATCTGCAAGGATGATCCGCAGCCTGGTATTGGCCAACGCGAGTATCGGCTGAAGACATTCTTTCATGGCCGACTATGGTGCGCTCGGCAATCACTCCTGCTATCAAACCTCACCGATGGCGTCATCGGCGACGACGTATTTTTGACCGTGTGGTTGTATAAAAAGTACGGCATTGGTTCGATTCGCGTCGCCTACAATGCTACCACTTACTACACACCAAACTACAGCTTGCGACGCCACTGGAAAGTATACAAACGAATTGACGAAGACCGTCACCGTGTTGCTGCCCTACCCGAATACGCCGAACTACAAGAACTCCAGCGCACCAAACTTGATTGGCGCTACATACTTGCTCATGTTCCCCTGCACGATATTGTACTGTTTGGGTTTTATGCAGGCATCATGGCCATCGAAAACTTCACCTTTGCTCACACTGCCTACAAAGAATCGTACTGGCACTATGCCAAAAAGGAAAAGTCATGAACCGGCCGCTAGACTTGCTCATCTCTAATTCACGTGCCAGCTATTATGTTGGCGGTACCGAAGTTGTGTCGTTGCACCAGGCAAAGGGCCTTGCCCGCCTTGGCCACCATGTCACCTACGTTGTGCGCAAAGTCGATACTCCTAGCGAATACTTTCAGGAATTTACTGATAGCATTCGCCGTGAACAACTACCCATTCACATTGGCGAAGTCGCCACTAATGCGCCCTATGGTGACGGACATTCGTGGGCCATTTGGAACCAAGAAGCTGCGGCGTTTGGCATAGCGGCGCAAGACGTATACCGCGAGGCAATTGCAAATGGTGCCGACGCGAGTGTCACGCATATGTCAGCTGATTCGCTCTACATTCCCGACACCGCACCGCACATTGTGCACCTGCATGGCAGCCCTAAGCAGACTGACCCGCTGATTGACGTGTCCATGACACGCCCTGATGCAGGAGTTGCCCACTCAACATCAATTGAAGAATGGTGGCACGGTAATTACCCCGACTTGCCTATGCATACGTTCCGCAACGGCGTACCAATCGAAACGTTTTACCACCCGGTTGATGCCGAACGACCTATCGATATACTCTACGTCGGTCGATTCCTTGAACACAAAGGTATTCAAGATATCTTGCAGGCCGCTACGCCTGATCAGCATATTGTAATTGCTGGTGGCGGTAGTTATCAGCCACACATAGAGGCACTAATTCGCGAACGCGGATTGCAGGCAGAAATTGTGGAGCGTCCCGATAACGAGCAGTTGGCATTGCTTTACAAGCACAGCAAAATTTTTGCTTGCCCATCACGCGCAAAAGAAGGCGTATTAACCACTATGCTCGAAGCTGCTGCTGCGGGCTGTGCGGTAGTAACCAGCCACGGTTCAGGCATGAGCGACGCCGCCCGCCACGATCAGAATAGCAAGCTGATTGCTCCTGGCGACGTACCTGCACTTACACTTTCGTTCACGCAGCTGCTCGAAAACAGTACCAAGCGGCAGCAACTTGCCGGTGTATTCCAGCAAGAAATCTGCGACAAATGGTCATGGGAGACCAAGGCAAAAGAACTCGAGGCAATTTATGAAACAGTTCTATCGAGTTACTAGTGCGGGTGGTGAATTGCCGTTTTCCATAGAAGGCTCCGAGCCATTTGTTGATCATGTTGCCCATCATCCGTTTTGGGAACAGTACGTTATTGGCAGTGTTAGCTGTGGTGTCAATAACGATGAGTACGTGCAAATTGCCGAATCGCCTACCCAGGTTTATTCACTCGATCCGCACCGCATAGAGTGCGATGCCGAGCACGCCTACCAGGGCATTAAATTTGCTAACCACTATTTAGAACAGCAACGCCAAGCGGGCGGCGTATATACCATTCATGGCAATGTTATCACCAACCCCGAATCATCACATACCACTGCTCTCATTGGTGGGGTTTCGGGTATTGGCAAATCAACCCTTTCTGCCTTTGCAAAACAAAATGGGTGGCAATGGGTGAGTGATGAAAAGTTTCTGCTCGACGAGCGCGGCAACTTTGTGCAGGGGCTCGCTACAACGCTGCAAGATGAAAAAACTCAGCGAGCCATTGGCGCAATGGCACCATCACATCACACCGAGCCGCGGCCAATTGATACTTTGGTATTCCCCGTTGTGTGCGACCAGCTGCTTGAACAATTTCGCTACGACCATGGCAAAGCTTACTGGCACCTATATGAAGAAATGTCGCGTAATATAACCGCCAGTCGCGGGACCCTTAGCGGCTACATGCCGCTCATGTCGGCCGATCAACCAAATATCGCATGGCGCCGCATGCATGCCGCCGAAACATTGAGTCATCGCATCCCTATGTACTTCATGATGGGCCGCGCCGAAGATATACTTTGCTCACTAGGCTAAATAGCCCAGTTTCGCCAGCAAAGTGCGAGTAGGGGGATTTACGTCGTATTGATTCAACTCACTCACTAACGCCCACTGAAGCAGTTCGTTCTCATTTATCGGTTTTGGTTCGCCATCGGCAATACTACAGAGAACATCCAAATAGATGAATCTTTTTTCTTCTCCGTCGTGATCAACTTTGATTTCTTCGTTCCACCAAAGCTTCTCAGTGATGGATACGGTAAAATTCCACCTATCAGAGAGCTCTCTGTTTAGTGCATCCAGGATTGAATCATTGCCCTCTACTCTTCCGCCAAAAAGCGCCCAAAGTTCTGCATAGGGACTTTTTTCAGGATCCATTTTCCTTATAAGTATTCGGTCCTCTTTTTTCACGACTGCAACAGGCATCAACACGGTATTCATTCTTATATTATCTCACAAAACAAAAACACCATGTTTTCACATGGTGCCTATGCTTGGCTCCCGCTAGTGGATGTTTTTCGCAAAACAGCTACAGGTACGGAATATTCTTTAGACCCTGTTTTCCTGACCTGATTAACTCAAAATTTTCAGTTCCCTTGTATTTTAAGCCTGGCAATCTTGGCATTCGATATTTGATGGCTTTAGGAGGTAGCACTTTTAGGTCGTCACCTCTACCGTTCGGCGTCAAAACCCTTGTTCGATAGTTCCTTCCAAACTCATCGGTGTATTCGACCCATACCTCTTGCTCAGAAGTAATGTTACAGCCATCGAACATTACTTTCTTGCCTACAAAATAAATCTTTTCTCCTGGCCCTAATACGCCCGCTTTAATTTTTTCGCTGCCTAGCGAAGAAACTGAAAAAGGCTTATTGTCTGCTGCATGATAAACTTCAAATAGAAAGCAGTACACGTTGTATGCACACTGATTGCCGGCATTCTTTATCGACACAGTGGTAGTACTTAATTCGGGTTTGAAGTGTAAATCTAAATCAAGTTGAGGTCGATCGGAACGTATATTTACACCTATTCGAGCAAGAAAGCCTCTAGCCCAATCGAATCGTAGTGCAACAATAGTAACAATTGATCCAGCAACCATAAGAATAAGGCTCGTCAATATTTCTACAGCTAGATTCGTTACTATCTCACTCATGTTCATAGTTTACTGCGTTTTTCAGAATAGCGGAATGCCGTGAATAAATGGAATATAGTAATACGTTGAGCTTTCCTCTTTACCCCAACGGGATGACCTGAGCTTAACTAAAAAATGACGATCATATGTGAGATAAGCTAAAATATCCTTTTCGTGCTTTAATTTTGGTAGCAATCTAATAGTGTACCCTATTGAGGTATCGTTCATCCTAGAGCTATCAATGGATATAAGAGACCTACGCCTATCTTCGGAATTATTTAGTGAAACCGTTACGCTAAACTCATAAATTGGAAATTTCTCTTTCAGATATTTAGCGAGCTGATATCCGCTGATAACTAAATCTATACCTTTCTTGTCGCGCGTGACTTTATCGCGAGAGCCAGTATTTTCAAGAAGTATAGTGAAGTTGCTTTTCGATTGGTCATAGGCTCTAAGATAATACCAATCTTTTATTTTCCTTAAGATTGGTATTATCTTTATACAGTACAAGATGACTCTCGTTGCTAACGTATATGATCCACCTGTGGCTCCAAATTGAGGAGGAGGTAGAAGTTCAATGTTTAACCCCTGTTCAACTAGCCAAGACTTCGCTTTTTCATTAAGTTTAGTCTGAAAAGTTGGCAGTTCATAAGATCTGCCCCACGAGTAAACCCTAAGTCGAACTATAGTTTCATCTTTATTCTGTGAAGTTGTCATAACTACATTTTACACTTATGATCGCTGTCATTTTGGTTCGCACAATTAGCCTTTAGGTGTATACGAGGTTACCACGCAAATAAACATTTGATCGTATGGCGCCTTTCACGCTCTTGACATGTTTTTCAATTTTTTTCGTCACAGAATCTAATATTCGCAATTCGCCTCCATTAGCATACTGTCTATTAGCATAAAGCTCACAAGAGAAGGGCTTAATGGTAAGAGTCAAGCCAGGGTGACACGCAACCTGAAAATAGCGTGTTGATCGGTAATCTTTTTGCAAAAACTTAACACTATCCGCATTTTCAATCCACTCGACTCCAGAATAATCAATTTCCATGCTCATCCATCCAAATCTCGGAAGTCTATGATGATATCGTCCAACTTGTACATGGCAGTCTGCGAACTTTCTCGAATTCTCACTCAGCTTTTTTCGTTCAGCAGATGAATACCCCTTCATCATTCTATCGTCATACGCGTCACCATATTCACGCATCATTTTTTCGATGACAAGGATATCATGTCGGCTAAAAATATGCCGTCCAAGGTTCTTTTTATAATTCTCACGGAAGCGCTTCTTATTTGCCATTTGCAATAAATATAACACTTACTTCTCGTAGAAATAACTGCTTATGCTTTCAATATATATTTTATGAGCATAAAATAGTAATGAGCCCTGAGACTCAGTAACCAGGGATGAGACTGTCACTCATTACCAAAACAGACAGGCGGAGAAAGTTGATTCTCACGACATAACAATTGAATACCCTGAAATACGGGTATACCGAATATCGAGCTAGAGCAAACGGCATAAAGGCACTTGAAGCAGAGTTCAAAACACCATTTATAGGTGGCTCAATCTGTTGAGTTTGAATTTTGTTTTTAGTGTTGCCAAAATTCTCTAGTTTCTTTTATTTATCGACATATTAAATCCGCCCAGAAATGGACGGTTTTTTATTAATTAAAGAAAGGAGGGTCGCATGACCAACAGAGGCCGAGGCTATCGATCGATTATAAAATGTGTTCTACTGCGCATGGGATGCGCCCTAGTGCAGTACTTGACTATAAAATTTATTGAAGCCATTCTTTGCTGTCTTTAAAGTAGATAGAAGTGTGTTTAATAATAAGCAAAAAGCCCATCTTTCGATGGGCCCCTTTGCTTGGCTCCGGCAGCTGGGCTCGAACCAGCG
>DDEW01000009.1 GCA_002336935.1 Candidatus Saccharibacteria bacterium UBA1944
AAAATAGACTGACGATGATTATTGCACAACCAAATTGTTAAATTACGTAAAAAATCTAACTGTCGAACAGATATATACCTACCATCTCGCAATCAGACTCCACCCATCATATCGCAACAGTGTGGTCCAGTCAAGAGTAATTATGAGCTATTTCGTAGCGATAAAAACAACGAGGCCAATCAACACACCGAGAATTGCGCCAACCACAACTTCCAACGGTGTATGACCTTTTGCGGCACGAGGGATCACCACACGCTCATTATTCTTTGCTGCTTTTATAAGCTCCTGGATGGCCAGCCCTTGTTCGCCGACTGATCGACGGACCATAATTGCGTCGTACATTACAACTCCCGCCACCATAATTGCAATACCGAAAAGCGCCGAATCGAACCCATTAATAAGGCCCACAACCGTCGCCATCGACATTACTGTTGCGCTGTGGGCACTCGGCATGTTTCCCGAAAGGTACAGCTGTCGAAAGCCACTAAAGTTTCGGCTCTTAATAGCAATGATGAGATATTTCGCCCCCTGCGCCACCACCCAGCTCGTTACTATAGTAAGTAAGTACGGCGAGATATCCATTTGCGCTTACTTCCCTTCCTTTAGAGGTTCCTCATCTTCACGCGTCGAATCTTCCATGAGCCCGATAGATGATACTGCATCGCCATTTGCAAGCCGCATTATTGTTACGCCTTGAGTAGTTCGCCCGAGTAGTTTAATACTATCCAAACTCAATCGGATTGTCTGCCCATTCTTAGATACAAGTATCGCTTCGGTCATGGAAGGCTCGATTGACTGCACTGATATAATCGGACCAGTCTTTGCCGTTACTACTGCCGCCTTAATCCCGACGCCACCGCGTTTATGGCTTGGGAAATTCGCGACTTTCGTCTTTTTGCCAAAGCCCTTTTCACTGATTACCAGGAGCGTCTGATCATCACTTGAGACAATATCCATGCCTACCACAGAATCATTTGGACGAAGCCTCACACCTCTCACGCCTCGCGCCGCGCGTCCCATTGGACGGCACTCACCTTCATTAAAACGAACAGCTTGTCCTGCAGATGTTGATATAATCACATCGTTCTTGCCCGTTGTCTGCTTTATCCAGCGTAGCTCATCCCCATCATCAAGGTTAATCGTGATAAGCCCATTGGTGCGGATATTGGCGTAGTCTTTAACAGGGGTCTTCTTCACTGTTCCCTTGGTTGTAGCCATAAACAGGTAACCATCGTCGCTGGCATCCTTAGCATAGTTAATAATTGATGTAATTTTTTCTTCGGGTTGGAGCTGCAACAAGTTAACTGCTGCCACGCCCTTTGCCGCAAGACTAGCAGCTGGCACTTCATAGGCCTTTAGACGGAAAACTCGTCCCTTATTTGTGAAGAAGAGCAGCCAATCGTGCGTGCTTGCAGGTACAATCTGGTCAATCACATCTTCTTCTTTTGTCGTCATACCTCGTTTGCCCTTACCACCGCGGTTTTGTCGTCGATAGTCGCTTACCAATGTGCGCTTGATATAGTTTTCTGTTGTCAAAAGTATAACAGTATCTTCTTCAGGAATCAGCTCTTCATCGCTAAACTTGCCAAGCTCGTGGTTGATAATCTTCGTACGACGCTCATCGCCATACTTTTCTTTCATCTCAAGCAGCTCAGCTTTAATAATCTTAAGAATCTCTTTCTCATCTGCCAAAATCGATTCCAGCTTGCCAATAAGGGTTAATAGGTCTTTCAGCTCGTTCTCGATTGCTTCACGCTCCAAACCAGTAAGACGACGCAGCTGCATAGCAAGAATCGCCTTGGCTTGAATCTCACTCAGTTTAAACTTAGCGATGAGGGCCGCCTCAGCCTCTTCTTGCGTCTTGCTTGCACGAATCGTCTTAATCACCTCATCGATGTGATCAAGCGCTATCTTATAGCCTTCAAGAATATGTGCTCGCTCCTTAGCTTTTCGTAACTCATATTCCGTACGCCGACGAACGACTTGCTGGCGGTGCTTCACAAATTCGTTGAGGATATCGTGAATACCTAGAATACGTGGCTGAATGCCATCAATAAGCGCAAGCATATTGTAGTGGAATGATGTTTGCAGAGAGGTTAATTTATAAAGCTGATTCAGTACCTTCTTTGGATATGCATCTTTTTTCAACTCTATGACAACTCGTACGTTACCGCGTGCGCTTTCATCACGAAGATCACTAATCGTTAGAAGCTTTTTGTCCTTCACTAAATCAGCTATCTTTTCAATAAGTGTTGCTTTATTTACAGCGTAAGGCATCTCAGTTACAACAATCTGGTGCCTTCCCTTCTTAGTTTCTTCAATATTCGCAACTGCACGAATCGTCACACTGCCGCGGCCAGTTTGATAGGCTTGGCGCATCGGAGCACCGCCATACACTACAGCTCCTGTTGGAAAATCAGGCCCCTTAACATGCTTGAGTAAATCATCTACTGTCGCTTCTGGGTTGTCTATGAGCTCAACAGTAGCATCGACAAGTTCGCCTAGGTTGTGCGTTGGTATGCTCGTTGCCATACCTACCGCAATACCCACCTGACCATTAAGGAGGAGGTTTGGTAATTTAGCAGGTAGAACTACCGGCTCCTGCTCGCTACCATCGTAGTTATCGCGAAAATCAACCGTATCTTTATCAAGATCAGTTAGCAACTCATTCCCAGCCTTCCCAAGGCGCGCCTCAGTATAACGGCTGGCTGCTGCTGGGTCGCCGTCCATTGAACCAAAGTTACCCTGACCCTGCACAAGAGGATATCTCATTACCCAGTCTTGGGCTAGACGAACCATTGAGTCATAAATACTTGAATCACCATGCGGGTGATATTTACCCATCACCTCGCCAGCAATACGCGCTGATTTGGCAAATTTACCACCTGGACGCAACCCTTGCTCACCCATTGTATACAAGATACGTCGGTGCACCGGTTTCATACCATCCCGTACATCTGGAAGCGCACGGTCGATAATGACACTCATAGAATAACGCAAGAAGCTGTCTTCCATGACATCTTCAACAGTACGATGCTCAAGGACTTTAGAGTGCGTCTGTTCTGGCTCCACTACTTCACCTTCTAGGGGGGTATTTACTTCATCTTCGTTCATACTAGACATCCAATTCCTCTAGGCTTACATCTTTTGCGCGTGTTTGTATAAAGCTTTTACGCAAACTCACTTCATCACCCATTAATTTTGTGAATATTGCGTCTGCACGTTCCGCATCCTCCACCTTAACTTGAACTAATACACGATTCTCAGGATTCATTGTGGTATCCCATAATTGCGTAGCGTCCATCTCACCCAAACCTTTGTAACGTTGAATATCGCTAAGCCCTGCCTGTTTGATAGGTGGATCTGAGGGGTTGATATCCGTGCCACGCGCTTTACGCTCTTCGACAAGCTGCTGCATAATTGCATCACGCTCTTCGTCGCTATAAGCATACCATCGTTTATTACTCTGGCCCTTTAATAAAAAGAGTGGTGGTTTAGCAAGATAAATATGTCCACCCTCGACTACTTCGCGCATATAACGGAAGAAGAACGTCATGAGGAGCGTTGCAATGTGGCTGCCATCAACATCGGCGTCAGTCATGATAATAATGCGGTCGTAGCGGAGACCACCGATATCAAACTGATCACCAATACCTACACCCATACCCTTAATGAGGCTGACGATCTCATTATTACCGAGCATACGGTCTAAGCGTGCACGCTCGGTATTAAGGACCTTGCCTCGAAGCGGTAAGATTGCCTGTGTCCTACTATCACGACCGCTCTTTGCAGAGCCACCAGCAGAGTCACCCTCTACTATATATAGCTCGCATTCGGCTGGATTTTTACTGGAACAATCAGCGAGCTTACCAGGTAGGCTAGCCCCGTCAAGTACGCCTTTTCGTATTACGTTATCACGAGCCGCACGCGCTGCCTTGCGCGCACGCGCCGCGAGCAGTGCTTTTCCGACTGCTTTCTTCGCAACATTAGGATTTTCATCAAGGAAGTACGCGAAGTACTCATTCATCACCTGCTCAACATAGCGTCGTACCTCAGGATTACCTAGTTTGTTCTTTGTTTGACCTTCAAATTGTGGATCAGGAAGTTTAACAAGTATTACGGCCGTCAGTCCCTCGCGAATATCGTCACCACTGAGATTCTCTTCTTTTTCCTTCAGTAGGCCACTTTTGCGTGCATAGTCATTAATAACTCGAGTAAGAGCCGCCCTAAAGCCTATGAGGTGCGTTCCTCCATCAGGGGTAAGAACGTTGTTTGCAAATGGCCGTACAGTCTCAACGTAACTGTCATTGTATTGCAAAGCCACTTCAATCATAGAGTCTTCTACCTGGCGTTCTACGTAGAAAATCTCGTCCGAAAGCACCTCTTTACCAATATTGAGATTCTTTACATAACTTTTAATACCACCCTCAAAATAGAAGGCTTGGCGCTCCTTGGTACGCTGATCGTACACTGTCGCATAAAGCCCCTTCGTCAGATAAGCCTGATGCCGCAAATAACTAACTACCCACTTATAGTCGAAAGAGACGGTCTCCTTGAATATTTCTGGATCTGGATAAAAAGTAATTCGCGTACCTTGAGGTCGCTCTGTTTTGCCAACCTTTTTAAATGGCACCGATGTTTTACCACGTTCAAACTCAACTCGATAAAGGTCACCGTTCTTTACCACTTCCGCTATCATCCGAGCCGAAAGTGCATTGACGACACTTGATCCAACACCATGAAGTCCCGAAGATACTTTGTATCCGCCACCCCCGAACTTTCCTCCAGCGTGAAGTACCGTTAAGACTGTCTCAAGAGTGCTCAAACCAGTCTTTGGATGTTTATCGACAGGAATACCGCGCCCATCATCTGTTACCTCTAGTCCGCCATCCTCAAGAATACGCACATCTACACGTGTTCCAAAGCCCGCAATCGCCTCATCAATCGAGTTATCGGCAATTTCCTTTATTAAATGGTGAACCCCGTCATATCCTGTGCTCCCGATATACATTCCTGGGCGCTTACGAACAGGATCAAGCCCCTCTAGAACCTGAATTTGTGAGCCATCATAAGAGCCATCATCTTTTTGTTTAGCCATTCTCCCTCTCTTTTCGGTCATTTCAGCTGGTTTACAATATCTCCAATTATACCATGAAAGAAATTGTTCATTCAAGCTATTGTGTTGAACATATTTCTTATGCTAATATACGGGCGAGAGGTATAAAATCAAACAAAAAGTAATAGGTAACGCTATGTTTAGAAAACTAGTATCAAATCTTGCATTTAGCCCAGCATTAGTAGGGCAGTTAGGCTTTTACGCCAAACGACTTCGAAAAGAAGAGGCTACCCGTCGAGTTGGCCTTATTTTCACAGCGCTAGCGTTAGTTGTTCAATCATTTGCCGTTTTCTCACCTCCTGAGGCGGCCAATGCCTCTAACCCATCAAACTTTATTCCCGGTGGTGTCAGTACCCTTTCTGAATATCTTCGCCACTACGATGCGAATACTAACAACATAAAAGACCTCTACACTACCCTTGGTATTACTCGTGCCGAAATGGCTGCCGCAAAACAGCAGCAGCTAAACTCAAAAAGAGATGGACTTATTAGTTGGGGTCTTACGAGTCACTTTAGTTATGGCCAAGGAGAACGAACCTATACTATCCGTACCTCATCTGGCGGGGTGCGTACATTTTATAATCGTCCTCTTACACTTTGGGACACGGGCCGCAACGTCAGTGGGGGCTCTTGGTACTATATATATGTAGGTTACTCTAAAAAGGCTGGTTGGTTTGGACTCATGAAAGTATGTGGCAACCTGGTAACCAAAACTCACCCGGCGCAGCCAAAATGTCCAGATGGTTATACTGGTACATACCCCAACTGTACCCCACCACCAAAGATGTGTACAATCCCAGGCAAAGAAAATCTTCGTGCAGACGATCCCAATTGTAAACCAACCCCGAAGTGTGCTGTACCTGGCAAGGAAAATCTACCTGCAAACGATCCTCGCTGCGTGCCCGATCCTGTGGCAAAGTGCGAAAGTCTAAAAATTACCAAGTTAGTAGACAATTACCAGTTAGCCGCAACAAGTAGTGTCGCACATGGCGCATCAGTGAAGGGTTATGTCTATACCATCAAGAAGGATGGTAAGGTCGTTAAAACTCAATCGGTCAACTCGACAAAGTTGACCGATTCATACACCTATGCCACAAAGGCCCAAGGTGCATATACGGTTGAGTTAACGGTGAAAACCTCGCTTGGCGATAAAACAGGAGCGGACTGCGTAAAGACCTTCAACATACCTGCACCTGAGATGTGCCCACAGAATCCGAAGTTAACAAAAGATAGCCCAGAATGCCAACCTTGTCCTGGTGATCCAACGCTATGGATCAAAGATGAGAAGTGTGCAGCCAGCATTGTTCAGACTAAGACAGCTGCCAATATTACACAAGGTAACATTAGTGCATCAACGACTACCGCAAAAGCATCAGACAAGATTATGTATACGCTTGAAGTTGCGAACCACGGGAAAGCACCAGCAGCCGTGGAGCTCGTTGAGCAGCTCGCTGATGTCGCCGAATATGCTACTATCACCGAAGCTGGTGGTGGTGTATACAATAAAGATGCAAGAACTCTCAGCTGGCCATCCGTGACACTAAAACCCGGTGAGAAACAAACTCGAATGTTTACCATTCAAGTGATGAGCACGATTCCTGCAATGGGTGTGGGGGTTAGCGATAAGACTTCTTACGACTGCCGCATGATGAATACTTTTGGCAACGCCGTGCAAATCGCTGTCGACTGCCCTGTTGAGAAGAAGGTCGTCGAGCAGACGGTTTCAGAACTTCCTCACACTGGCCCTCGCGAGAATATGATCTTCGCAGGTATTGTCTTTGCAGTTGTCGCTTACTTTTACGCACGCTCACGACAACTAAAGAAAGAAGTTCGTCTTATTCGTCGGGACTTAAACGCAGGAACAATCTAATATACAAGGGGTGGTGATGAGTAACGAAAAAGATAAATTCAATAATCATGAGCACGCATTCGATACGGAGCGTTTAAAAGATTTAGGCGCTGAGCGACATAAAGAACTAGCTCAGGAGCGCGAACGTCATTCTGTAGAGTCAGAAGGCCGTCAGAATGCTGAGCAAGCACGCCATGAAGCCCTTGAGCACGCGTCCAAAACTGAGAAAGAAGTTAAGCAGGAGAAAACCGTAGAGAAGTCACCTGCCGAACGACGCGGCCCCGCTTCCAAGCGAGAACGCGAAGCAAGCTTTAATACCACGATGAAGGAAGTCCGGACTCAGATGTCTGGCCCCAGCCGGACTTTTAGTACCGTTATCCATAACCCGACTGTTGAAAGAGTGAGCGAAGTTGTGGGTAGCACCGTTGCTCGTCCAAATGCGATTCTTTCAGGTGCCCTATTCGCATTTCTGTTTACATTAGGTATCTACTTGGTTGCACGCTTCAATGGATACCCGCTCTCAGGCACGGAGACAATCGCATCTTTCGCCCTCGGGTGGGTCATCGGCCTAATCTTTGACTATTTTCGATTACTTTTACTTGGTAAAAAATAGCACAGCTCTATAGAAGTATCAATAAAACTGCGCTGCTAGCGCAGTTTTATTGATACTTCACTGTCTGGCTTATCATCATGCAAATGTAGCTTTGTCGCGTCCTGTGCGGTAGCGTTAGCCTGCATCGAGATTGGCCGCCGGTCAGCAACCTCTTCTGTTGGCGATGAAGCAGGCTGTGAGGTAGCCATACCAGCAAATGGTGGTCGAGTTTGACGCATACTCGCAGTATCATCCGTTGGCGATTGGCTTGGAGTCAATGGAGCAATCGGTGCCGGTGTCGTCGGTAACACACCAGCTGCTGCCTGAGGCGTCGAGAGAGGCTGCACCGATGGCACTTGCAGTGGAGGCGAGGCACCCGATGGTCCCCCACTAGACATTTGTTTACGCTTTGCCAGCCACTCATCTAAGAACGACGACCCTGATGCTGGCTTTTGCAAACCGGCCATAGGCCCGCTCACAGTACCTGGTTTAACCGCTTCTTTTTTGACTCGCAGCCGGGCAAATATCTCTTGTTCAACCTGCCCACGCGGACGACCATACTTGGCCGCTGACAATCGCTTTAATGCATCACTTAGCTGCTGATTTGATTGACCCATTGGAGGAATCCAGCCCATACTAAACGGTGCTGAGGGAACACCCTGGATTTGCGCAACAACAACTGACTCATAATTTGGGAGCTTCGTAAGGTCCTCAGCATCAAACGCAGGAGCGTAGCGCTTTACCATAATTTCTGCATCAGTAATACCAATGCGGCCAGTAATAGTCGTACCAACGTTACCAATAATAGCCTCTCTCAGCTCCTCCTTGAGCTGAGTCATGAACTGATTTCCCAATACCAAACTTAATCGATACTTTCGAGCCTCAGAGAGAATTGTTTCGAAACTATCTGTTGCAAAGTTTTGGAACTCATCCACGTACAATGTAAAGTCTTGGCGTTCATCTTCAGGCATGTTCGCTCTTGCCATCGCAGCAGCTTGGAACTTCATGACAAAGATAATACCAATAAGTCGTGAGTTCAAATCGCCCATTTTACCCTTTGACAAGTTGACGAGAAGAATCTTCTTATTATTCATAATGTCCGGAAAGTTAAAACCGCTCTTAGTCTGGCCAATGATATTGCGCATAGCGTCGTTACTTATGAAGGGGCCAAACTTTGAAACTACCCAGCTAATCACTTCACCCGCCTCACTCGAACGCTGAGACGCCGGAAACTCCTTAGTCCAAAAGTCTAATACGTTTTGATCGGTAACATACTTAAGCTTACTCTTCATGAATTCCTCGTCAATCAAAAGCTTCGGTATATCAATAAATGTTCCACCCTGTGGATCACTCATGAGGAGCAATGCACAGTTACGGAAAATATGCTCCAACCGTGGGCCTACAATACCTGTATGGCCTGGGTCGTAAAGGCCATACAACATACTAATCGCCTCTTGTACTAAGAAGTCCTTTTGATCAGGGTGATCAAATTCAAACATATTCAAACCAACTGGGTTATCCATGTCGCTTGGATTGAAATAAATGACATCTTCTACGCGTTCTTTCGGAACTTTACTAAGCAAAGCCTCCACCGAATCTCCGTGCGGATCAACAAAAGCAAACCCTCGACCATCCATCATGTCCTGGTATGCAAGGTTTTCTTGCAACACTGATTTACCAACACCTGTTTGGCCAATAATATGAATGTGTCGGCGACGGTCCTTATCGCTCACGCGTATCGGCTTCTTAACCCCTCGAAATTCGTTATAGCCAAGAAGTAAACCATCATCCATTATTTGTGTAGGACCATCAACTTGTTTGCTCATTTGACGCTGAACTTGTGACGTTGGGATGCTGTTTTGATCTGGTAGGTGAAAAATAGTAGCGAGCTCAACACTGTTGAGCACATTCTGGCTAACCTGCTGCGGGAAAAAGCGAAAAATGAAGGATGTAGTTAGCTCCTCGACATTTTTTGACAAATTGAATTTGAAGCCATTATACGATGGAGAGTCAAAGAGTGAAAAAGCAGCAACAATATTTTTCAGCAAAGCCTGTGACCGCGCAGCCGTATTAGATGAAACGACAACCCTTACAAGCACCTCATAGCCCGGATAACGAGTTTTTTCCTGGATTGCCTCCACAAGTGCCTGCTCTACCGCATTGAGTTGCTTCTCCTCGGGTTTTCCGTCCTTATCTGTTTCTGGCGGTTTCCAAAGTGCCTCCATAACATCTTTTGGTGCAAATGCTCCACCAAACCCCGTTTTCCTTACGCCTTTTTCCTTAACAATTTTGTCCGCCAACGAAATAGCTGTCTTTGTCCACCCTTCATTTGCAGGGCGTACGAGGAATTGGATACCCACGCCATCTTCGCGCCCAGCAGCAGATATAGCATTAAGCAGAGCACGAGATGCATCCCGCTTAGACTCCATGTAAGTGGCTATCGGATAAGCAAACGTTTTCTTAAGCGTAAACTCGCCACCTATTGTACCGCTAATTTTTCCTATTTTGCTAAATACGTTATGTTCGGTGACTTCTTCTAGGCGAGCTGCGGGATACGCCGCAGCAATGGCCTGTGATACAACGTCCGTAAGCACTGTAGGTACAACGGCGTAGTAAAACACCAGTCCATCACGTGCAACGATCTCAAATGACAAATGTCGTTGTCCGTAAATTTTGCTTTTAAAGCCCTTGGTGGCCGTGCTAGATATAATGTTGTACATTACCTGTGCTTGAGATAACACTTCTTCGGTAAGATCACGCTTATCACGATTCTCGCCCACAACATCTTCACTTGCGGGTGGAAGATGGATAAGTATCGGGACCATCTTTAGGCCCCTCTCATAGTTTTTCGCCTCGCGTAACGTGCGCCTGTACATCAAAAAGGCAATTGTTGCTACCGTAATGATGAGGGCAGTAACGACGAATAGTGTAATAAACGTTCCTGTGCTACTCATTCGTCACTCGCAGTACCAATTTCACGTCCATAGCGCTTTCGAATGTACTCAATCTGCAGCTTATTCACTTCGCTTTCTCTGCGATGTGGGTCGTCTCTGGTATCGGCGAGGATCTTCTTTGCTTTGTCTACCCACTCTTTTTCAATTAAATCATCATCATTGGCAGCAATTGGCGTATCATCAGATGAAGTCGTCACTGGTTGTGTCGTCTTCGGGTCGGGCACTGGCATAGGCAACGCTGGCATTGCCACCTGGGATACCTCCACTTGCGCTGCGCCTATCTCTGGCGCACGATGCTCTACACCCTGCTCAGGACGGGTATCTATAGAGCTTTCGGGACTTACCGATCCCGACTCAAATATACTTGTCGGAGCGGGAGCACGCTCAATCCCTCCGACTGGTCCTGATTGCTTGGGTTCCATATCTGTAAATTATAGCATAACAATGTTTAAATAAACACCACTCTAGCTACGTTTTGAGATGTAAAAGCAGGCAATGATTTCAAACACGACAATAAGTATCGTTTCATATGCACCCGCCCGTCCGATTGAACGCATACCGAAATACATTACTGGTGCCAACGCCAGCACTGTGGCGTAATAATATGCTTGCTGCACAGTAGGGGGTAGTGTTCTACGATGACCACGGGACTGTATACGCCCCACTACACCGCCCAAAAAAAGCAAAAAAAAGGTCAGCGCACCCAGCGCCAACACATACATAAGAATAAAAACCACTAGTATTCCTAAGGGATGAATAGTAGATGGTGAGGTCACTTGTAAAATAGCCGACAGTAGAACGAAGGCTGTGAGTGTTGATAACGCTAAGGCTTTCCCAAGCATAGCTTTATCATATCATCAATAAAGACAAGGGAGCCAGAGCGGATACTGCGAATAAATAAGCGAATCACCTGTATAAACAACTATTAGGGTCGCCCGCTATACCGCTCAAGGCTACTGACCGCTCCGCATGTACGGAGCATATGGTCCTTGCGATAGGTTCCACTTCACGCTTGGTGCTCGCATCACTACCCGAGTATTCTGGTAACGAGGTTTAACCAAGCGTGAGGTACTTCTTTCGCGCGCTACGACGCCAAGATTCTTGCTAAGCAAGCCTCAATCGGCGGAGCATAGGCAGCGCCACATTTGGTACTAGTATATAAGGTGCGTGATGAACTACGTCATCATTTACATATACCGGTGCCGATGCCTAGTTACCGTCGAATCTTGTTACGGAGCGCTTGTCTAAATTGTTAAGGATTTTGTTTTGTGGTGGCTTTTTTGTTTTTGTAAAAGCTTACTCTTACGTTAGCATAATCTCTTTGATAAGTCAATCATTTGCTTGTATTTACCGTTGTATTTTACACATTTAATATAAACAACGTTGCGTTCCAATCTGTTGTCTTAGTTCCATAATCAAAATAACTACGTTGTTATTATAACAATATATTGTACTGAATTAAAGGTTATGCACTCCGAGAAATGCTATTTCTGGCATACCTGGCATGCTCTGTGGCGACCATGGGTACCTTGCAACCTACCCCACTATTCCTCATATTCTAAATCTTATAAGTCTTTTAGCATCCCGCAGGTTCTAGCATAAAGTATGTTCACATATTCCAATGTATACCGACTCCACATAGTCGCGCATCGTACTATTGCGCCTAGCATATCGCAGTATTTTTTCGTGTCGCAACATAAGGCTCAACCTGCATACATTGACATTGCCAGCAGCATTAACTTTCATACGTCACATAGTAATAAATGAGTTGTACGCACCGATACAATTTGGCGGATTAGTCTTTGATAAGTTCCTGCTCGAATGCCGTGACTTAATCAATCGTAAAAATCCATGCTAGCACAACATATTACCTGTGGGTGTCTTGGTACTTACCCATTGCTCGGCACTATGTTTCATGCAAAAACTATACTATAAATCGTGGTATTTTTTACGTAAGTTTTTATTGAAAATTGTATTGACATTAGCGCTTTGTCATCATATTATAGGGGTAGCCTTTGAGTAAAAAAATTATTCGAAGGTACAAAAACAAAAAACATTTGCAAAAAACTCCACGTATAAAACAACCACTACTCGCAGGTGGTTGTTTTATTAAGTTCTCAGCTCATTGCCACGAAAAAACCCAACCGTATGGTTGGGTTTTTTCGTTGGTGGAGCTGCCGGGTACTGCCCCCGGGTCCATCAGGTAACCTACCTACTCTCTACACACATAGCTTCATTCATAAATAAGGCTGGCGCTCAAAATAAAGCAAACATACGACAGCGCTTTGCGGCAATAATTTAGACGGGAAGTTGCCACAACCTTCCCAATCGATCCTGCTAAAGTGACGCACCGAGCCTATAGCAGAAATCTAGGCTCAGCACGGCTTGGTAATTAAACCAGAGCTGGCGCGAATGAAGGAACCTGGAATAGGCTCTTCACACGCTGTGCAAATGTGTTTGCAACTAATGGTTCTGATTACGTCAGATGTCGGCGTGCAAGTAAGTCTGTTAAAGTCCTGGTGTCGAAAGCTGTGTCAGCCCCTTTTTCCACTGCGTAGTATACCATAGTTTACAGATAGAGACTAGATGTGCTTAACTACGCTATATGGGAATTGTATCTACTATCGCTTCCGTCGCCCCTATCGGGTTTGATGGACACCTCATTGAAGTTGAGTGTGATACATCACGAGGCCTTCCAGGACTACAGATCGTGGGCATGGGAAACAAAGCAATTGACGAAGCCAGAGAGCGGGTAAAAAGCGCGATAACTAACTCGCTGCTAGAATATCCAGCCAAGAGAATCACCGTTAATCTCGCTCCTGCAGAGCTGCCTAAAGATGGTACACACTACGATCTACCCATTAGCCTTGCCATATTAGCTAGCAGCGGCCAGCTAGATGCTAACCGTCTAAAAAAAGCGGTTTTTGCCGGAGAATTATCGCTCGATGGAAAGATTCGCGCCGTCTCAGGTATAATCACTATTGCTGAAATGGCGAGAGATGCAGGCTACACGTCGTTGTATGTTCCCGTTAAAAATGTCCAGCAAGCGCTGCTTGTCGAAGGTATTGATATATACGCAGTAGCCACCCTAAAAGAGCTCTACTTACACCTAAAGGAGGAAGTTACTCTACCGACTGCAAAGGCTACGACACGCGATAATGATGTGGGGGTATCGCCTTCAGGACCCGTGCTAGATGATGTGTACGGACAGGAACAGGCTAAGCGCGCGCTTGTCATAGCAGCTGCAGGGCACCACAATCTTCTCCTCACTGGCCCACCCGGCGCCGGAAAGACAATGCTTGCTAAAGTACTCGCCTCCCTTCTCCCCCCACTTACAAGTGATGAGTGCTTAGAAACAACAAAAATACATAGTCTTGCGGGCGTCCTTATTAATGCGGCCGTAGTACAGCGACCATTTCGGTCTCCTCATCACACTTCTAGTCAAGTAGCGCTGATTGGTGGCGGGACTCGGCCACGGCCCGGAGAAGTAAGCCTCGCCCACCACGGCGTGCTGTTCCTTGATGAAATGCCCGAATACCCTAGATCTGTTTTGGAAGCGCTTCGTCAACCATTGGAAGATCGCGAGGTATCCGTCACCCGAGCTAATGGGAGGGCAACCTACCCCGCCAACTTTATTCTCATTGGGACAATGAACCCTTGTCCGTGCGGTTACTACGGTGACCCAACTAAGGAGTGCCGATGCACTACGAGCCAAATACTTTCCTATCAAAAACGACTCTCGGGACCCCTTCTTGATAGAATTGACATGGTCGTGCATGTTTCACGGGTGCCAACTAATCAACTTCTTACATTGAAATCGTCGACTAATTCACAACATTCATCTCAAAAGAAAGCAATTGCAGATGCGCAACATAAGCAGTTTAGTCGCTTTAAAAGTAGTAAAAGATACAACAATTCCTTATCTAGCAAGGAGATTCACAGCTTATCACCCCTTAGCCCAGAGGTACGAAGTCTTCTTGAGACTGCGGCCAATAAGCTGAGCTTAAGCCCACGTAGCTACTTTAAAGTTATAAAAGTAGCCCGTACTATCGCCGACCTTGACAACTCAGATACTATTAGCCCCACTCATTTAGCCGAAGCACTTCAATATAGGCAGCACTCTTGATATCTCTGGTCATATCTGTTAGAATAGCGAGTGAGATTAACGCTAGTAATACTCAAATAAAGGAGAGTAGCGATCAATACATCAATCCGCATAAACGAAGCGATTCGAGCTAACGAGCTTCGTGTTATTGGTTCAAGCGGTGAGCAGCTTGGCATCATGTCGCGACAAGAGGCGCTCAAGGTTGCTGAAGAGGCCGGAGTTGACTTGGTAGAAATATCACCCAATGCCGACCCACCTGTGGCTAAAGTCGTCGACTGGGGCAAATACCAGTATCAGAAGATGAAGGAGCAGCAAAAGAATCGTCGCTCTAATAAAGCGACTGAGCTGAAACAAATGCGTTTTGGTCTAAAGATCGGTGCTAACGACCTCGAGATAAAGTTACGTAAAATTCGCGAATTCCTTGCAGATGGGCATAAGGTCAAAATCCTTATATTCTACCGAGGACGTGAAATGGCTCATAAAGAGCTAGGTTACGAGCTTATCGATAGAGTTGTTGCCCTTTTAGAAGAAGTTGCGATTCTCGAGCAAAAACCTCAGATGGCTGGTCGCAATCTGAGTATAGTAATAAGGAGTAAGTAATGCCAAAAATGAAGACCCACAAGGGCACTGCTAAGCGCATTAAGCTAACCAGTACAGGCAAGCTCACGCGTCGACGCGCCTTCGGCAATCACATGCTTTCAAAGAAAAGCAAAAGCCGAAAACGAAATATCAATACCACTGCTATCGTTAAGGGTAGTATGGCAAAAAACGTTAAACGAGCCTTAGGAGTTTAAACTATGCGAGTAAAGAGAGGTGTCCCTGCACACGCACGCCATAAGAAAGTGCTCAAAGCTGCCAAAGGCATGCAACATAACCGAACTCGTAGCTTTCGCCTAGCGAAGCAGGCTGTTGTCCGCGCGCTTCAATATGCTTATCGTGACCGACGCAATCGCAAGCGAGATTTGCGTAGTCTTTGGATAACACGAATTAATGCGGCTGCACGTGAGAACGGCACCACCTATGGCAAGCTTATCGCAAGCCTAAAGAGCTCTGGAGTTGAGCTCGATCGAAAGGTACTTGCAGAGATTGCAGTCAATGACCCTAAAGCCTTTAGTGCCATTGTTAAAGCTGTTACAAAAGACTAATCATCCGGTAATTGCTTACAAAAAAGCCTGCGTTGACGCAGGCTTTTTTGTAAGCAGCTAATCTGTAAGCCGGGTTCTGTCGAGGATAATCATCTATCTAGACTATGCATTACTGCGTAGTTCAAGCGGATAGCGGCTAACGCGAGCGGACCGCTCATTTTGCGCTAACCTCCTTGCAGCCGACAGGGTTTACCTCTCTCCCGTGTCACCACGGTCGACTGTGAGCTCTTACCTCACTCCTTTCACCCTTACCATAAATGACCTCAGCGGCCATACAGGCGGTATCGTTTCTGTGGCACTTTCCCTAGAGTCGCCTCCGGTTGCCGTTAGCAACTGTCGCGTCCTATGCTGCCCGGACTTTCCTCCCGCGCATCCGCGGGCGATTATCCAATTAACTGCCTTCCTTATTATACCTCATTGGCATGAAGGTTAAGCACTCAATTGGTCGGGATGACAAGACTTGAACTTGCGACCTCACGGCCCCCAGCCGTGCGCGCTACCAGGCTGCGCCACATCCCGAATGACATAAAAGTCCCAGTATCGTCGACGCTTGACATTCCCCGCATAAATGCAGAGTGGGTCTTCTCACACCGCTCCCACGGGAGCGATAAATATTGAAGTCCCTTGTCTATGATGTTAGGAAAATCATACACGCCTAGATATTTCTGGGACTATTCCTATTATACTCTTTTTTTACTTTACGCAATACCGAAGAGTCTAGCAAAAACGGTAATACAAGCGCCAATAATTGCCACCATAAGTTTACCAATTAGACCCTGAGCAAGTAGCACTATAATAAACACCACCACGATACCCTGGCGCTCTACAGCCTCCATGCCTCTGCGAACAAAATCTGGTGCAAGTGCATAGAGTAGCCTTGATCCATCAAGGGGTGGAATCGGTAACATATTGAATGCAAAGAACCCGAGATTCACAAGTATTGTTTGTATAAGGATAAACGATATGTCTACTCCCGCCATTTCAAACCGCAATGATGCAAGTGCCTGTGCTGCCTGTGAATCAACAACAAAAAGCGCACCAAAAGCGATGAAAGCGATGATGAGATTAGTGAATGGGCCGGCGAGACCTACAAGTGCCCAGCCCCACTCGCCATAACGAACTCTTGCAGGGTTAAACGGTACGGGCTTTGCACCACCAAATATGGGCGTGTACGTTCCCGTTAGCATATTTGTGATGACAATAAGAAGCGGTAGTCCAATCGTCAAAAACGGATCGATGTGTTTAACTGGGTTGAGAGTAAGCCTTCCCAGCATCTTTGCCGTATCATCACCAAGCCAAAAAGCCATTAATCCATGCATAACTTCGTGAAGAATCATCGATACCAAAATTACTCCGAGTACGACCAGTAAGTATGCAATGTCCATTTCTTAATTATATCATGCTCACCCTTGACGTATTACCCCTTATAGCGTATACTGGAACAGATTGTTAAATAGTAAGTGAAAGTAATAAGATATGGCAGCACGCTGTGAACTCACCGGTAAAGGTAAACAATTTGGCCACAATGTTAGTTTCTCTTTGCGTCGCACAAAACGGGTTTTTAAGCCTAACCTACAGAAAAAAACTTTTGTTGTAGATGGCCAAAAGGTTACCATGACCCTTTCAACCCAAGCAATTCGCACGTTAAAGAAAAAAGGCATTCTTGCCACTAGTAAATAGTACACCACCAAAAATAACCCCGGGTAACCCGGGGTTATTTTTATATATCCAATTCAGGTTATGTGCGTGCAACCTGAAATACGGTGAGGACCTGGGGTAATCCAGCCGCAGACTTCAGCTTCAAACGCTGCACCTGCTCCACCGGAGCCCCCAACTCTTTGATAAATGCATCAATTGAATCTTGGGGTACTTCGTATGCAAGGGCCACATCTGCATAGTGAACCGGCACGACTACTTTTGGTTCAATTTGGCGCACAATAGCAGCCGCACTTGTTGCGTCGAGAGTGTATCCATTTCCTCCTATCGGCAACACGAGCATATCTACGATGCCGATTGCCTCAAGTTGCTCATCAGTCAGCTTTGGGGCTATATTGCCAAGCACTGCGAGGCGAATGTCTCCACACTCAAGTCGATAAATGGTGGAGAGTTTTTCTGAATCGGGAGTATCAATATGCCGAGTAGCTGCTGTACCACGGATTGTAAAATCGCCCACTTCATATTCACCAGGACTGTCAATAATAATTCGAGCATCCGAGTTCTCGACGCGGAAACGAGACTCTGTTGCTAGCTCTACTTCATCTTTTGTTTTTATATCTTTTTGGCCAACCACTGAAAGCTTTGGATCAATCACCAAGGTCGCCTTTTTACTGGTAAGAACTAGCCCGTTACCGCCCTTATACTCTAACTCAAACATATAATACTACGCCTCCTCTACTGTCATTTCAGAATGTTGTCAGAATCCATCAAAACTAGATGCTTATTTGTTAGTATAGCAGTTATAAACTTGTCTCGCACGCTTAAGCGGTAATAAAACTCATCATACGATAATACGCTGTACGTCACCTCGCGTCCCTCAGACTTTTCTATCGCGGCTATAGCCGACTTAACTTTTACAGGCGAGAGGTCGCCTACAAGCAACAGGTCAACGCGGCTTGCCGACCCTTTAACTAAGAACCCGGCCGCAACTGCTAGCCGCAGTCCCGATAGACGCTTGACGACAGCTTGCCACTCTGGAACAGTGCTTTTATCACGCGCGGGAGTTGTTTTCGCGCTAACATCGGAAAAAATTGATCGAAATGACCCATAATATTCGTATTGTTGATTTACTTCATAGTACAGCTTGTTATCCGCACTATCACTAGTAATAATGCCCACTTCTAGCATATTCGCTAGCTCACGGCGAACAGAGTTAATTTGCTCATCAATAAGGCGAGTAATCTCACGTACATAAAAAGCCTTACCCGGATTGTTCAAAAAGAGATGCAGCAATTTTACTCGAGTTTTTGAACCAAATAATGCGTCAATCATATCCCCTGCTTTCTAGGCTATATGGTATCACGAATTGTTCATTTTTGCGAGTTGTCGAGCAACATAGGTATACACTTCATCGTTAGACCCCCACCATATGTCACTATTCCTCCGCAACCAAGTCAGTTGACGCTTTGCAAGTCTCCAGTCAAGTACGCAGAACTGAGACTTTAGTTCTTCCATGGTCAAATTTCCCTCAAGGTAGTGGTGGATAAGGGGGTAAATATTACCTGTCATGGCCTCATTATCCCAACCGTACTTATCTGCTACAATCTGTGCCTCGCTGATCGTGCAATCAGCTACAATTTCTTCGGCACGTGCCGTAATCCGCTCTCGCAGTATTTCTTTTTCTGTTGCTATTCCTACAACTATTGTATTATCAATCGGCTTCACCCGTCTCTTTTGAGGCTGGCCGTCCCTCAGTATTGCATTTATGACATAGCGCTTATTCTTGTTGTTTTCTGGTAATGATATGTTGTGTTCATTACAATATTTATATAATTCTTGTAGCGTCATGTTATCTACGAATCGCTTCAACCTATCGTTTGTTTTTGGAAACGTAAAGTCATAGATGACAGTATCGACATATAGCCCAGTGCCCCCTACCAAAATTGGTAACCTGCCTCGCAGGCGAATTTCATTTATTTTTTTTGTTGCGTATTTCTTAAAGTCAACCGTCGTGAAACGCTGACCTGGAGTAACTAAATCAATACCCCAGTGAGGTACTCCATCGCGTTCTTGCATGGATGGCTTGGCCGTACCAATATCAAGTCCTTTGTAAATAGCACGTGAATCGGCGGAAATAATTTCACCATTAAACTGCTTGGCTATACGAACAGCTAATGCGGTCTTGCCGCTAGCGGTTGGTCCAACAATTACCAAAAGTGGTAGCGACATTATGGGCTCCACCGAATTTGTAAAAAGTTGTCAACAACATTGTCTGAGCAGCTAACGCCTTCTTGTAACAAAATCGCAGCTTGAGCTTCGCGCCCCCCAGGGTATCCGCTCGCAAGACCGCCAAACCGATTGACAAGGCGGTGCCACGGAAGCTCTGGATTACCATAGTGCGCCATACCCCCAACTATGCGTGCCGCGCTGGCATGGCCAGCAAGGCCTGCTAAGTCACCATACGTCGTCACCCGCCCTTCAGGAACTTTGCCCATCAATGCTTCAACTTTTCGCCGAAAATCTCTACCTGGTTGCGGCATGCTGAATTTCCTCGTATACTGCGCGCATTCCTACGCACCGTACCATATTCTTTGGCATCTGCTCAGCTTGATTCCATGGGTTATCTCCATACACCACCACACCTTCTACGCCAGACCGCAGTACGTCTTCGCCATGAAAAAGATGGTCATCAACAAGAACATGGGCTCCTAGGTCGCGACATACTGCCCCCTTTGTGCGTCGTAAGTGACGATTGTTTCCAGATGCATACATATTGGTATGTTCTACTGTCGAGAAGATGCCGGAAAAATACTTCTCCAACATTGCTACGGTCTCAGCTTCCTGGTAGCTTTGCCGTCCCGTCACGACATGTAGCTCATGTCCCAGTCTGTGAAGTCGATATATATACTCAATTGTCTCGTCAGAGGGCATGATATCAGCCAACAAACCCGATCGAAGTATTCTATCAACGCGTCGCATAGCCTGTTCTGGTGAAGCTGCTTGCCAATAGTCATCAGCGTAGAAATCCTCAAGGGGCACCGTTGTGCTGTAGATGCGGTTGTACTCGGTCAAGAGCACGGTGGAAGTATCCACAAGAACATCATCGCAATCAAAAGCCAGAGTAAGCTTTCTTTCTCGTTTACTCATTGGCCAGTGACTCAAGATACTGCTTGAGGTTAGTCAGCTCCAGCTTTTGCTCACCCTTTTGGGTGCGGATGCTAATTTCTCTTGCTTCAGCATCTTTTTGTCCAATAATGAACTGCACGGGTATCTTCCAGGCTGTTGCTTCTCGAATTTTCTTTCCAAGGCTTTCATTGCGACTGTCAACCGTATAGCGTAATTCGTTATACTTCACAGGCCTCATCAATACAACACTGTCAAGTAGCTCACGTATTTCATTCACATACTCCATCACCTGATCATTAATTGTCAGGATACGTATCTGCTCTGGTGCTATCCAAAATGGGAACCACCCCCCCACATGTTCGATGTAAACACTCAAGAACCTCTCAAGTGAACCGAGTGTAGCTGAGTGGACCATAATAGGCTGTGCGGCATTTCCTTGTTCGTCAGTATATTCTAGCTTAAATCGCTCCGGCTGAACAAAGTCAATTTGTACAGTTGCCAACTGATGTTCACGACCAATGGCATCTGTTGCCATAAAGTCAATTTTTGGACCATAGAATGCAGCCTCACCATCCTGCTCAAAATATTCTAGGCCACTTTGAACAACTGCTTCTTTGAGTTGACTTTGTGCACTCATCCACAATTCCCTATCACCGAGATAGGCATCGCTATCATCACGATAACTCAAACGAACCCTAAGCTTCATTCCGAGCGTACCATAGAGTTCGCGTGCGCACTCCAAAAGACTATTGACCTCGCTGGCAATTTGGTCAGGACGACAGAAAACGTGACTATCATCTTGCGTAAGCGAGCGCACACGATTAAGGCCGCCGAGTTCTCCGGTTTTCTCGTCGCGGTAATCAGTAGTCGTTTCCAGAAACCGAATCGGCATATCGCGATAACTACGCGGCTGGCTGGCGTAAATTTGCGTATGGTGCGGACAGTTCATTGGCTTAAGGGCCATCTCATCACTTGTTTCCTGACTCTTTACAAGAAACAACTCATCACCGAACTTAGCCCAATGACCAGAGGTTTCATAAAGATCTTTTTTAGTGATATTTGGCGTCCACACCATTTCAAACCCACGATTTTTGCGTAGCTGGTTAGATAGTTGCGCCGCCTTCTCGCGGAGTATTGTGCCACGAGGTGTAAACATGGGCAGCCCTACACCAACAAGTGGCGAAGTAGTATACAAGTCAAGCTCTTTGCCAAGCTTGCGGTGATCTCGCTTCTTTGCTTCTTCAAGCATAGTTAGGTGGCTATCAAGTTCTTCTTGGGTTGCAAACGCCACACCGTAAAGGCGCTGCATCTGCGGATTGGTGACTTTCCCACGCCAATACGCGCCTGCAACGCGCATTAGTTTAAATGCCCCTACTTTTCCAGTGCTTTCAGCATGTGGACCGCGGCAGAGGTCAGTAAAGTCGCCATCTGTGTAAAAAGATACATTTTCAATAGCCGCATCGCCGCTTGCAATTGTACCAAGCTCTGCTGCATCCAAATCTTTAGCAATAGTAGTACCGGCACGCCGTAAGTCATTAAGAAGCTCTACCTTATACGGCTGGTTGGCGTCGTTTGCCCAATTGATTGCTTCATCGACATGCTTTTCGCTTCGATCAAAGGCATAGTTTGCGGCAATAACTTTACGCATTTGGGCTTCAATTTTAGGAAAGTCTTCCTCGCTGATCTTCACGTTATCAATATCAATGTCATAGTAAAAGCCATTCTCAACCACCGGACCAACACCAAATTTTGCTTCAGGCCAAAGGCGCTGAACCGCTTGGGCCATAATGTGGGCAAGGCTATGGCGCATTGCATACAATTGATCATCACTCATCGTTATCACTCCTTTTTTCAAAATAAAAACATGCGATATGTAGATTCTATCGACCAAAATCTAGTAATCGCATGTCTCGGACCCTACACTATTATTCGAGGGCGGTTCCACCGGACTTCTTGGCCAATGACCAAGCACTTATTCGGCTACGTTACGCACATAGCAGCACCCCGCGAAGCTCCGAAGCTCGTTAGGCCCCATCAGCACTCGCTTCTATTGTATAGAAATACCCCTGTTATTGCAATAGCCTACTCGCTCTGCTATGATGAAGCAGAACGGGCGATTAGCTCATTTGGCTAGAGCGCCACATTGACGTTGTGGAGGTGATAGGTTCAAATCCTATATCGCCCACCAGATTAGGATTTTTTCCGGAATTACCGCCCATTGAGGTGGTTTTTTCTCTGGCGGCGCGCAGCGCCTGCCAGCTGTTCGGAGGGGGGAGAGCGGAAATTGGGCGCGGCGAGAGCCGCGCTTTTTTGTTCTCTAAAAACAGGTTCAATCCTTCGATTTCAGCAAAAGCCTGTTTAATGGCGCTAGGCTCGGTGCCTTTTGCAATTTTATTGAGGTCATAGGCTTGTTTGAGCCACTGGCGCATAGGTTCAACCCACGCATTAGCGGCAAGCGTCAGCTTGCCGATTTGTTCTTCTAGCGACTTCTTTTCGCTCATGAGTTCGGCTTGCTTGGCTTTATAGGTCGATTGGTCAATATCTTGGTCTAGGTAACTGTCTAAAAGTCGCTGTAACTTGCTCTGCAAGTTACCAATCTTGCTTCTCGCGTCAGCGATAAACACGCCAGACGATTGCTCGGCTTGCTTTTCGTCCTCGTCCAGCATGCGCCCCAGCTCCACCGCCCACGACTTCGGCAGGGCGTAGCCCTGCAATATGTCCGTCAGTTGCGCCAATAGTTGCGGCTCGGTCATGGGTGGTTCAACACACTTAATCACTTTGCTTTTACGGCTACATCTGTAATACACGTATTCGTGTACGTTGCCGTTCTTTTGGTGCTTTATCTTCTTTTCTGCCGTTATGGACATATTGCACACGCCGCACGCCAGCAAGCCACAAAACGCCTGCGGCTCGTTTTTGGCTTTGCGCGTGTAGCCACGCCGCGCAAGCACTGCTTGTACGCGGTCATATAGATTTTTGTCTATGATCGCTTTGTGCTTGCCCTCGTGTACCTCGCCAGCGTAATAGAAATGTCCATAGTAAAACGGATTTTTCAGCATATGTTTTACTTGGTCTTTAGATAACAATTTATTGCCTTTAGTCTTTATGCCTTTAACGGCAAGAAATATAGCAATATCTTCTAATCGCTTGCCGCCAGTCGCATATAACTCAAATGCTGCCACGACATGCGGCGCAAGCCGCTTGTCGATGACTATGCTTTTTGTTCGCACATCGTTAATGTACCCGACGGGGGCTTTACTTGGGAACTCGCCACGCCGTACCTTTTGGCGCAGCCCTCGCTTGGTGTTATCAGACAGATTGTCTACATAATATTTGCTTTGGCTAAACGCCATAGACAACATAAACTTGCCTTGACTGGTGTTCTCAAACCAAAACGTTGGAAACTTGAGTGATACAAGGCGGGCTTGGTCTAGTAAGTAGATGATGTGTCCACCGTCTACACTGTTTCTCGCCAGTCGGTCGGGGTGCCACGATAGAACGCCGTTAGTCTTGCCAGCCTCGATGTCTTGCATCATGGCGTTAAACTTTTTGCGTCCTGGGGTTTTGGCAGATTGTTTCTCCACGATCACGCCTGCAATCTTCATATTGTTATCTGCTGCGTATTTGCGCAGCTCGACTATTTGTGCCTCCACGGATAGTACCTGTTTATCTTCTACATCAGTGCTTTTGCGCACATAAATGTAGTACACAAGCTGTATGTTTATTACTAGTTCTTTCATAGTTGCCCCCTCAACTTAAATAGCCGCCTTGGTGCAACCAATCCAAGTAGACTTGAACTGTCCAAGACGGCTATCTAAAGCCAAAAATAACAGTCTTCATAATGGATTGGTTGCTCTTCCATTTTACCATGAACACCGCCGCTTGCGGCGGTAACAAAAAAGCGCGGCTCTCGCCGCGCCCAATTTCCGCTCTCCCCCCTCCGAACAGCTGGCAGGCGCTGCGCGCCGCCAGAGAAAAAACCACCTCAATGGGCGGTAATTCCGGAAAAAATCCTAATCTGGTGCGATTTTACGCCGAAATCCG
>DDEW01000001.1 GCA_002336935.1 Candidatus Saccharibacteria bacterium UBA1944
CTGGTCGGCGTGGGCGCGGGGGCCGGAGCCGGCTCGTCGGCGTCGAGGAACTCCTCGACGACGGCGGCGTACTCCGTGTAGCTCGGCAGCACCTGGTCGAACGGCAGCCGGCTGTTGTTCGCCTCGGTCAGGTGACCGGCGAACGTGCGGCTGAGGTCGGTGTCGGTGCCGATGGCGTTGCGGTGGCGGCTCAGCTCGGTGTAGAGGGCGTAGCCGGCCCCGTAGGTGGGGTCGACCTGGGCCTTCAGACCGTCGTACTGAGCCTCGGTGAGCGGCGTGAACCGCGGGGCAGATGCGCGCATGTTGTCACTCCTTAGGTTGCGTGGGCGGGCGCCCACTGGTGTGTAGGTTCCGTCGCCCTGCGCAGATGCGGCGGAACACTACATATGCATGCATATACAGTGTTCCGCCGCATACTACCTTAGGATGTGCAGCTAATTCTGTTGTTCTACTACCTATGCTGCAAGTGCAGCCAAAAACACAGGATTGAACATTCCTGTACTTATGGCCGCACTTTACAGACTTTAGTAGTAAGGTATAGTCTGATTGTCAACGTTCCCGACTGTAGCAAGTGGCTTCCACCTCACTTACTGTGACTTCATCAGTTTATCACAATTATGTTAAAATGTCAATATATTAGAACATAAAACATGCTTATGCTTCAATACTTGCTAACAGGGGTAGCTTGTGAAAAATATTGCATTTTAATAAAAATATAGTATTGTATAAAAATAGTTTACCAACCGGTATACTAGCCCCTACGAGAGGTGATGCATACGATGCGTTCGAAGAAACGACTCAGCCCTAGTCCATCGATGGCGCGCCACATCCTGGGTGGTCACGTCACGCTCGACGAGCTCTTCGTCATCAACAGGGAAGAGCAGGAACCTGGTAAGTTCCTGGCCCACATGCGGCGGCGCGCTCGCTACAAGGTGGTGCAGGCCTTCATGGATGCGCTGGATGAGCGCTGGCTCGTGAGCGACAACTACATCGTCAACTGCGGCCCTGAGCTGGACGACTTGGCACGCTTCGTTGCCAAGGCCACCAAGAACGGGCGCCGCCTGGTGAAGCGGACAGATCTGCCGCCGGTGTACCAGGCGCTCGACGACAAGTGGGTCGACATGGTGTGCGCTCAGGCTGGCGGGCTGCTGCTGCGCGAAGAGCTGGTGGCGCTGCTGACGGGCGAGGATGCCTACATCTGGTACCACAGCCGTTCACGGGTGTGGCAGGCTCGTCAGTCGCTGATGGATCAGTACGACGAGCTGCGCCGTGAGGCGTATGGCTACCAGCCGCCTCGGCACCGTCGCCGGTTCAAGCGCGATAACCGTTCGTACCACGGACGGCCCAAGCGCGATCGTCGGCGCAATCGTGGTCTCGGTGTCGCGCCCGGTGTGTCTGTGGGCGCGCACTAATTCCCCTCACTTGGGGTGGGGTGTGAGAATTCTCGCACCTCACCCCTTTTCAATGCACAGTAGATTTGCTATAATCTACGAAGTTAAATCAACTATGGCCCTATCGTCTAACGGTTAGGANNGGGATCACCATAAGAGATTTTTCAAACGACGCAAGTCGGAAAACGGAATTCACCCCTGTAAAAAGGGGTGTTTTTTGAGTTCCAGAATCTAAATCATCATAGGTAGGCAACTGGTTAAATAAAGCACCGAAAAGCTGGGCTTTTCGCACCGGATTTGCTTGCTTTAACAGTAGTTCATCGATATGTTCCAGGAGGTAGCGGACCTTATTTAAAATAGACTCAATATCCAAGGGCTTTTGCTTGACCATTTGGCTCTTTTCCTGCTCTAGCTGCTTTATCTTCTGTTCCATGGCTTCTACGTCGCTTTCTATGTATGCAATCGCCGAAGGGCTGCTTAGGAACTTAATTTTGCTGAGAGTCACACTTATTTCACCGCGGAGTGCTGCAATCTGTGCATCGATCTGTTCGGCATCACCACCCTGAGTCCTGAGCCTTCGCTCGTACTCATCGCGCACCGCTTGCATCAATGCTTCAATTTTTGCATCCTCCATCTTTAGTTGTTTTACGAACAGCATGATTCTCTCCTCCATTTCGTCTTTAGGTACACGGAAATAATGCCCGTGATTACTGCAATGGTATGCCGGGTAATATTTACCCGTCTTACCACGGCTGGCGCTGCCAAGTAGCGGCCTAGAACATTCAGGGCACAATACAAACTTACGGAAGGCGAACTTTGGGTTGTGCTGGGCTTTGTTTTCTAAATGCGGCTTGGGCTTCTGTCGCAATATCCTATATTCACCGCCTTCAACTGATATATACTTTTTGCCGCGATTGGCGCGATTAAACAGATCGATAGATACTAGGCCATCAAAGGCGCACTTAACGGCTTGATAGTTCGTCCACTTTTCGACGTTAATACCGGCATAAATGGGGTTTGATACAATCTTTTGCAAATTCTTCTCGGTCAGTTTAGCGTCGCCCATCTGCTTGATAACGCGCGTACGGTCATTGTTGTCGCGTTTGTAGCGCACTCTAGTTTTAAAGCCGAGCGCGTTAACAGTTTCGGCGATTTGTTTGTCTGTCAGTAGTCCTTCGGCTCTCAGTTCAAAGATACGCGTAATGTGCTTAGCTTCGGCTGGGTGGGGTCGCAGCACGCAACGCTTGCCGTGCTTGGTCTCAATCTTCTCGCTCACGTAGCCTATAGGCGCTTGACGCATCCAGTAGCCGTTCTGGGTATAGCGAATCTCTGCGCCAATCATACGGCTCATAATGTCGCGCAATTCGTCTTTTGAGCGCTCGGCTTCAAGTATTTCAGACTTCTTGCTCGGGCTGTAGACGCTCCAGTTGTATTCAAATCCAAGGTGGTCGAGGGTATTTACCTGTTGGGAGCTTATGACGCCGTATATGTCGACAAGCTGCACTTTGCTCGCTTCAAGTTGGTTTTTGAGTATGTCGTAGCTAAGCGAACCGCCACGGGTAAAGCGGTCGATCGATTTGATAATAAACAAGTCAATGCCGTTCTTGGCTTGCGTACAGTAATCGACAGCTTCTTGCATCGGCTGCTGTTCTTTGCTGGCTGATTCTAGGAAAACGAAGAACTTCTTAATGATTATGCCCCGATCGGCAGCAAACCGCTCGATCTGCTCCTTTTGGGCGTCAGGGGAGTCCCCATCAGTACCCTGTTTGGTAGTGGAGACTCGTATAGCAGCTACGGCACTTTTACTTGCTAGCGGTTGCATACTGCGCCTCCTCCTGTGTCACTTCATCCTCCAGCAGCTCAATGATCAGCGCGGCGATATAATCAAGTCGCTCCGCTTCGCTCATCGCCAACTCAGGCGGGACATCTTCTTTATTTTTTGAACCTAGTTGTCTACTCATAGCTACCCTCGATATGAATATTTACTAACCTTTCTGGGTTAATTATACTATCCCGAGTGGGATAATTGCAATACTTTTATGCCTAAAAAAGCCCTATAAAATCCCCACTATGCATGTTCGGTATTTATCCTTCATTTTACCCCTGTTAGCTCTTTTCTTTTTTCTCTCCTCCCTTTATATATACATATAAGGTAAAAAGTACATGAAGCGATACGAGCCAAAGACTAGGTATAAGGTTTCCAGTAATCAAGAGTTGTTATTGTTATACATGTTGAAATACAGATTTATTAGTAGTGATTTATTAGCAGATATTATAGGTAAAGATAGATCGACAATTTATGAACGTTTAAGTGTATTAGTGGATCAAGGCTATGTAGTGAAGTTATACGACAAGACATATCGCTTTAGGCAACGGCCAGTTATCTACTATTTAGCCCCGCTTGGCATACGGTACATGAAGCATCGGGGCTACGAGCGCACGCAGCTGCATTACAAGAACAAAGACTATACCGATGAGCAGATAGACGAGCAAATGCTACTTACAAGCCTTGTGCGGACGATATACAGGTCGTATATAGGAAAGTTTGAGCTTTGCACCAAATACTTTCAGAATGGCCACGAGTTCTGCCTGACGCCGCCGCCCTACGCTAAACTTGTTGGTAAAACGGATTCGATACCAGACTACTTTATGGAGTATTTCCCGGCCTACCATCAGAGCTGGAAAATACGCAAACGAGTCAACCAACACTACGACTACGCCGATGAGCATGATGACGTGACCCACCCACACCTCTTACTGGTTTGCGGCAACAACAGTACCGAAAAGCGGGTCGTGCGGTTTACGGCCAATATGCTGCCAGACTTTGAAATATTTACCACTACAACCGAGCGTCTATTAACTGGTGACAAAAAAGTATGGCTCAAGCCCTACGAAGTAGACTGGGACGATCCGTTAACGTTTCATAGTCTGCCTCTGAAGTTTGAAGAATAACGCGCTAAACGTACATCCGTACTACTGCGCCTGGATGTGGCGAGATAGCAAATCTTCGAAGAGCCAGATTTGTGATAGGGGAATGTTTTGCAGGCCACTGTTCAGCTCAAGATCCTTCATAGAGAACCGTATCGATAGCTTTGGGTTGTATTTTTCTCGGTACACTCGCAAGCTCTTGGCCTTAACATTTTCGCCACTTTTAACCTCTATGGGTATGATCGAGCCGCTTATTTGTGTTACAAAATCAACTTCGCTTTGCGCGCCAGACGTCCAGTAGTACATTGGGTAGGCTGCAAGCTGCTGCAAGACAAATTGCTCCACAAACATGCCGTTAAATTGACTAAATAAGTCATCCGAGCCGACTAAGTCACCTGATGACAATCCTGAAAGCACACGTAGCAGCCCAATATCTAGCAAATAAAGCTTAAATGCCTGTAGGTCCTTGTACGCCGATAGCGGTAGTTTATCACCCGCGCTGACGTTGTGAACTTTGCGTACAAGCCCGGCATCCACCAGCCACGCAATGGCCATTTCATATTCTCTTGCGCGAGCACCCGGGCGAGCAACACCATATACAAAGCGCCGATTTTCTTTTGCAAATTGGGACGGGATACTTTGCCATACTAAATTCATTCTTTCTGATTGCATGGGATCGGTGTGTTTACTAAAGTCGTTTTTATAGGCACTAATAATTGCGCCAAGGACTTCGTCGACGGTGTTCATATCTTTACTCTCAAACCATTCCGTGACGGCACGTGGCATACCGCCAACTACCATGTACTGTTGGAATGCATCGGCGAACTCACCTTTGAAATTATTGTTTAGGGATATGTCTTTGCGTGTATATGTGATTTTTTCTTTTAGGCCGCTCGCCCAGCAGAATTCTTCAAAGCTAAGAGGCTCCAGCCGCAAAAAATCTACTTTGCCCACTGGAAAAGCCGTGCCCGGATGAAGCGTTACGCCAAGCAAGCTGCCGGCCGCCACAACATGATATTCAGGGGCTTCTTCGGCAAAGTACTTCAGTGAAGAAAGCGCACGCGGCAGCTCCTGGATCTCATCAAATACTATCAAGGTGTCTACTGGGGTGATTGCCATAGAAAATTTGATTGCCAGGAACTCTATAATCCTCGTAGGTTGTATTGCACCCTCAAATAACTGTTGTATGTCCGGATCAACGTTATCGAAGTTGATGTACACAGTGTTTTTGTATTGTTCTGAACCAAATGCCTTCAGCAGGTAGGTTTTACCGACTTGGCGCGCTCCCTCGAGTATGAGTGGTTTACGCGAGGCACTCTGCTTCCATTTTACGAGGTTAGACATAAGTATTCTGTCCATAGTGTAACTCCTTTGTGCTTGAGTTAACCACATAAAACGAACGAACGCAAGCCTATATTTACACATTTTACGAAGGAATAATGCTACTATTTCACACATTATCTAAAGGAATGACGCCAACGTGCGCTTAATACCATCGCGAACTTTTGGTAGTACCGTAGGATCAGCGGTATCGTTAAACGCTACCATTGCGCTCATGCTTGCTTTGGTGTATAATCCGCGTTAGGTAACCCGAGAGAATACCAAAAGAGATTAAAAATGAGGCAAGCATGGAACAAACATTTGAACAAACTATTACTGTTGTAGTACCAACTATTAACGGTAGCGGCGGTGGTACGCTGGCCAGCACTGGCGCGTCAGTTACGCTCGTCACTGGCTTGGCGTTGCTATTAGTTATTACCGCTATCGCTATTTTAGTGTTGTTAAAACGTCGCCCGGCTTATCGCCATGCTCTGGCAATACACGGTCGGCGCACCCTTATGCTCCTGCTGGCATTTGGTATCGTGGCTGGTACTGGCAACGTCAGTGTACTTGCTGCCCCAACCCTTAGTGTTGGCGCCAACCAAACCAACCTGCATGTCACCGTGCCGCAGGGTGGCGGTACCGCTACGGCTACTACCAAGGTTACGGTCGACACTACCAACAGCACCGGCTACAGCCTAGCGGCCGAACTCAAGCAGGCCGAACCGGGTATCGGCATTAGCCTCAGTGGCGGCAACGTCTCGGCTGCCACCGCCCTGACGGTTGGCGCTGCGCCTTTAGGTGTCAAGCAAACTGCCGCAGCTGCCGCTGGGGACGCTACCGATATCGCACTGACCTTTACTATCGACGGTACCGTTACCGCCGGCACCAAGCAGCTCAAGCTAGCTTATAAAGCCACCGACAACGATGTGCCAGTTGTTATCAACCAAGCCACCTGCCGCAGTGGCGACCCAACCAGTGGTTGCCAAGTCGATATGGACGCGGCCATGATCCCGGTTGCTTACACTGGCTCAGTGGCTGGTGCCCAGTGGAGCAAAGCCGATACTACCACGGTAGGAAATTGGTATGACTACAGCGCTAAGCAGTGGGCTAACGCCGTCACGGTCAGTAGCGCCAGCCTGGCAACTTACCAAGCTGCTCCAGCCGGAACGGTCATAAACGAAGCTGATGTCCTCGCCTACTATGTTTACATCCCGCGTTACGAATACCAAGTCTGCCGCCCGAACGCCAGCGACCTCGTGACTGGCATAGTGGCCGCTGGTTGCCCAAGCGACGTCACTACGCCCTACGACTTCAACATACAGTTCCAAAAGCCAACCCAAACCACCGCGTATAACGGCACGACCGTTGGCGGTTGGGCCACGCACCCTGCCTTTACCTTTGGCAGCACCGCCCTGGCGGGCATATGGGTGGGCAAGTACGAAACGAGTAGTTCTGACACCATCAGTAGCGACGTAACGGCTGCCGCGGCCGTTGCAGGCGGCACGGTACGCATCAAACCAAATCAAAATGGCCTAATCTACCAAAACATTGCCACGCAGTTTGCCACCGCCCAAAGTTTTACTAACCCCACGGCACCAAACTTCCAAGGTTTGAGTAGCGCTACTACCGACACCCGCATGGCTCGTGATGCTGACTGGGGTGCCGCCACGTACCTGGCGACCAGTAGCTACGGCAAGGGTGCCGCTAACCCGGTGTACATAAACAACTGTGGCGACACAAATACCTGGACAAACCTCAACAAACGAACGGGCTGGAGCGGCACTACTGAAAGTGCAGATGCTACAACTGACTGCGCACTAGGCACCAACGACTCCGGTGCTTACCAGACCGCCGTTGGCCAACAGGCCAGCACTACCGGTAACCCGACTGGCCTTTACGACATGAGCGGCGGCAACGCGGAATACACCCTGAGTAACTTTAACCACGTACAGGCCGACTGGGGTAGCGGACCAGTAGACGGCTTTCCGGCTGGCAATTTCCCAAGCTCCAAATATCTCGATGTTTACTTGAACCCTCCCTTTGCAGGCGATTACTACACCAGCAATGATCTTTGTACCTGGGCTACCTGTGGCGGCCGTGCTTTGCACGAGACCAAGTCAGTTCAGTCCGTGGCCGGTTACGGCCAGTCGTGGGGTTCAGATTACTCGATCTTCGTGGACGCGGGCTACCCGTGGTCTGTCCGCGGTGGCTTTTCGGACAATGGTTCGTACGGTGGGTTGTTTTCGGCGGATAGCAGGAATGGCAATGCCTACGACTACCTCGGGTTTCGTGCTGTCCAGAGTCGAATGTAATTTTTAACAAAAAATTCATTCGCAAAAACTCCTTACTCTCCGTATGCCAAAACAACTAACCAAACAAACTACCCTTGGGCTTGCTCTTCCGCCCCGCGCCGGGGCGGAAGAGCCCGTTGCTTCGCCAGCGGCGAAGCCAAGCGAAAAATCTAAAAAAATACCAGTCAACCGGATGCGTCAGCGTATCCGCAAGCTACCGCCCACTCACTACACACTGTATCGCTCGGCGGTGTCGCTGCTAGAATACACCTACCGGCTGATTGAAAAGTTCCCCAAAAGCGAAAAGCTGGCACTTGCGCACGACATCCGCCGGCGCACCGAAGACGTGGTGGAGTTGGTGCTCGAAGCGGTGAGTTTTTATAGCAAAGACAAAAACCGCGAAGCTCTGCTCCGTAAAACCGACATACACCTGAAGATGATTGCCGTGCTGGTAGAATATGCCTACAAAAAGCGCTACATCACCGACCAAAACCTCACGGCTTGGGCAAACAAACTTTGCACGCTCGACGACGAAGTCATAACGTGGGCGATGAACATAGCCAAGCAGG